>JAEZEJ010000124.1 GCA_023417775.1 Actinomycetes bacterium | reverse complement strand
ACGCTACCGCGTCACCGGCCCTTCGTGTCCTCGAGGGCCACCAGGAGATCGGTGCGCAGCGTCGCGGGATCGGCATCGGGCGAGGGCTCGGTCACGTAGACCTCGCCGAGGGCCACGGGCTCGCCGCGTTCCGCGGACCCTGCGGCGGCCATCAGCCGCTCCCAACTGCCGCCGAGCCCGTCGTAGCCGCCGACATGGCTGAGGGCCGCCGTCGGACCGGGCGGCCACTCGCTCGCCACGACGGTCACCCCGTCCGCGTCGATCGGACCCGACCAGGGCGTGCGGACCGGGAAGCCGATCTCGATATCGAAGGTGCCGCGCGGGTCGCCCCGGTAGAGGGCGAGAGCGGGACCGGCGGGAACGAGATCGCCGCGACCGATCGCGCCGCCCATCGCGGTGAAGGTGTGGTCGAAGAGGTCACGCAGGTCTTCCATCGTGACCCGTTCGTAGACCGCCACGGCGAGGGGGACGCGCTCGGTGTCGAACCAGGTCACGTCATCGAGGGGCTCGGGCGTCAGGGGCAGCATGAGATCTCCTTGTCGTCGGTCACACCGTGACACGTTCCTCCGACAGTCTCACCCGACGGGGGAGGTCGTGCCTGGTGATCCGCGGCTCCGGGAGCGAGGTGCCCACGGCGGGGATTACCAGGCACGGCCTAGGTTCGTGGGTATGACCAACTTGCTCGGAGAACCGCCGGAGACCCTGCTGCCCGTGGATCCCGGTGCCGCCGATCTGGAGGCCGGCGCGACGCCCGCCGAGGTCGCGACGGCCCACCCGGACTCCACCGTCGCCTGGGCCCTGCTGGCCGCCGAGGCGCTCGCCGAGGGCCGCGACCTGGAGGGCTACGCCTTCGCGCGCACCTCGTACCACCGCTCACTGGACGGCCTGCGGCGCAACGGCTGGAAGGGCCATGGCCCGGTCCCGTGGTCGCATGAGCCGAACCGCGGCTTCCTGCGCTCGCTCGCCGCTCTCGCGACGGCATCGGAGCGGGTCGGCGACGAGGCCGAGGCCCATCGCTGCCGGGAGTTCCTCCGCGAGTCGAGTCCCGAGGGCTACGCCGTCCTCGTCGGCTGAGCTCGCGGCGGCAGGCCGTCGACCCCACCTCGTCTGGCGACGGCCGAGGCGCGGTCAGGCCAGGAAGGTGAGTGCCGCCGGGAGGACGTGCCAGGTGTGATCGGGGCACGGATCGCTGATCTCCCCGTCGCTCGTGCACCGCAGCCCGTCACCGTGCACCTCCACGCGCTGTGCGCGCTCGTAGTGCACGAGGGGCGACTCGTCGGTCGTGCGGGTCAGCAGCCGCACGACGTAGGCAGCGCGCCCGGCGAGGGTGTGCGCGAAGACCACCTGCACGTCCATCTGCCCATCGTCGATCTCGGCGGTCGGGAACAGCTCCGTGCCGCCGCCGACGAAGCGACCGTTGCCGACCGACAACTGTGTGATGTGCCCGTGACGGCGGCGCACGCGGCGACCATCGATGGTCACGTCGACCTTCGCATCGGGCACGAAGGCGGATTTCGCCGCACCGATCGCATAGCCCAGCGGCCCCCACCGCTTCTTATAGCGCTTGGCGCGGACCGCGGCCTCGGCGCCGAGGCCGATGCTGGCAGCGTTGACCACGATCGCGCCACCGAAGTCCTCCAGCACGTCGATGCGACGGCCGTCGGATGCGATGATCCGTTCCGCCGCCGACGCGGGGTCGAGGGGCAGTCCCAGGGTCCGTGCGAAGTCATTGCCGGTGCCGAGCGGCACCAGCCCCACCGCGAGCGAGTCGAGCCGCCCGGCGCGGTGGACCGCCTCGACGACGGCGTGCAGACTGCCGTCGCCGCCGAAGGCGACCACCGCGTCGAGGTCGGGGCGGTCGGCGAGGGCTGCGTCGAGCTCGTCCGCGGAGCCGGTGGCGACCACGTCGACATCGAAGCGGCGGCGCAGCACGTCGACACCGGAGTCGACCGACGTGGTCGTCGAGGTTCCGGCGGAGGCATTGGTGATCGCGAGGAGGCGTGGCATGGCTCCGCCAGCCTACGGCCCCGACGGAGCCGGAGCGCGCTGTCGACCTGCCGGCTTCGGTAGAATGCGCGGGTAAGGGCCCCACGCGGGGCTTTCCGCATGCCCTGAGGTGGTGCAACTCCATGCCCGCAGTCGTCATCGTCGGTGCCCAATGGGGCGACGAAGGCAAAGGCAAGGCGACCGATCTGCTCGGCAGCCGGGTCGATTACGTGGTCAAGTTCAATGGCGGCAACAATGCCGGACACACGGTCGTCATCGGTGACCAGAAGTACGCCCTGCACCTGCTGCCCAGCGGCATCCTGAGCCCCGGCTGCACGCCGGTGATCGGCAATGGCGTCGTGGTCGACCTCGGTGTCCTCTTCGAGGAGATCGACGGGCTGGAGGCGCGCGGGATCGACACCTCCAAGCTGGTCGTGTCGGCCAATGCCCACGTCATCGCCGATTACAACCGCACCCTCGACAAGGTCACCGAGCGCTTCCTCGGCAGCCGCAAGATCGGCACGACCGGCCGTGGCATCGGACCCACCTATGCCGACAAGATGAACCGCCTCGGCGTGCGCGTGCAGGACCTCTTCGACGAGAAGATCCTGCGAGCCAAGGTCGAGGGGGCATTGGAGCTCAAGAACCAGATCCTCACCAAGGTCTACAACCGGCGCTCGGTCGAGGTCGACGAGGTGGTCGAGGAGCTGCTGAGCTATGTCGACCGGCTGCGGCCCATGGTCGCGGACACGTCGCTGCTGCTCGGCGACGCGCTGGACGCCGACGAGACCGTGCTGCTGGAGGCGGGCCAGGCCACGCTGCTGGACGTCGACCACGGCACGTACCCCTTCGTCACCAGCTCGTCGGCCACCGCCGGCGGGGCTTGCACCGGATCGGGCATCCCGCCCACGCGGCTCACGCGTGTCATCGGCATCGTCAAGGCCTATGCCACCCGCGTCGGCGAGGGGCCGTTCCCCACCGAGCTCTTCGATGCCGATGGCGAACGGCTGCGCGACAACGGCGGCGAGTTCGGCACCACGACGGGCCGCCCGCGGCGCTGCGGCTGGTACGACGCGCCCATCGCCCGCTATGCGGCGCGGATCAACGGTCTCACCGACTTCGTGCTCACCAAACTCGACGTGCTCACCGGTTTCGACCGCATCCCGGTGTGCGTGGCCTATGAGGTCGACGGCGAGCGGGTCGACGAGATGCCGATGACGCAGACCGGCTTTCACCACGCGACGCCGATCTACGAGTACTTCGACGGCTGGACCGAGGACATCTCCGGGGCGCGCTCGGTCGACGATCTGCCGGTCAACGCTCAGCGCTATGTCGAGGCCGTCGAGAAGATGAGCGGGGCCCGCATCTCGGCCATCGGCGTCGGCCCCGGCCGCGACGAGACCATCGTCGTCCACGACCTCCTCTGAGCCTGGCCGACCGGGTGCCTCGACCCGGCCGGCGGCGGTGCGCTGTCGACCTTTCCCGGCCACCTGCCCGGGTGAGGAAGGGGTGATGACGTACCGCTGCACCCGGGGGCGGTCAGGGCGCGAGGGTGGTCATCCACTCGATGCCGTAGCGATCGGCCGCCATGCCGAAGAGCCCGCCCCAGGGTGCATCGCCGAGGGGGACGATGACGGTGCCGCCCTCGACGAGCCTCTCGAAGTAGGCGCGCGTCGCCGGGCTGTCCTGGGCCGAGATCGCGATCCCGTGGCCCGGCGGGCTGGGCGCAGTCTGCCCGGTGGGGACGTCGCCGCCCATCAGATCGAACTCCTCGGTGGCGAGATAACTGTGCATGATCCGATCGGCATCGGCCGGAGCGTGCTCGCCCATATCGGCATAGCGGACGAGATCGAGTGTCCCGCCGAAGACCGATTGATAGAACTCCATCGCCTCGCGGGCGTCGCCGTCGAAGTGCAGATAGGGAGTGAGTCGGGTGGTCATGGGGATTCCTTTCGTCCGTTCCCAGTGAACTCCTGACGGCGACCGGTGGGAAGCCCCGTAGGCTGGTGGCCCGTGAAGACGCTCGTCATCGGCACCGGCGGCCGCGAACATGCCCTGGCCCTCGCGCTCTCGCGCGATCCCCACGTCACCGAGGTCCACGCCGCTCCGGGCAATCCCGGCATCGCGCGTGTCGCCGAGCTGCACGAGGTCGACCCCCTCGACGGCGCGGCGGTGGCCTCCCTCGCCTCGTCGCTGGGGATCGATCTCGTCATCGTCGGCCCGGAGGCGCCGCTCGTCGCCGGGGTCGCCGATGCCGTCCGCGGGGTCGGGATCGCCTGCTTCGGCCCGAGTGGCGAGGCCGCTCAGCTGGAGGGCTCGAAGGCCTTCGCCAAGCAGGTCATGGCCGCCGCGGAGGTGCCCACCGCGTTGGCGCGGGTCTGCGAGACCCCCGAGCAGGTGATCGACGCGCTCGACGCCTTCGGCCCGCCGTATGTGGTCAAGGACGACGCCCTGGCGGCCGGCAAGGGTGTGGTGGTGACCGACGACCGCGCCGCGGCGGAGGCGCATGCCGCCTCCTGCGATCGGGTCGTGATCGAGGAGTTCCTCGACGGCCCCGAGGTGTCGCTGTTCGCGATTACGGACGGCCAGACGGTGCTGCCGCTGCGCCCGGCCCAGGACTTCAAGCGTGCCTATGACGGCGACGCCGGCCCCAATACGGGCGGCATGGGCGCCTATACGCCGCTGGACTGGGCACCGGACGATCTCGTCGAGGAGGTCTCGCGCCGTGTGCTCATCCCGACGGTCAAGGAGATGGCCGCCCGCGGCACCCCGTTCTCGGGGCTGCTGTACGCGGGTCTCGCGCTCACCGGCCGCGGGGTGCGGGTGGTGGAGTTCAACGCCCGCTTCGGAGATCCGGAGACGCAAGCCCTCCTCGCGCTGCTCGAGACGCCCCTCTCCGCGCTGCTGATGGGGGCTGCCCAGGGCACTCTGGGCGAGGTCGGTCTCCCGCAGTGGCGCGAGGGCGCCGCGCTGACGGTGGTGGTCGCGGCCGAGAACTACCCCGACTCGCCGGCCAAGGGCGATGTCATCGAGGGGATCGACGCGGCCGAGGAGATCGAGGGTGTCGACGTCATCCAGGCCGGCACGGCCAGGGACGCCGATGGAGGACTCGTCACGGCGGGCGGGCGCGTGCTGGCGGTGACCGCCGTCGGCGACTCGCTCGCCGAGGCTCGCGAGCGCGCCTACGCGGGGGTGGACCGGATCGGCATCCGCGGGGCGCATCATCGCACCGATATCGCGCTGGCGGCCGAGCGCGGCGAGATCGCGCTCTGACCCGGTCCCGTCGCTCGGGATCCCCTGTCGCGCCCGGCGGTGGAGCATCCCGCATCCGGGCCCCCGAGTGTGGGACAGCTCACCGCCCAACGGCCGGGATGCCTGCCGGAGGGAGCGTCGCGGCACCGCTGAGGGCCTAGCATCGCTCACGTGAGCACCGAGGAGCCCCGTCCGGGCGAGTACGCCTTCGATCCGTCGCTGCTGATCGACGTCGCCGCGCAGTTCCTCTTCGACGAGGAGCCCACCCTGCGGCAGTCCGAGGTGGCCGAGGCTGCCGGCGTCGACCTCGACACCGCGAACGCGCTGTGGCGGTACCTCGGATTCCCGGCGGTCGACGAGGACGATCCGGGCTTCCTGCCCGCCGATGTCGAGGCTCTGCGGCTGACCGAGCGGCTGGTGGACCTAGGCGTGCTCGACCGGGACCGGCTGCCGCAGTTCGTCCGCTCCACCGGCCGGGCCTTCGCTCGTCTCGCCGACTGGCACATCCGGGTCATGCTCTCGGCCCTCGCGGCCGATGCGGAGGGCGACGGGGAGCCGACGCCGATCGACGCCTTCGCCGAGGTGATCCCGACGGTGGAGGCGCTCCAGGGCTATGTCTGGCGGCGGCATCTGCTCGCGGCCGCGAGCCGCATCGCCCTCGGCGAGGTCGCCGCCGGAGGCGAGGCGCCCGTGGTGGTCGGATTCGTCGACATCGTCGGCTACACCGCCCGGAGCCGCCAGCTCAACGCCCGTGACCTCGGCGACATGGTCGAGTGGTTCGAGCGGGTCACCACCGAGCTCGTGGTCGAGCACGGCGGTCAGGTGGTCAAGACCATCGGCGATGAGGCGATGTTCGTGCTGGAGAGCGCGTCCGAGGCTGCCGAACTCGCTCAGCGGCTCGTCGAGCGGACCGAGACGGACGAGCGGTTCCCCGAGGTACGCGTGGGCATGGCCTACGGCCCGGTCGTCGCCCGGCTGGGCGACCTGTTCGGCTCGACGGTCAACCTGGCCGCGCGGCTGACTTCCTCGGCCCGGCCGGGGAGGGTGCTCGTCGACGACGAGCTGGCCGGGGAACTCCAGGCCGAGGACGAGCGCTGGCGGCTGAGGCGGGCGCGTCGCATCTCGGTCAAGGGATACGACCATCTCCATCTCTGGTCGCTCAAGCGGGGCGAGTCCTAGCACCGCTCCGGCGTGGAGCCGGCGGCTGCGATACTGGGGGAGTGACCGCACCCAACGTTCTCGCCTCCCGCTACGCCTCCGACCAGCTCGCCGAGATCTGGTCGCCGGAGCACAAGATCCGCCTCGAGCGACAGCTCTGGATCGCGGTGCTGAAGGCGCAGCGCGACCTCGGCGTCGAGACCCCCGATGGCGTCATCGAGGCCTACGAGGCCGTCGTCGACCAGGTCGACCTCGACTCGATCGCCGCCCGCGAGCGGGTCACGCGCCATGATGTCAAGGCCCGGATCGAGGAGTTCGCCGCGCTGGCGGGCAGCGAGCACATCCACAAGGGCATGACCTCGCGCGATCTGACCGAGAATGTCGAGCAGCTGCAGATCCGCGCGTCGCTGGAGATCGTGCGCGACAAGGCCGTCGCCACGCTCGCCCGCCTCGGGAAGCTCGCCGCCGAACATGCCGAGCTGGTGATGGCGGGACGCAGTCACAATGTCGCGGCACAGGCCACCACCCTCGGCAAGCGCTTCGCGACCGTCGCCGACGAGCTGCTGGTGGCGCTGCAACGGGTCGAGGAGGTCGTCGCCCGTTATCCGATGCGGGGCATCAAGGGCCCGGTCGGCACGGCACAGGATCAGCTGGACCTGCTCGGCGACGAGGGACGTCTCGCGGACCTGGAGCAGCGGGTCGCCGAGCACCTGGGCTTCGATCACCGTTTCACCAGCGTCGGACAGATCTATCCCCGCTCGCTGGACTATGACGTCGTCACCGCCCTCGTGCAGCTCGTCGCGGCCCCCTCGAATCTGGCCACCACGGTGCGGCTGATGGCGGGCAATGAGCTGGTGACCGAGGGCTTCAAGCCCGGCCAGGTCGGCTCGAGCGCGATGCCGCACAAGATGAACTCGCGCTCCTGCGAGCGGGTCAACGGGCTCGCGGTCGTCCTGCGCGGGTATGCCTCGATGGTCGGCGAGATCGCCGGCGACCAGTGGAACGAGGGCGATGTGTCGGAGTCGGTGGTGCGCCGGGTGGCGCTGCCCGACGCCTTCTATGCCGCCGACGGCCTCTTCGAGACCTTCCTGACGGTGCTCGACGAGTTCGGTGTCTTCCCGGCCGTCGTGCAGCGCGAGCTGGACCGATACCTGCCCTTCCTGGCCACCACCAAGGTGCTGATGGCGGCCGTCCGCCACGGCGTCGGCCGCGAGGAGGCGCACGAGGCGATCAAGGAGCATGCGGTCGCCGTGGCCCTGGAGATGCGCGAACAGGGCACGAACGAGAACGATCTCTTCGAGCGGCTCGCCGCCGATGCCCGGCTGGGTCTGAGTCAGGCCGATCTCGATGCCCTCGTCGCCGAGCCGATCGAGTTCACCGGTGCCGCTCGCTCGCAGGTGGAGGCGGTCGTCGGGCGTATCGCCGAGGTCCTGAGGGCCCATCCCGATGCCGCCGCCTACACGCCCGGCGACATCCTCTGACCTCGCCCCATTCGCCCCGCGGGGCCGCCGGCCTGGCGGGCGGTGGTCGATGGCTCACCGTTGATCGCCGCCGTCCTGTGCGGCGGTGGCTGGTGACCTGTTCGGCTCCGCCGAGAGGTTGATGGCGCACCGCTTTCGGTCCGGGACCGAAAGCGGTGGGTGGTCGACCACCACCCGGGCCCGTTCTGGATCAGTGGGTGAGCCAGGCGAGGACGACCGGCTCGGGGTGGTCGCCCCAGGTCGCCTCGAGCGTGCCGGTGGCCGCCTCGGGCACGTCGGCGGGCACGAAGCGCGGGATCTGCGGATCGCCCGCACCGGTGCCCGAGCCGCGCCCGGTCGCCAACGTCGCCGGCCGGTCCAGCTGCGTGCCGTCGCGCAACTGCAAGGCCGAGCCGCCTCGTCCCTCGGCGATCACGGCGCCGATCTCGGCCAGGAAGACCGGATCGGTCGTGCCGTCGTAGACCCAGCGGTGACCGAGAGCGGTGTGTTCCATCTCGCCGATCAGATCGGCCCCGTCCAGCGGCGCATCGCGATAGGTCAGCGTCACGACCGCGAACCGGCCCTCGACCGGCAGCGGCAGCAGCTGCAGCTCCATGCCGACCTCGCCGGCCGGGTCATCGAAGCGCAGATTGGCGGCGAGGGCCGGAACCGGCTCCTCGCTCGGCCACCACGAGGTCGTGGGCAGCCAGGCGGCGAGCAGCTCATGCTTGGAGGGGGTGATCGTCGCGTCGGGGTGAACGATGGCCATGGGGTCATGCTGTCACGCGCGGCGGGTCAGGCGGGGGCGCCCGCGGGTAGGGTGTCGGCGTGGCCCTCGACATCCCCGGCGCGACCCACGTCCACTCGGGCAAGGTGCGCGACCTCTACTCCTATGGCGATCACTACCTCATGGTCGCCTCCGATCGCATCAGCGCCTACGACTTCAGCCTCGTGCCGCCGATCCCCGACAAGGGCGAGATCCTCACCCGCATGTCGCTCTGGTGGTTCGACCAGCTCGCCGAGCTCGTACCCAATCACGTCGTCAGCGCCGACGTGCCCGAGGCGGTGGCGGGGCGAGCGCTCATCGTGGAGAAGCTCGACATGTTCCCCGTCGAGTGCGTGGTCCGCGGTTATCTGACCGGATCGGGACTCGCCGACTATCAGGCCACGGGCGAGGTGTGCGGCGTGCCGCTGCCCCCCGGGCTCGTCGACGGCGACCGGCTCCCCGAGCCGATCTTCACCCCTGCGACGAAGGCCGAGGCGGGCGAGCACGATGAGAACGTCAGCTTCGAGCAGGTCGCCGCGACCATCGGCCAGGAGGCCGCCACCCGCCTGCGCGATCTGACCCTCGGCGTCTACAACCTGGCCGAGCGGACCGCGCGCGGGCGGGGCATCATCCTCGCCGACACCAAGCTCGAGTTCGGCCAGCGCGAGGACGGCACCATCGTGCTCGCCGACGAGGTGCTCACCCCGGACTCCTCGCGTTTCTGGCCCGCCGACGAGTGGGAGCCGGGTCGTGCGCAGGCGTCCTTCGACAAGCAGATCGTGCGCAACTGGCTGACCTCGCCCGCGAGCGGCTGGGACCGTCGCGGGGAGGAGGCGCCCCCGCGGCTTCCCGACGAGATCGTCGAGCGCACCCGCGCGCGCTATATCGAGGCCTTCGAGCTGCTCACCGGCCAGACCTGGTAGCTCTCCGTGCCGTCACCGAATGGTGGAGTCACTGGCGACATCGGCTGAGACGCCCGTTACAGTGAACGTGACATCGTCACTGTCACTGATCACAGGGAGAAGCACCGTGGCCAATCTGTCTCGCATCCTCGAGGAATCGGCGAAGAAGTATCCCGAGCGCACCGCGATCGTCTTCGGCGACACGCGTCTGACCTATGCGCAGGTCGACGGGGCTGCCAATCAGGTCGCGAACCTGCTGGTGTCGCGGGGGATCGAGCCGGGCGACAAGGTCGCGATGTCGATCCCGAACCTGCCGTACTTCACGATCGTCTACTTCGGCATCCTCAAGACCGGCGCCACCGTGGTGCCGCTCAATATCCTGCTGACCGCGCGTGAGGTCGCGTATCACCTCGACGACTCCGATGCGAAGGCCTATTTCGCCTTCGAGGGCGCACCCGGTGTGCCGATCGGCGACCACGCCTGGGAGGGCTTCAATCAGGTCGAGGGCGTCAAGGACTTCTTCCTCATCAAGCTCGATTCGGCCGCCCCGGCGCCGCTGGAGGGACCGGAGTACTACGCCCCGCTCGTCGCCGAGCAGCCCCCGGTCTTCGAGAGCGTGGCGCGCGATGACGATGACACCGCGGTCATCCTGTACACCTCGGGCACCACCGGTCAGCCCAAGGGGGCCGAGCTCCGGCACCGCAATATGTACGACAACGCCGCGCTGGGCGAGTCGACCTTCCAGGCCGATGAGAACAACCCCGACACCTATCTCGCGGTCCTGCCGCTGTTCCACATCTTCGGCCAGACGGTCATCCAGAACGGCTCCCTCCTGTACGGCGGCACGATGGTGATGCTGCCTCGGTTCGAGGCCGAGCCGGCGATCAAGCTGCTGCTCAGCGAGAAGGTCACCTTCTTCGCCGGTGTCCCGACGATGTACTGGGGCCTGCTCGGTGCCCTCGACGAGACGGTCGATGTCGCCGAGATCGCCAAGAACCTGCGGGTGGCCGCTGCCGGCGGCGCGGCGCTGCCCGGTGACATCCACCGCCAGTTCCAGGAGAAGTTCGGTGTCACGATCCTGGAGGGCTATGGCCTGTCGGAGACCTCGCCGGTCGCCTCCTTCTCGCCGTGGGGCGAGCCTCCGGTGGTCGGCTCGATCGGCAAGCCGGTCAAGGGCGTGGAGATGAAGCTCATCGACAACGACTGGAACGAGATCCCCGAGGACCCGGAGGCGATCGGCGAGATCGCGATCAAGGGTCACGGCATCATGAAGGGCTACTACAAGCGCCCGGCCGCGACCGAGGAGGCCATCCACGGCGAGTGGTTCCGCTCCGGCGATCTCGGCCGTCGCGATGCCGACGGCTACTACTTCATCGTCGACCGCAGCAAGGACATGATCATCCGCGGCGGCTACAACGTCTACCCGCGTGAGCTCGAGGAGGTGCTGATGACCCATCCGGCGGTGTCGCTGGTCGCGGTCATCGGCGTGCCCCACGAGTCGCACGGCGAGGAGGTCAAGGCGGTCGTCGTCCGCGAGCCCGGTGCCGAGATCACCGAGGACGAGCTGGTCGCCTGGGGCAAGGAGCAGTTCGCGGCCTACAAGTACCCGCGCATCGTGGAGTTCCGCGACGAGCTGCCGATGACCTCCACCGGCAAGATCCTCAAGCGCGAGCTGAGCTGAGCCGCTCACCGCTCACGCGGGGAGGCAGCACCCGATGACGGGGTGACGGACCGATACACTCGGACCGTCACCCCGTCCGTCGTTCCAGGGAGCGCCCGTGGCCCGCGTCATCGTCGATGTCATGCCCAAGCCCGAGATCCTCGACCCCCAAGGCAAGGCCGTCCACGGTGCGCTGCCGCGCCTCGGCTTCACCTCGGTCACCGATGTCCGGCAGGGCAAGCGCTTCGAGCTGGAGGTGCCGGACACCGACGAGGCCACGCTGGACCAGGTCCGCGAGATCGCCGGCACGCTGTTGTCCAATCCGGTCATCGAGGACTTCGAGGTGCGGGTGGAGGCCGGCGCGTGAAGGTCGGCGTCGTCACCTTCCCCGGATCCCTCGACGATGGCGATGCCCGTCGCGCGGTGCGGCTCGCCGGTGCTGAGCCGGTGGCGCTGTGGCACGGCGATCACACCCTCGCGGGCGTCGATGCCGTGATCCTGCCCGGCGGCTTCTCCTATGGCGACTACCTGCGCTGCGGAGCCATCGCGCGCTTCGCTCCGGTCATGGAGCAGGTGATCGAGGGAGCCAAGGGCGGGCTGCCGGTGCTCGGCATCTGCAACGGCTTCCAGATCCTCTGCGAGTCCCACCTGCTGCCCGGTGCGCTGATCCGCAATGATCACCGCACCTTCGTCTGCCGTGATCAGGTGCTGCGCATCGACAATGCCGACACCGCCTGGACCCGCGACTATGCCGCCGGCCAGGAGATCACCGTCCCGTTGAAGAACGGCGAGGGTGGATTCGTGGCCTCGCCCGACACTGTCCGCGAGCTGGAGGACGGCGGCCGGGTGGTCGCGCGCTACGTGGGCGTGAACCCGAACGGCTCGATCAACGAGATCGCCGGGATCGCCAATGAGCGCGGCAATGTCGTCGGGCTCATGCCTCACCCCGAGCATGCGGTCGAGGATCTGTGCGGTCCCGGCACCGATGGTCTGGGCTTCTTCACCTCGGTCCTGCAGTCCGTCCTCGCCTGACGCGCGCGGCTGCGCGCCGACCGGGGCGACCCTAGGCTCGGACTATGAGCACTGAGGTCAGCCATAACGAGGCCGAGCAGCGGTACGAGATCCACGTCGACGGCGAGCTGGCGGGTCAGCTGGTGGCGCAGCCCGATGGGGACGTCCTGGTCCTGCCGCATACGGAGATCGACGAGCGCTTCGAGGGGCAGGGGCTGGCGAGCCAGCTGGTGACCGCCGCCCTGGAGGACATCCGTTCGCGCGGGCTGCGGATCCGCCCGACCTGCCCCTATGTCCGGCAGTTCCTGCAGAAGCACACCGAATACGCCGACCTGGTGACGGACTGAGTCAGCCCATGGCGATGGACTTGCGCAGGCTGTGCAGGAACAGGCTGCGCACCTCGCCCCTGGTCTGCGCGGCGGAGCGCGTGCGGGCGTTCGCGGAGTAGAGCAGCGACCAGAGCATGTCACTGACCCACGCCCCCGGGAGCACCGGGTCGATCGAGTGGTCGGCGTGCCCTCGTTCGACGAGCGCGGCGACGACCTCGTCCTCCTCGAGATCCTCGAGGGCCTGCTCGTCCTCGGGCATCAGGAACCACCACCCGAGGATGTCGAGGCGGTCGAAGAGCTCGGTCGCCAGGCGCATCAGCGCCTCGAGCCCCGTGCCCTCCCGCGGCCGGGCATCCTCGGCGATCTGGGCGTACTCCTCCTCGACGAAGCTGCCGACGGCGGCCTCGAGGGCGGGCCGGTCCGCGAAGTAGCGGTGGACGGTGCTGCGGGCGACCTCGGCCGCCTCGCCGATCTCGCGCATGCTCGCCCGGCGGTTGCTGCCCAGGACGCGGATCGCCGCGAGGAGGATGGCGCGGCGGGTGCGGTCCTGGGTCGGGGTGCTCACTCCGGCAGGCTACCAATGTGTCCTGTCCTGCGCCTGACCCGTCGTTATTAGGACAGCTATGTCTTAATAGTGAGCATGACTGACTCGCGATCGCGTTTCGCCGTGCTGTGGTCCTTCACGCGTCCGCATCGCGTCACCCTGATCATCGCCCTGTTCCTGGGGTTGTTCGCCTCCGCCATGGAGCTCGCCACCCCGCTGGTGACCAAGTGGGTCCTCGACACGCTCGCGGCCGGCGGCTCGATCACCGGCCCGGTGGTCGCCCTGCTGGTGCTGCTCCTGGTGGGTGCGGTGATCAGCTGGCGGCAGTGGATCCTCCTGGGCACCCTCGCCGAGGACATCGTCTTCGACGCGCGTCGCCATATGATCGCCCGCTTCCTGTCCGCCAAGGTGCTGCCGCTGCTCCGGCGGCCGACCGGCGAACTCGTCACCCGGGTGACGAGCGACTCGGTGCTCATGCGGGAGGCGGCATCCTCGAGCCTCGTCGGTCTGGTCAACGGCAGCATCGTCCTGGTCGGGACGCTCGTGCTCATGGCCGTCCTGGATCTCGTGCTGTTCGCGGCGACGCTCACCGCCGTGATCATCGTCGCGGTCCTCTTCGGGCTGCTGATGCCGGCGATCGCCCAGGCCCAGGAGCAGGCCCAAGGCGCCCTCGCCGACCTGGGAGCCGGGACCGAGGGCACCTTGCGCGCCATCAAGACCGTCAAGGCAGCGGGAGCCGAGGAACGGCAGCGGGAGCGGCTCTTCGACGATGCCCGGCGGGCGCGTGTGCACGGCGTACGCGCCGTGCGGCGCGAGGTGGTCGCCTGGACGATCGCGTGGACGGGCATCCAGGCGGCCATCATCGTGATCCTCGCCGTCGGCGCCGCCCGGGTCGCCGCGGGGGACATGGAGGTCTCGACCCTCGTGGCCTTCCTGCTCTATGCCTTCGGTCTCATGGGGCCGATCACCGAGCTCAGCCAGAACATGACCGCCCTGCAGGCGGGGATCGCCGCGGCCGGGCGCATCCGCGAGATCGACGAGCTGGAGCCCGAGCCCCGGACGGAGCTCGCCGGGCCCGCGCCCTCCTCGGGAGGGATCGCGGTCGAGGGCGTGCGAGCGCGGTACGCCGAGGATGCCGATCCGGCTCTCGACGGGGTCTCCATCACCGTGCCGGAGCGAGGGCACATCGCCCTCGTCGGACCGTCCGGTGCCGGCAAGACCTCGGTACTCTCCGCCGTGCTCGCCTTCCTGGACCCCGAGGAGGGCGGACTGCGGCTCGGAGAGGTGCCGTACGAGTCGCTCGCCCCGGCCCAGATCCGAGGACGGATCGCCTATGTCGAGCAGGAGACGCCGGTGGTGCCGGGGACGATCGGAGAGAACCTGCGCTTCGTCAATCCAGCGGCGACCCCCGCGGCCGTCGACGAGGTGCTGGTCGAGCTGCGGCTCGACGAGCTCGTCGCCCAGCTCCCCGACGGGCTGGACACCCCGCTGACCGACACCTCGGTCTCCGGCGGCCAGCGTCAGCGCATCGCGGTGGCACGGGCACTGCTGGCCGAGCCGGACGTGCTCCTGCTCGACGAGGCCACGGCCCAGGTCGACGGGATCACCGAGGCCGCGATCCACCGCGCGATCCGGCGGCAGGCGGAGCGCGGGGCCGTGTTGACGATCGCGCATCGGCTCAGCACGGTCGTCGATGCCGACGAGATCATCGTGATGGAGCACGGGAAGGTCGCGGCCCGCGGCACCCACCAGGAGCTGCTCGAGGCCTCGGAACTCTACCGTCAGCTCGTCGCCGCCCTCGCCGTGCCCACCGGCTGACCGGCGCGGCCCGCGGGAGTGGGGGTCAGGCGGTGAGGAGGGCGTGCGCCAGGGTGCCGACAGCCTCCGACTCGACGAGGAATCCGTCGTGCCCATAGGGCGAGACCACGACGTCCAGCGCGGAACAACCCGCGATGCCGTCCGCGAGCTCACGCTGCTGATGCAGCGGATACAGGCGGTCCGAGTCAATCCCCGCGACGAGGGTGCGCGCGGTGATCCGGTCGAGCGCCGCAGCGATCCCGCCGCGACCGCGACCGATGTCGTGGCTGTTCATCGCCTCATTGAGGACGATGTAGGAATCCGCGTCGAAGCGCTTGACCAGCTTCGTGCCGTGGTACTGGAGATAGGACTCGACCGCCCAGCGGCCGTCCGGCTGCACCACCCGTCCGAAGCGCTCGTCCAGCTCGGCGGCGCTGCGATACGACAGGTGTGCCACGCGCCGGGCGAGGTCGAGCCCCGCCACCGGCCCGGCGGCGCGGATGATGTCGTTCTGCGTGGTCGCCAGCCCGATCTGATCGGCCGAGGCCGCCGCGCCCGTCGCCAGCAGGAAGAGCCGGTCCACGCGCGCGGGATGCTCGATCGCCCACTCCAGCGCCCTCATGCCGCCGGCCGATCCGCCGATCACGCCGTGCCAGCGGTCGATGCCGAGGGCATCGGCCAGCGCGACCTCGGCGGCCACCTGGTCGCGGACGGTCAGTGCCGGGAACCGCGAGCCATAGGGCACGCCGTCCGGTCCGGGGCTCGTCGGACCGGTGGTCCCACGGCATCCGCCGAGGATATTGGCGGCGACGACGAAGAAGCGGTCGGTGTCGATGCCGCGGCCTGGGCCGACGACCTCGCCCCACCAGCCGCCATCGCCGGTGACGAGGTGGTCGCCGGTCAGGGCATGCAGGACGAGCACCGCATTCGTGCCGTCGTACTTGCCCCAGGTGGCATAGGCGACCCGGACGTCCGGCAGGACCTCCCCAGACTCCAGGGTGAGGTCGCCGATCGCCTGCTCGTGCGTCACTTGGCCGCGCGGAAGCCTGCGTCGAGATCGGCGAGGATGTCGTCGATCCCCTCCAGGCCGACGGCGAGGCGCACGAGCCCGGGCGTCACGCCCGCCGTCGCCTGCTCGGCGGCCGTGAGCTGCGAGTGGGTGGTCGAGGCCGGGTGGATGGCCAGGCTGCGCACATCGCCGATATTGGCGACGTGGCTGTGCAGCTCGAGGGCGTCGATGAAGCGGCGTCCGGCCTCCAGGCCGCCGGGCAGCTCGAAGGTGACGATCGCTCCCGAGCCCTTGGGGGTGTAGCGCTGGGCGAGCTCGTGGTACGGGCTCGACGGCAGGCTGGCCCAGTGGACCGATACGGCATCCTCGCGTGCCTCCAGCCACTCGGCGACCTTGCGCGCGTTCTCCAGGTGACGCTCGATACGCAGGCTGAGCGTCTCCAGGCCCTGGGCGAGCAGCCAGGCGTTGAACGGAGCGATCGCCGGGCCGATATTGCGCAGGTACTGCACGCGCAGCTTGGTGATGTAGGCGGCCGGGCCGAGGGCCTCGGCGTAGACGAGACCGTGGTAGCTCTCGTCGGCCTGGGTGAAGCCGCGGTACTTGTCGCCGTGCGCGCCGTAGTCGAAGGTGCCGCCGTCGATCACGACACCGGCGATCGCGGTGCCGTGGCCGCCGATGTACTTGGTGGCGGAGTGGATCACGGTGTCGGCGCCGTGCTTCAGCGGGTTCAGGCCGAAGGGGGTCGCGACGGTGTTGTCGACGATGAAGGGCACGCCGACCTCGCGGGCGACGGCGGAGATCGACTCCAGATCGAGGACATCGCCCTTGGGATTGCCGATCGTCTCGCCGAAGAAGGCCTTCGTATTCTCCTGCACGGCATCGCGCCACTGCTGCGGGTCATTGGGCTCGTCGACGAAGGAGACCGTGATGCCGAGCTTCGGGAAGGAGTGTCGCAGCAGGCTGTCGGTGCCACCGTAGAGGCTGGCGGAGGCGACGATGTGGTCGCCGGCCTCGGCGATATTGGTCAGTGCTCCGGTCGTGGCCGCCTGGCCGGAGGCGAGCAGCAGTGCGCCGACGCCGCCCTCGAGAGCGGCGATGCGCTGCTCCACCACGTCCTGGGTGGGGTTCATGATGCGCGTGTAGATATTGCCGGGCTCGGCCAGAGCGAACAGATCGCCCGCGTGCTGCGTGTCGCGGAACTGATACGAGGTGGTCTGGTAGATCGGCAGAGCGCGGGCGCCCGTCGTGGGGTCGGCGGTCTGGCCGGCGTGGATCTGCTTGGTCTCGAACGACCAGTCGTCACTCGTCATGTCTGCTCCTTGGCTCGCGAACCTGTACCGAGCGTGACAGATGTGTCATCAAATGGGCAACTGTCTCGTCATGCGGTCATGCGGTCATGCTGTCGCGCTGGCCGAGGACGCACCGGCGGACCGCGGGAGGCCGCTGGGCGCGCTCCGTGTCGGTGCAGGACGGGGCCATCCCGCTCAGGACCAGGTCAGTCGCACCTGCTGACCGGGTCGCAACTGGGCGGCACGGTCGACCTCCTCGTCCAGCAGGACGGCCGCGACCGGATAGCCGCCGGTGACCGGGTGGTCGGCGAGGAAGAGGACGGGCTCGCCATTGGGCGGCACCTGGATCGCCCCGCGGGTGGCGCCCTCGCTGGGCAGCTGGCGGCCCGGCTCGGCGTGCTGGAGCGCGTCTCCCTCCGGTGGGCGCAGTCGCGCGCCCACCCGGTTCGCCTTGTCCGAGACGGTCCAGGTGGTGCCGGTCAGCCGGTCGGCATCGGACAGCCAGTCGTCGTGGGGCCCGCGCACGGCACGCAGCGTCACGACCTCCTCGTCGAAGCGGGCGACGGGAGCGAGGTCGGTGGCCGGCAGCTCATCGGCATCGGCGCCCACCGTCAGCCGAACGCCCTCGGCCAGCGGCTCCGGCCCGAGGCCCGAGAGCGTATCGGTGCTGCGCGATCCGAGCACCGGCTCAGCCTCGATGCCGCCGCGCACCGCGAGATACGCGCGCAGTCCCGAGGTGGCCCGTCCGAGGCTCAGCGTCCACCCCGCCCGCAGGGTGTGGCGGGCGTTGAGCCCCATCGGCACGGGGCCCTCGCCGCGGTCGACGTGGACCTCGACATCCGCGCCGGTGACCGCGATGTCGACGGTGTCGTCGACGCTGAGACTGAGGCCGCCCAGCAGCACCTCGATCGCCGCGGCGTCCTCGGGATTGCCGACGAGCCGATGCGCCAGGGTGAAGGAGCGCCGGTCCGCGGCCCCCGAGCGGCCGACCCCGATCGAGGCGTAGCCGGGGCGACCGAGGTCCTGGATCGTGGCCTGCGGGCCCGTGGCGAGGATCTCGATCGTGGTCATCGGACGGCCTCCACGAAGCGCACGGTGGTGCCGGGCTGCAGGAGGGCGGGCGGGTCGCGGTCGATGTCGAAGAGGGTGAGCCCGGTGCGGCCGATGAGCTGCCAACCGCCGGGGGACTCGCGTGGGTACACGCCGCTGAAGGTGCCCGCGAGACCCACCGAGCCGGTGGGGACGGCGGTGCGCGGCTCGTCGCGCCGGGGCACGTCGAGGCGCTCGTCGCCGCCGGTGAGATAGGCGAAACCGGGCGCGAAGCCTCCGAAGGCCACGGTCCACGGCCGGCCGGTGTGCGCCGCGATCACCTCGTCGCGGGACAACCCGGTCAGCCGACTCACCTCGTCGAGATCGGGCCCGTCGTAGACCGTGGGCACCTCGACCGTCTCGGCCGCCGCGGTGGCGGTCCGCTCGCCGGGCGTGAGCGACGGCAGGGCCTCGCGCACCCGTCCGATCCGATCGGGCGCGGCGGCGGTGATCAGGACGGTGGTGGCGCCCGGCACGACGTCCAGCGGGTCGAGATCGGACTCGGTGATCGCGGCGGCCCAGGCCACGGGATCCTCGTCCTCGTCGAGCTCCAGCAGCAGGGCGCGGTCCCCGTAGGGCAGGGACCTCATGTGAAGGCCTCCACCGTGACTCCCGCGTCGTCGAGGGCGGCGCGCACCGCCACACTCATGGCGACCGCCCCGGGACTGTCGCCGTGGAGGCAGATCGAGTCGACCGCCATGCGGATGGGCGTCCCGTCGATCGCCTCCACGAGGCCCTCGGTGACCATGCGGGTGACGCGATCGGCGACCGCCCGCGGATCGTCGAGCACGGCTCCGTCCGCGCGCCGGGAGACCAGCGTGCCGCTGGGGGTGTACGCGCGATCGGCGAAGGCCTCGTACACCGGCCGCAGTCCCCGCCGCTCGGCCTGTGCGAGCAGCTCGGACCCCGGCAGACCGAGGACCGGCAGGCTCCGGTCGACCGAGGCGACGGCATCGACCACCGCGCGAGCATGCTCTTCGTGATGGACCGCGGTGTTGTAGAGCGCGCCGTGCGGCTTGACGTAGACGACCCGGCCGCCGGCCGCGGCGGCGAGCGCCTGGAGCGCGCCGATCTGGTAGACGACGTCATCGGTCAGCTCGCGGACGGTGGCGTCGACGAATCGCCGGCCGAAGCCCGCGAGATCCCGGTAGCCGACCTGGGCGCCGATCGCCACGCCCTGCTCCACCGCCCATCCGCAGGTGCGGGCGATGGTGGTCGGATCGCCGGCGTGGAAGCCGCAGGCGACATTGGCGCTGGTGACCGTCCGGAGGATGGACTCGTCGTCGCCGAGCTCCCAGCGCCCGAAGGACTCGCCGACATCGCTGTTGAGGTCGATGTGCATCAGATCAGCTCCAGAGTTCGGACAGCCCGCATTTCACTAGAGAAGCGCGATGGTCAGCGCATGGAGAAGGGCTGCCCGGTGGACTCCATGACGCTCAGCCACAGGTCGCCGTCGGGGTTGACCCGCTGGGTGCGCTTGGTGACCTCCTCGATCGGCACATGGGCGAAGCGGTGCCGGGGGCGGCCGACGACGATATCGGTGCGGCCGGCCATCGCCGCGTGGACGGCCACCTGCGCCAGCCGCGTGCAGTAGACCGAGTCGGCAGCATCCGCCGGCACCGAGCGGATCAGATAGCCGGGATCGAAGTGGCGCAGCGTGAGCGGCAGGCCGCGGTCCTTGAAATCGCGGGCGATGCGGGCGCGGAGCAGGCCGGAGAAGTCGCCGAGCACCTGGTTGCCGCTGGCATCGGTCCGCCGGCTGGCGGGGATGAGGTCCTGGCCGGCGCCCTCGGCCAGCACGATCACCGCGCTGCCGCGCTCGCTGACGCGCTTGGCCAGCTGCGCGAGCAGGCCGTTCTCGCCGTCGAGGGAGAAGGGCACCTCGGGGATCAGTACGAAGTCGGCGTCCTGATAGGCGAGGGCGGAGTAGCAGGCCACGAAGCCCGCGTGTCGTCCCATGACCTTGACGACCGCCACGCCGCCGACCGCCGCATCGGACTCCACCCGCGCCGCCTTGATCGACTCCGCCGCCTTGGCATAGGCGGTCTGGAAGCCGAAGCTGGTGCCGATGAGCGGGATGTCGTTGTCGATCGTCTTCGGCACGCCGACGATGGCGATCGACAACTCACGGCGCGCGATCTCCTCGTGGATGGCGTGGGCGCCGCGCATCGAGCCGTCGCCGCCGATGACGAAGAGGATGTCGATCCCGCGCTCGACCAGGGTGTCCACCATGACCTCGACATCCTGGCTGCCTCGTGAGGAGCCGAGGACGGTGCCGCCGCGTTCGGCGATGCTCTGCACGAACGAGGGGGTGAGCTCGATCGGGTCGGGCGCCTGGCCGGGCGCGAGGCCCGCATAACCGTTGCGGAAGCCGGTGACATCCGTGACTCCGTAGTGCTCGAATAGCTCGAGGACGAGGGCGCGGATGACGTCATTGAGCCCGGGGCAGAGGCCGCCGCAGGTGACGATGCCGGCCTTGGTGGTGGCCGGGTCGAAGAAGATCTTGCCCCGCGGGCCGCCGGGCTCGTAGGACGGGACCTCCTCGAGCGCGACATCGCCGCGGGAGGCGAGCAGGCTGATGGTGTCGTCGATGAGGACGCGATCGTCCTCCGCGACGTAGTACGCATTGGTGGCGCGGTGGGCCACGTACTCGGCGAGGGGGGAGTCGTAGCGCGCCTCGCCGAGCGAGCGGACCTGGAGATCCGCCAGGCTCATGTCGTCGTAGGTCACCACACCTCAACGGTAGCCGAATCGTGCGGCGACGCGGATGGTCCTCCGGTGCGGGAGCGATGGCCGGTGCGTGTCCGGAGGATCGTGTCCGGCCACGTATCGTGGGGACATGGTCCGTTCGCGGCGTGTCTGGCGTCGGTCGGTGCGACGTGGGCCGCTGCGCGCCTCCTATGCCGCCGCGGTGCTGCACGAGCGCCCCAGCCGGAGAGCTCGCTGGATCGAGCGCGCCGCCCGTCTTCTCCTGAAGCCGCTGCTGCGGCTCGCGCCGATCGGGGACCGGACGTTCGTACGGCTCCGCTCGCTGGATCGCCACCGGGTCCGTCCGCCCGCCGCCGACATCACCGCCGAGCCGGTCGACCTGAACGGCGTGCGAGCGGAGTGGATGGAACCCGCGGCGGGCCGCGCCAGCGGTCTCACCCTCCTGTACTTCCACGGGGGCGGGTTCTTCGCCGGCAGCATCAACTCGCATCGCAGCATGTGCGAGCAGCTGGTGCGCCAGACCGGCGGCGCCGTGGTCTCGGTCGACTACATCATGTTGCCCGAGGGCACGATCGTCGACTCGGTCGCCGAGGCCGTCGCCGCCTATGCGGCCGTGCTCGACCGGGTGGACGACCCCGGGCGGATCGTCGTCGGCGGCGACTCGGCGGGCGGATATCTGGCGATGAAGGTCGGCGAGCTGTGCGGAGCGCGGGGACTGCGACCGCCGGCGGGCCTCATCGGCTTCTCCCCGCTGCTGAGTCTGGATCCCGAGCGCGAGGACAAGGACGTGATCCGGATCGTCCGCGTGCGCGATGCCTATCTGCCGGTGCGGCGGCTGCCGCGGATCCGCGAGCGGTGGTTGCCGGCAGGCTCCACGATCGAGGGGATCGCCTCGCCCCTGGACGCGGCCGAGGCGATCGAGTCGCCGGTCCATCTGGTGGCCGTGGAGGAGGAGATGCTGCGTCCGGAGGTGGAGGCCTTCGCGGCGCGCTTGGCCGAGGCGGGGATCGAGGTCGAGCTGCACCTGTGGCGGGGGCAGGTGCACGTCTTCGTGGTGCTCGTCGATCTCCTGCCGGAGGCCCGGGAGGCGGTGCGCCATGCGGCGGATTTCGCCCTGCGGGTGACGGACGGGGGCGGTCCGGGGACCCCGTCAACTTACCGGCAGGCTTGACTGTTTCTTATCATCGCGCCATGCTGGCGGCGTGAGCGAGGCAGAGACTCCGGTGCGCGTACCCCAGGAGGAGCGGACCCGGCAGATGCGCCGTCGGCTGATGGAGGCGACGGTCGACTCGCTCGTCGAACTGGGCTGGTCCGGCACCACGACGACGGTCGTGAGCCAGCGTGCCGGGGTGAGCCGCGGCGCCCAGCTGCATCATTTCCCCAGCAAGCACGAGCTGGTCGTCGCCGCGGTCGAGTTCATCGCCGAACGCCGTCGCAGCGAGATGGACACCGTCCTGGAGGGCCTGCCCGATGAGGGTCGCACGCGGGCGGCGCTGGAGGCGCTGTCGGCGCAGTTCACCTCGCCGATCTTCTTCGCCGCCCTCGAGCTCTGGGTCGCCGCGCGCACCGATGACACCCTGCGGGCCGAGGTCGGCGATCTCGAGCGTCGCGTCGGGCGCGAGACCCATGCCCATGCCGTCACCCTGCTCGGGATCGACGAGAGCCGCGGACGCAACCGCCAGCTGGTGCAGGCGACCCTCGACCTGGTCCGCGGGCTGGGCCTCGCCGCGACCTTGAGCGACGACTCGGCCCGCCGCTCGGCCATCCTCGACACCTGGGCCATCACCCTCGACCATGAACTGGAGCGCTGACATGACCGTCCTCGAGTCGATCCTCGACGATCTCGCCGCCGAGAGCCTGCAGCTCGACGGCTGGGTCGCCGGACTCCCCCTCGCCGGCTGGCGGACCGTCACCACCCCCGAGGGCTGGACGGTCGCCCATCAGATCGCCCACCTGCACTGGACCGACGAGGCATCGGTCGAGGCGATCACCGACCGGGCCGCCTTCGACGAGCTGATGCGTCAGGCCGGGGAGAACCCCACGGGCTTCGTCGACGAGGCCGCCGAGGAGCTCGCGCTGGAACCTCCCGAGCAGCTGCTGAGCGCCTGGCGTCAGGGGCGCGGCGCGCTGAGCGAGGCGCTGACCTCGGTGCCGGAGGGGGAGAAGGTGCCGTGGTTCGGGCCGCCGATGAGCCCGGCCTCGATGGCCACGGCGCGGTTCATGGAGACCTGGGCCCACGGCCACGATGTCGCGGAGGCTCTGGGCTTCGAGGTGCCGCGCACCGACCGCGTGCGGCATGTCTGCCATCTCGGGGTCCGGACCCGCGGCTTCGCCTACCTCATGCGCGGGCTGGAGGCCCCCGATGTGCCGGTGCGGGTCGAGCTGACCGCTCCGAGCGGCGAGCCCTGGGTCTGGGGGCCGGAGGACGCGGAGGACCGTGTGGTCGGCGATGCGTGGGACTTCGCTCTGCTCGCGACCCGCCGACGCCATCGCGACGATGTGGAGGTGCGCGCGAGCGGTGCGCATGCCGACGAGTGGCTCGGTATCGCGCAGACCTTCGCCGGCCTGCCGGGCAACGACCCGCGACGCCTCGCGGACCGCTGAGCCGCAGACGCCGCGGACTCGCAGAGCTCGCGGTGCCTACTCGATCGCCGTGTCCTCGGGGTCCGTCAGGAGATCAGCGCGGCCACGGCGAGGAAGGCCACGAGCGCGGCGACGAAGGCCACGGTGCGCACCGTGCCGGTACGGAGCTGATGGCGCTGGACTTCGGTCATGTCACCAGGATAGTTCGACATCCGCGCGCACGCCATCGGTAGGGTCGTACTAAAGTGTTCGGCATGCCGAACATTCTGCGCTGGGCCGCTCTCGGGATGGTCGTGGCGGTGTCGGCCTGCGCCCCGGCGGCATCGGAGGACGCCGCCGACGACCGTCCGGTCGTGCTCTCGACCTTCACCGTGACCGCGGACATGGTGCGCGTGGTCGGCGGCGATGCCGTGCGGGTGGAGTCGCTCCTGCCGATCGGCGCCGAGGTGCACGGATACGAGCCGACCCCGGGTGACCTGCGCCGGGCCGCCGATGCCGATCTCGTCATCGACAATGGGCTGGGGCTCGAGGCCTGGTTCGAGCAGTTCATGCGGCGTCTGGACGTGCCGCGGGTGGCCGCCGCCGAAGGGATCGACGCGATCATGATCGACGGCACCGATGAGCCCAATCCGCACGCGTGGATGTCTCCCCGCGATTCGACACGCTATGTCGACCGCATCGAGGAGGCGCTCGTGGACCTCGTGCCCGAGGCCCGCGGTGACATCGTCGCCCGCGCCGATCGCTATCGCGCCGATCTCGCCGCCCTCGAAGGACGCCTCCGGGAGGCCGCGGCCGAGGTGCCGGTCGAGCGGCGGCTCCTGGTCACCTGCGAGGGGGCCTTCTCCTATCTGGCCCGTGACGCCGGCCTGGAGGAGGCCTATCTGTGGCCGGTGAACTCCGAGCACCAGGTGACGCCGCGCCGCGCCGCGGATCTGGACGATCTGCTGGAACGGCGCGAGGTTCCGGCGGTCTTCTGCGAGTCGACCGTGTCGAGCCAGACGATGCGTCAGCTCGCCGGTGCCACGGACACGCCCTTCGGCGGGACGCTCTATGTCGACTCGCTCTCGGGCCCCGACGGCCCGGTCCCGAGTCATCTCGATCTCCTCGGCCACGCCGTCGACCTCATCGTGGACGCGCTGCGATGAGGGCCGTCGAGATCGACGGGGCGACCGTCCGCCGTGCCCGCCGGACGGTCCTGCGCGATGTCACGCTGCGGATCGACGCCGGGCGGGTGTGCGCGCTGCTCGGGATGAACGGCGCCGGCAAGAGCACGCTCTTCGACGTGGTGGCCGACCGGCTGCCGGTCGCGGCAGGATCGGTCGGCGTGCTGGGCACGACGCCCCGCGAGGCGCGCCGGGCCGGCCGGATCGGCTATGTCGTGCAGAGCGAGCGGATCGACCTCGACTTCCCCGTGACGGTCCGGACGGGGGTCTCGATGGGGGCCGGATCTGGGCGTGACGCACGTCAGCGGACCGAGGGGGCCATCGAGCGCGTCGGCCTGGGCGATCTGGCCGACCGCCCTCTCGGCCGGTTGTCGGGCGGACAGCGCAAGCGCGCCTTCGTGGCCCGGTGCCTCGCCCAGCGGGCCGAGCTGATCCTGCTCGACGAGCCCTTCGCCGGTGTCGACCGGCCCAGCGAGCTCGCCCTGCGTCAGGTCATCGGCGAGCTGGCCGGTGAGGGCACCACCGTCCTCGTGTCGACCCACGATGTGCGCGAGCTGGAGACCTGGTGCGATGACGCCGTCGTGCTCGCCGGGCGAGTGGTGGCGGCCGGACCGGTTCGCGAGACGGTCACGCCGGAACGGCTGGCCCAGGCCTTCGGCTGGGAGGGGACGCCGTGATCGAGATGCTCTCCTATGAGTTCATGCAGGTGGCGGCCATCGTCGCGGTCGCCGCCTCGGTGGCGTGCGCGCTGCTCAGCTGCTGGATCGTACTGATCGGCTGGTCGCTGATCGGCGACGCGGTCTCCCATGCGGTGCTGCCGGGCGTGGTGCTCGCCTATGCGGTCGGGGCGCCGTTCACGGTCGGCGCGCTGATCTTCGCCTTCCTCGCCGTCGGGTTGATCGCGGTCGTGCGCCGAGGGCCGACGAAGGAGGATGCCGCGATCGGCGTCGTCTTCACGACCCTATTCGCGCTCGGCCTGGTGCTGGTGTCCGTCGTGCCGAGCCATCTCGATCTCGGGCACATCCTCTTCGGCAATGTGCTCGGGGTCAGCGACGGCGAGGTGACCCAGGTGGTCGTCCTCGCGATCGTGGTGGCGGTCGTGCTGATCGTGCTGCGGGGGCCGCTGACGATGTACGCCTTCGATCCCGTCCACACCTACATGATGGGGCGTTCGCCGCGGCTGCTCTCGGGCGTCCTGCTGACCTTGCTGGCGGTGACGGCGGTGGTGGGCCTGCAGGCGGTCGGCGTGGTCCTCGTGGTGGCGTTGCTCATCATCCCCGGGGTCACCGCGCGGCTGCTCACCGACCGGATCGGCCGCATGCTGGTGCTCGCTCCTCTGCTCGCGGTGATCGCCACCGCGGGCGGGCTGGCGGCGAGCTTCACCCTCGATGTGGCACCGGGCGGGATGATCGTGCTCGGCCAGTCGGCGATCTACGTCCTCGTCTATCTCCTCGCGCCGCAGCGCGGTCTGGTCCCGCGGCTCGTGCAGCGCGAGCGGACCGCCTGACCCTCCCGAGCGGAGCGTGAGCCCGTAACCTGAGAGGGTGCATCCCGACGAGCTGACCGCGTCCGCGCAGGACTATCTCAAGGTCATCTGGACGAGTCGCGAGTGGCGCGACGAGCCGATCTCGTCGCGGGCGCTGGCCCATCGTCTCGGTCAGTCCCCGTCGACCGTGTCCGAGACGCTCAAGAAGCTGACCCAGCAGGGACTGCTCACCCATGAGCGCTATGGGGACATCGGGCTCACCGAGCGGGGCCGCGAGGCCGCCCTCGCGATGGTGCGCCGGCACCGGCTGATCGAGACCTTCCTCGTCGACTACCTGGGGTACTCGTGGGACGAGGTGCACGATGAGGCCGAGGTGCTCGAGCACGCGGTCTCGGATCTCTTCATGAGTCGGCTCGCGGTCGCCCTCGGCGATCCCGAGCGCGACCCGCACGGCGATCCCATCCCCTCCGTGGACGGCCGACTGCCCGAGCTCGACGCCCGTCAGCTCTCGCAGGTGGCCGATGGCGAGCAGGTCCGGGTGGTGCGGGTCTCGGATGCCGATCCGGATCTGCTGCGGTACCTCACCGATCAGGGGCTCGCACTCGATGTGCTGCTGGACGTGCGCGAGCGGCATCCCTATGCCGGCACCATCAAGGTGACCCTCGACGGCGTGGAGCTCGACCTCGGCCTCCCCGCGGCCGAGGCCATCTGGGTCGCCGCCCGCTGATCCTGGCCGATCCGGCCGCTCCTCAGCGCGCGACCGAACGCCGCTCGAGTAGATCGTGGCCGGCCTTCACCCGCTCGAGGAACAGCACGACCGTCGCTGCCACGGTGCGATGGGTGACGTCATTGAGGATGTCGTGGGTCCCCTCCGCGACGACGAAGACCTCGGTCGCCCCGAGTCGCGCATAGTCGTCGGCGGCTGTCGTCACCGGGCTGAGCACATCGGCGCCGCCGTGCAGAGCCAGCACGGGCACCGGCAGGGTCTCCTCGCCCGGAGCGATTCCCGCGACGAGGGGCTGCGCGAACAGACCCCGTGTCGAATGGGCGGCGAGCACCCGGCGGTGGTTGGGGCACGAGGTCCGCGCGACGACATCGTCCTCGGGCGATCGACCCGTGGGGGTCGACGGCGGGAGTCCCGCCAGGACGACCGCGGCGACCTGATCGCGATGGCGCCGAGCAAGCCGCCGGACGGCCGCTGTGCCGGTGTCGGATCCCACCAGCACGATCGGACCCACAGTGTCCGGCGCACCGAGGATCGAGGCGATCGCGCCGTCGACGACGGTGTCGGGAGCGTCAGGGACGGCGACCACCCGGTAGGCGTCCGAGGCGATGCGCCGGCCGAAGCGCTCGTACACCGTGCTCGTCTCCCCGCGGCCGGCGAGCACCACGACCGTGCCGCGCGGTGGGATGCCATCGGGCTCGTGCCAGTAGGCGAGGGCGCTCTCGGCGGTGAATGGTGTCGTCATGTCAGCGGACTCCCACCTGGTCGAGGAATGGTGTGTCGGCGAGCCGCAGGACCTCGCCGGTGCCGCGCGCTCCTGGACCCTGGAGGCGTTGCTCGGCGTCTCCCAGGATCTGCTGGACCGCGGCGTTCACGGGGGTCGGCGTGCCGTGCAGCCGCCCGAGGAGGACGATCTCGCCGTTGAGATAGTCGACCTCGCTGCTCGTGCCGCGCGCGAAGCTCTGCCAGGTCGACTGCCGGCCGGGGGCGATGCCCGCCGCGGGATCGTGGCGGAAGGAGGACAGGTCCTCGGTGCGCTCCTCCTGGGCGGCGGCCGCGATCCCCGCCGCCTGCAAGGTCCGCTCGGCCTCGTCCACGAGTGCCGCCGCGAGGGCATCGCGCTCGTGGGCGGGACCGTCGAGCACGTCCAGCGCGTTGCGGACCGAGTGCAGGAGCTTGGCGGCCTTCCAGCGGGTGATGTCCTCGCTGACCTCGACGATGTACCGAGCGCGTCGCAGGTCGTCGGCGATCGCGTGGACCCGGTCGCCGGCCCCGGACGGCACATCTCCGATCGTCAGCACCCCGTAGGAATCGGCCGCGCCGGAGCGCACCACCCCCGGCTCCAGATATTGCGCGGGCGTCAAGATGGTGCCGCCGACGACGCGGGAGAAGCGCCGCAGCGCGATGCGATCGGCATCGAGGCCGTTCTGGAGGGTCACCACCGGGATGACCTCGGCGGCGTGCCGATCTCCGGCCGGTCGCCAGGCCCAGTCCCGGGTGGCGGTGTCCAGGTCCTGCGTCTTGGTCGCGAACACCACGATGTCGGCGGCCGTCAGCTCGACCTCGTCGGCGGCCACGGCGTTCACCGCGACCGAGCGCGGCTCGCCGTGCTGGACGAGCGTGAGCCCGTCCGTTTGGAGACGATCGAGGTGGGCACCCCGCGCCACCAGCGCGTGGTTCTGGCCGGACTCGTGGAGGGCTGCCGCGAGGGTCGCGCCCACCGCGCCCGCTCCGACGATGACGTATCTGCTCATGGCGCACCTTTCGTGGTGGTGATAGGGGTTCGGATCGCAGTGCCACCGAGCATTCGGAGCACTGTGTCCTCCTGGGGGAAGTGCACGCCGGCGCACAGCACATCGCGCAGATGCCGCTCCAACGGGTTGTCGGTGCTGAGCCCGGGATTGCCAATGAGCGAGACGGCGCGCTGCACCACCCACGTGCTGACACGCTGCGCCGTGATCTTGGCGGCCCAGGCGCTGGCACGCGCCACTTCCCGTGCGTCGTCGGCGTCGCGGGCGAGCGCCGCGACCAGATCGGTCGCGGCGGTCAGCCGCAGTTCCATCTCACCGAGCTCGTCGGCGAAGCGTGGCAACTCGATCAGCGGATGACCGAGATTGGCGGGAACGCGTTCGCGCAGGAAGGAGATCAGCCAGTCACGGGCCGCGTGGGCCACACCCAGATAGATCGACGGGATCGCGGTGCCGGGCCCGGTCGCGTTCTCGTGGCCCTCGCCGGCCGGCACGAGACCCATGGACCACTCACGGGGCACAAGCACGTTCTCGAACAGGACATCGTCGCTGCGACTGGCACGCATGCCGGTCGCCGCCCATGACGGTACGACGGTCACACCCGGCGAGCTCGCGTCCACGACGAAGGAGCCGACCCGCGGCTCCGGCTCGTCGGTCGCGGCCAGCACGAGCATGAACCGCAGCCCGGGGGCGCCGGTGGAGAAGATCTTGTGTCCGGAGAGCCGCCAGCCCTCCGGCGTGCGGCGCGCCACGGTCGCGGGGACCCCGCCCCGTGAGGGCGTACCCAAGGCCGGCTCCACCTGCAGCGAGTTCAGCAGTGTCGGTCGTTCCCAGGACTCGCGCAACACCGCCGCGTAGACCTCGACCGGGAGCGCCGGCGCGGTCGCCTCACGCTGGTGGACCGCCAAGGTCATGGTGGCGATGAGCGCTGCCGACGGATCGGCCTGGCCGAGCTCCAGCAGCAGGCGGTGCACGCCGTGATGTCCGAGACCCGGGCCTCCGTGATCGCGGCCGACCGTCGCGGTGAGCAGTCCCGCCTCGTGCAGCATGGCGATCGACTCGGCCGGATAGGCGGCGGAGCGGTCATCGCGGCCGGCGAGGGTCGCCAGCCGAGGACGCAGTGATCGCGCCGTCTCGACGAGCCGGTCGGCCTCGGAGGCCTCGACCGGCGCGCTGACGGCCCGCTCGCTCACGAGACCCCCTCGCTCAGCTCGGTGAGGGTCCTCGGCTGCGGCTGGAGCAGTGGTGCCTGGAGGCCCCGGCCGGGAACGGCTGCCAGCAGGTCGCGGGTGTACTCCGAGCGCGGCGCGGCGAACAGCGCGTCGGCCGGTCCCTGCTCGACGACCACCCCGCGTCGCATCACCGCGACCTCGTCGCTGATCTGCCGCACGACCGCCAGATCGTGCGAGATGAACAGATAGGACACGTCGTGGCTCGCCTGCAACCGGGCGAGCAGCTCCAGGATCTGCGCCTGTACCGACACGTCCAGCGCCGAGACCGCCTCGTCGAGCACCAGGAGACTCGGCTCGATCGCCACGGCCCGCGCGATCGCGACGCGTTGGAGCTGGCCTCCGGACAGCTCCACAGGCTTCCTGTCGAGGAAATGGGTGGGCAGGCCCACCTCCGTCAGCAGCTCCGCTCCTCGCGATCGCCGACTCTGCCGGTCACCCACCCCGAAGGCTCGTAACGGCTCGGCGAGGGTCTCCGCGACGGTGAAGCGGGGATCGATCGACGCGAACGGGTTCTGGTAGACGGTCTGGACGCGACGACGGAGCTGGCGCAGCGCCTCTCCCCGGAGCCCGGTGATGTCCTCGCCGTCGAGCCGCACCGTACCGGCATCGGCCGACTCGAGGCGGATCAGCAGACGGGCGAGCGTCGTCTTGCCCGAACCGGATTCGCCGACGATCCCGAGCGTTCCACCGCGGGGCACGCGCACGCTGACATCGTCGACCGCGGTGACCGAGCGTCGCCCGCGCGTGAAGGTCTTGCTGAGACCCCGTGCGTCCAGCACGGCGTCTCGCGGTGTGTCGTCATGGCGTGTCGTGGCGTCGACCGGACGCGGGCGGACCGTGGCCGTGGCCGCATCCCATTGGAGCCGGCCGTGGTCGATCCGCGGTACCGCCGCCAGGAGCCGACGCGTGTACGGGTGCGCCGCGCCGCCGACGATCTGTTCGACACTGCCCTGTTCGGCGACCTGCCCCTCGGACAGCACCACGACGCTGTCCGAGCGATCGGCCGCGATGCCGAGATCGTGCGTGATGAGCAGCACCGCCAGGCCCAGCTGCGAGCGCAGCAGATCCACGTGGTCGAGGATCTGGCGCTGCACCGTGACGTCCAGAGCACTGGTCGGCTCGTCGGCGATCACCAGCTGCGGACGATTCGCGAGTGCCGCGGCGATGAGGACGCGCTGGCGCATGCCGCCGGACAGCTCGTGCGGATACTGGCCGGCGCGCAGATCCGGATCGGGGATGCCGACGGCCTCCAGCAGCTCCAGCACACGTCGCCTCACGTCAGCGCCGCGCACCGCACGGTCGTGGACGCGGATCGCCTCGGCGACCTGCCGGCCGACCCGCTTGGTGGGGTTCAGGGAGGCAGTCGGGTCCTGCGGGACGAAGCCGATGCGCCGGCCGCGTATCGCCCGCCACTGACGGCCGGTGAGTCCGGTCAACCGTGTCCCGTCCAGCTCCAGGTGTCCGTCCACGCGGGTCCCGGCCGGCAGCAGGTCCACGATGGCATGGGCCGTACTGCTCTTGCCGGATCCGGACTCGCCGACGAGCGAGACCAGCTCCCCGGCCGCGACGTCGAAGGAGATGTTCCGCACGGCAGGGGTCTCGGACCGTCCCGAACGATAGGTGACCTCGAGGTCACGCACGGACAACAGCGGCGCGGACATGTCAGCGTCCCTCCAGATGCCGAGAGATACGGTTGGCCGCCAGCACCACGGCGGCCACGGTCAGTCCGGGGAAGGTGGTCATCCACCACGCGGTCCCGAGGTAATTGCGGCCGTCCGCGACCAGCGACCCCCACTCCGGCGTGGGCGGTTGAGCGCCGAAGCCGAGGAATGACAGTGACGAGATCGCCAGCACGGCCGTACCGAACTCCAGGGCCGACAGGGCGAGCACCGGCCCGGCGGCGTTCGGCAGGACGTGGGCGCGCAGCGTGTACCCCCGTCGTGAGCCGAGCGCGTGTGAGGCCTCGACGAAGGTGAGGGCGCGGATCTTGAGGGTCTCCGCTCGCATGACGCGGGCGAAGCTGGCCACATTCGAGATACCGACCGCGATCGCGACATTGAGCGTTCCGAAACCGAGCGCGGTCACGATGGCCAGGGACAGCAGCAGGCTCGGGATCGCCAGCATGACGTCGACGACCCGCATCACGAGATCGTCGACCCAGCGGCCGATGAAGCCGGCGAGGAGCCCGGTGAACGCACCGACCACGAGGCCGACCAGGACGGCGACGAGCGTGGCGCGCAGGGTCAGGGACGCGCCGTGCACGATCCGGGCGTAGATGTCGCGGCCGAGGTGATCGGTGCCGAACAGGTGCCCGGCACCCGGCGGGGTGAGCTTCTCGCGCGGCACACCGTTGATCGGATCCTGTGCTGCGAAGAGCTCCGGCGCGAACGCCCAGGCGACGACCAGGACGATCACGGCGACCGACAGCGTCAGTCCTGGTGCGTGCGCGGCCCCCCGGGCACCGCGGCGCAGCCACCCCGAGCGGGCCGGGAGGGAGGTCTCGGAGGAGGTGAGGACCGTCATCCGATGCCCTCCCCGGTGATGGCGGCCGAGCGCCGGCGGATGCCGACGTCGACGCGCGGGTCGAGCAGCGGGTAGACGATGTCGACGAGCAGGTTGATGAGCACGAAGGCCGTGGCGGCGATCATCACGACACCCATGACGACGGGGATGTCCTGGGCCTTCACCGCCTCGAAGGTGATGCGTCCGATGCCCATCCGGCTGAAGACGGTCTCCACGACCACCGAGCCGGCGATGATATTGCCGACGATCATGCCGAGCATGGTCAGCAGCGGCAAGGAGGCGTTGCGCAGAGCACTGCCCACCACGACCCGGGCCTCCGAGACCCCGCGCGAACGGACCACCTCCACATAGGGCTCGCGCATGGTCGTCGCGAGCGATTTCGCGAGGATCTGCGCGATGAAGGCCGAGACCGGTATGGCCAGCGTGGTCGCGGGCAGGAGCAGGGTGGCGAAACTGGAGGTGTCGAAGACGTTCACCCATTGCAGGCCGAAGGCGAAGACCTGCGTGATCAGCAGGCCGCTCCAGAACGTGGGGATCGACACCGACAGCGCCGGCAGCCCGAGGACCGCCTGCCGCAACGGCCGCCACGGTGCGAGCGTCGCGGTCACCGCCACCGCGAAACCGATGACCAGGGCCAGCGTGAGGGCCAGGCCACCGAGGAGCAGCGTCTGACCGAGGGCGTCGCCCAGCAGTTCGGTGACGGGCATGCCTCGCTGGATCGACCTGCCGAAGTCGAGCGTCAGGGCGCCGCCGAGGGCCGCCAGATACTGGGCCGGCGCGGATCTGTCCAGGCCGTACTCCGCCCGCACCTCGGCGACCTTGGCGTCGTCCGCCCCGACGAACTCCGTGCCGCTGCCCGACAACATGATCTGGATCGGATCGCTGGGCAGCAGGTAGAGGACGATGAAGGACACCGTGAACGCCGCCCAGAGTACGCCGACCCCGGCGAACAGCCGCTTGCCCACGTACCAGGCCCAGCCGGTACCGGCCCCGCGTGAGGGTGGCACCTCGGCAGGATCCGGGCTGACGTCCACGGTGCTCATGTCAGCTGTCCAGCCAGGCGTCGTAGAAGGAGATCTGGACACCGGGCTGCCAGGACACATCCTTCACCTGGGGGCTGAACGCGTGGGCGATCGACTGCTCGGTGAACACGATCACCAGGTGGTTGGACAGGATGTGCTCGACCGCCTGGTCGACCGCCTGCTGACGGTCATCGGGGTCCGCGGCGGCGTCGGCGGCCGCGAGATGGTCGTCGAGGACCGAGGGCTCGAGGTGCAGCGGGTTGTTGCGCTTCGTCGTGAAGTGCATGTTGAGCGCTGCCGCATCGGCCCGGGTGAAGCCATAGGGCACGAAGTCGTACTCGCCGCTGTCGAGGGCCGCGAGCATCTCGGCGCGCGACACCTCTCGGATGGTCAGCTCGACGCCGATCTTCTCCAGCTGCTGCGCCCGCAGCTCGTGGGCGGTGTTCCCGTCGGACTGGCCGTTGAGCACCTCGACGGTCAGCCGCTGTCCGTCCTTGACCCGGATGCCGTCGGAGCCGGGCTCCCATCCCGCCTCGTCGAGCACGCGCTCGGCCTCTGCGGGATCGTGCTGGAGGTACTCGGAGAAGTCCGTGTAGTGCGGCGTCGTCGAGGACAGGATCGAGGTCGCGAGATTGATCCGCGGCAGGAGCAGCGTGTCGCGATACTCCTCATTGTCGATTCCGAGCTGGATGGCCTCGCGCACGGCCGGGTCGCTCAGCACCGGACCGGAGTTGTTGGTGAGGTATTCCGACACCGTCCCCGGGTTGTTCGCGGTCAGCAGCTGGAAGCCCGCCTCCTCCAGGGCGGGCTCGTCCTGGGGAGCCACCTGGTTGAATCCCTGGACGGAGTCCGACTGCAGGCCGCCGACGCGCTGTCCGGCCTCGGTCACGACGAGGAAGGTGATCTTGTCGAGATAGGCCTCTCCCTCGTGCTGGTCCAGACCCGACGGCCAGTCGTAGCCGTCGCGCTTGGTCACCTCGACCGACTGGGCGGGGGTGAAGCTCTCCAGGACGAAGGGCCCGGCGCCGGCGAGTTCGCCGAGGCAGCGCTCCTCCGGGGTGGTCTCGGCGTAGGTGCTCGGCGACAGGACGGCGAGGTTCACGGTCGTCAGTGCCTGCAGGAAGCTCGCATTCGGGGCGGAGAAGGACACGGTCGCGTGCGTGTCGTCGACCACGGTCGTCCCCTCGTATCCCTCGAGATAGGTCGAGGCGTTGACGGCCTTGCCGCCGAGGGCGACGACACCGTCGAGGAAGGTCTGGAAGGCGGTCGCGTCGAACACATCGCCGTCGGAGAAGGTCACGTCATCGCGGAAGGTGAAGGAGAACTCGGTGGCGTCGTCATTGCTCGACCACTCGGTGGCGAGCCACGGCAGGATCTCGCCCGTCTCGGGATCGGCCTGCAGGGTCGAGGCGGCGAAGGTCCTCGCGATGTCACGGCTGGCCGTCAGGTCGGTCTGGTTGGGGTCCACGCAGATCGGGTCCGCCGAGGTCGCGTAGGTGATCTCGCCGCCGCTGCTGGGGGTGCCGGAGCCTCCGGACTCCGACGAGCCTTCGTCGCTGCAGCCGGACAGGACCAGGGCGGCTCCGGCGGCGAGTCCGCCGAGGCGGCGGAGTGAGACAGGTGTCATGACGATCTTCTTTCGGGTGAGGGGGGACGGGCGGGGGTCAGCTCGGGGCGAAGACGTTCTCGCGGAGCGTCGATCCTGTACAGGAGGTCCGGAAGAGACCGCGACGCTGCAGCTCGGGTACCAGCTGATCGGTGAGCCGGGCGTAGCCGTCGAAGGTCTGCGAGGACAGCACGAAGCCGTCCGCGCTGCGCCGGGCGAATCGGTCCTCGATCTCGTCGGCGATGTCGGCGGCCGAGCCGACCGGCGCCCAGTGTCCGGAGCCGGCGGCGTTGAAGTCGGTCACCAGGTCGCGCAGCGTGTGACCGGCCTGCGTCTTGCGGCGGTAGAGCTCGTAGCGCGAACGGCGCCCCTGGACGGTCTGAGGATCGGGGAGACGATCGGCCGGGATCGGCCGATCGGGATCGAGTCCGGACAGATCGGCTCCGCCGAAACCACCGCGCGCGAAGGTGCGCAGCTGGGCGTCGAAATCGGCTCGGCCCTCCAGCTGGGCCAGCTCGTCGGCCAGCTCACGGGCGTGGGCCGAGGACTCGCCGATCACGGCGTAGAGGCCCGGCATCACCTTGACGGCATCGGGATCACGGCCGGTGTCGGAGACGATCGCCTTGAACTCCTCGTAGAACCGGGCGCCGTCGTCGGGGTCCGGGTGTGCGGCGAAGATCGCATCGGCCCAACGGGCGCCGAGGCGGAAGCCGTCGAGGGACGAGCCCGCCTGGAAGAGGAAGGGACGACCCTGTGGCGCCCGGGCGATGTTGAGCGGACCGCGGATGCTGAAATGCTCCGACACGTGACCGGTCTCGCGGACCCGGGCGGGGTCGATGAGAACGCCGCGCTCTCGGTCGACGACGACCGCATCGGCGTCCCAGCTCTCCCAGAGATCGGTAGCCGCCTGCACGAAGTCGTGGGCACGGCGGTAGCGGTCCGGATGCGCCAGCGGGGCCCGACCGAAGTTCTCCTCGCCCCACGCGGAGGTCACGATATTCCAGCCCGCCCGGCCACCGGTCAGGTGATCGATCGAAGCGAGCTGGCGAGCCAGGTTGAACGGCTCGGTGTACGTCGTCGACGCCGTCGCCACCAGGCCGATCTCGCGGGTGCGGGCCCCGAGCGCGGTCAGGAATGTGAGCGGCTCGAAGTGGCCCGACGGCTGGGCGGCATCGGTGGTCAGTCCGTCGGACAGGAAGAGCATGTGGATCTTCGCGGCCTCGGCTCGCCGGGCGAGGTCGGTGAACAGGTCGAGGTCGTAGAGCCGTTCGGCCTGCGAGTGGGGCCGCCGCCAGGCGATGTTGTTGCTGCCGACGCCCAGGGGCTGGAGCGCGAGCGTGAGCGCCGGGGCGGTCATCGACCTGCCCCCGGCCGGGACGTCTCGGCGCCGGCGAGCTCGGAGCGCACGAGGGGCAGCAGATGCTCGCCGTAGGCGATGACGTCATTGAGATTGTCGTAACCCCGGATGGACACGATCTCCGCCCCCAGCTCGACATAGTCGAGGATCGCCGCCGCGACGGTTTCGGGACTGCCGACCAGAGCGGTCGAGGCGCCGGCCGCGTTGGTGGCGGAGGCGAGGGGCGTCCAGAGCGCGCGGTCGTGGACCTCTCCGGCGGCGGCCGCCGCCAGCAGACGCTGGGAACCGGCGTTCTCCGGGGGCGCGGCGACCGCGCCGCGACGATGCCGCTTGACCGCGCCGAGGATCTCGTAGGCCTTGTCCCAGGCCTGCTCGTCGGTCGGAGCGATGATCGGGCGGAAGGTCACCCAGATCCTCGGATCGTCCACGCGTCCCGCATCGCGTGCGGCCGAGCGGATCGCGTCGATCTGTTCCTGGGTCTCGGCCAGCGGCTCGCCCCAGAGCGCGTAGATGTCGGCCAGGGCGCCGCCGACGGCGTACGCCTCCGCCGAGGAGCCGCCGAAGCTGATCGGCAGGGCCCCGGCGACGGGCTTGAGCCCGGCTCGGTAGTCGTCGAAGCGGTAGTGCTCTCCGGCGTAGGACCAGGGCTCGTCGTCGGTCCAGGCGCGCCGCAGGATCTCGATGAACTCCCGGGTGCGGTCATAGCGCTGGGACTTCGTCAGGTAGTCGCCTTGGCGAGCCTGCTCGGCGTCATTGCCGCCGGAGATCACATGGACGAGCGCCCGGCCGCCGCTGAGCTGGTCGAGTGTGGCGAGGGCCTGGGCCGCGGCCGTCGGGTGGAAGATGTTCGGCCGCTGGGCGACGATCAGTCCGATCCGCTCGGTGAGCTGGCTGAGCGCCGCTGCGACGCCATAGGAGCTGAAGCTCGATGAGCCGTACGGCACGAGGGTCGCGTCGAAGCCCGCCTGCTCCAGTGCCTCGGCGTACCGTCGCAAGAAGGGGACGTCGATATCGTCGCCGGGTTTGGGGAACTGGTCGGAGGAGTCACGGACGTGTACCTGACTCACGAATTCGACACTCATCGGGTCACTCTCTGGTCGTCGCTCCCCGTCGCAACGGGGAGATCGTGGTGGCTCCATTGGGACCAGGAGCCCGGGAAGAGGGCGGCGTCGTGACCCGCGATCGCCAGGGCGGCGATCTCGTGCGCCGCGGTGACGCCGGAGCCGCAGTAGACGGCCACCGGACGGTCGCCGTCGACTCCGAGCGCGGCGAATCGCGCGCGGAGTTCCGCAGGCGGGAGGAACCGTCCATCGTCGGTGAGGTTCTCGGTGGTCGGTGCGCAGACGGCGCCCGGGCCCTGCCCCGCGCGCGGCTGGGCCCGCACG
>JAEZEJ010000121.1 GCA_023417775.1 Actinomycetes bacterium | reverse complement strand
CCGCACCAAGCACGCGATGGACATCGCCGTGCAGAAGGAGGCCACCAAGCAGTGGGCGGCCAACCTGAAGATCGGTGAGAAGAACGGCTGGCGCAACTCGCAGGCCTCGGTCCTGGCGCCCACCGGCACGATCGGCTTCATGATGGACTGCGACACGACCGGCATCGAGCCGGACTTCTCGCTGGTCAAGTTCAAGAAGCTCGTCGGCGGTGGGTCGCTGCAGGTCGTCAACCAGACCATCCCGGTCGCGCTCAAGCGCCTCGGCTACACCGGCGAGACGATCGAGGCGATCGTCGAGTACATCGCCGAGCACGGTCACGTCGTCGATGCCCCGGGCCTGCGTCCCGAGCACTACGAGGTCTTCGACTGCGCGGTGGGCGAGCGGGCCATCAAGCCGATGGGTCACGTCCGGATGATGGCGGCCGCACAGCCCTTCCTGTCCGGTGCGATCAGCAAGACGGTCAACCTGCCCGAGACCGCGACGGTCGAGGACATCGCCGATATCTACTTCCAGGGCTGGAAGCTGGGCCTCAAGGCCCTGGCCGTCTACCGTGACAACTGCAAGGTCGGTCAGCCGCTGTCCAGCCAGAAGGCGCAGGACAAGGCCACCTCGGCGAGCGCCGAGGCCGCGACCGAGGTCAAGACCGTGATCGTCGAGAAGCCGATCCGTCGTCGTCTGCCCAAGAAGCGCCAGTCGATCACCACGAGCTTCAGCGTCGGCGGCGCCGAGGGCTACATCACCTCCGGCGCACATGAGAACGGCGACCTGGGCGAGCTCTTCCTCAAGCTCGGCAAGCAGGGCTCGACCCTCGCCGGTGTCATGGACGCGTTCAGCATCGCCGTCTCGATCGGTCTGCAGTACGGCGTGCCGTTGGAGACCTTCGTCAGCAAGTTCACGAACCTCAAGTTCGAGCCCGCCGGACTGACCGATGACTCCGATGTCCGGATGGCGCAGTCGATCATGGACTACGTCTTCCGTCGGCTGGCGCTGGACTACCTGGACTTCGACACGCGCTCGGCGCTGGGCATCTACTCGGCCGAGGAGCGGCAGCGCTACCTCGACACCGGTTCGTACGAGCGTCCCGAGGGCGATGGCAGCACGGCCGCGGAGCTGGTGAACGAGCCGCGGCAGAAGGCCGATGCACGGGTCGCGCAGGAGGTCGCCGCCGAGTCCGATGTCGACACTGCGTCGGCGCGGGTGCAGGTGGAGTCGGCCAAGCCGGCTCCCAGCACGGCGCACACCTCGGCCGAGCTGCTCGAGGAGATCACCGGCGGCGCCATCGACAGCCCGCTGTGCATGACCTGCGGCACCAAGATGCGGCCGGCCGGCTCCTGCCACGTGTGCGAGGGCTGCGGCAGCACCAGCGGCTGCAGCTGATCACTCGCAGCTGAACCGCGAACGGCCGGAGGGTGTCCCACCCTCCGGCCGTTCGGCATCGGTGAGGGGCTATCGCCGGCTCAGGGCGCGTTGGGCGGCGCGGGCGTGCGCCTCGGTCAGCCGATCGTGCTGACGTTCGGCAGCCTCCACCAGCTCCTCCAAGCGACCGGCGTCGAGGCGCTCGTCCTGTGAGGCGATCAACGCCTGCCAGCCGGCCAGTTTCCCGGCCACCGCATCGCGCATGGCTTCCAGGTCAACCAGATCCGTCAGCGGCGTCCGGTGGGTGAGGCTGTCGTTCGGTTTCAGGCGTCCGAGTCGTTCACCCGCCTGGGCGAGGGTCATGCCGATCGTCGGGATCGTCGTATCGGTGCGTCGGGCGAACTCGCGCAGGTCGCGCTGCTCGATCTTCAGCTCCTCGTGCAGCTCGGCCATCATCGCGCGTGTCGCCGGGTCGAGCTGCTGACGCCCCCGGGCCGACAGTTCGATGCCGCCGGCGGCACCGACGAGATGGGCTCGCAGGTAGTGGCTCAATGGGTTCACCGGTGTCTCCTCTCGACACATCAGGTGTACCCCACGGGACCTCCGGTGAATGGAATGACGCCCCACGGGGTACGTGCTCCCCAACCGACGAGAGGAGCCGACGATGTACGCGATCGACGACACGGGCCGCAAAGATGGTCGAGGATGAGGGCCGTCACCTGGCAGGGGCGCCGCGATGTCCGGGTGGAGCAGGTCCCCGATCCGATGCTGCAGGGAGCGGGCGAGATCATCGTGCAGGTCACCACTACGGGACTGTGCGGCTCGGACCTGCACCTGTATGAGGTGCTGGGCCCGTTCATGACGCCGGGCGACATCCTCGGTCACGAGACGATGGGCGTCGTCGTGGAGAAGAGCCCCGATGTCGCGAATGTCGAACTCGGCGATCGGGTGGTCGTGCCGTTCCAGATCGCCTGCGGGCACTGCTTCATGTGCGAGCGGGGACTGCAGACCCAGTGCGAGGTCACCCAGGTCCGCGAGCAGGGCATGGGGGCGGCGCTCTTCGGCTACAGCCGGCTCTACGGCAGCGTGCCCGGCGGGCAGGCCGAGTATCTGCGCGTGCCGCATGCCGACTACGGGCCGATCACCGTGTCCGGAGACCTGCCGGACGAACGCTATGTGTACCTCTCCGATGTGATGCCGACGGCCTGGCAGGCCGTCCGCTACGCCGAGGTCGGGGCCGATCAGACGCTGGCGATCGTCGGCCTCGGACCGATCGGGGACATGGCCGCCCGCTTGGCGGCACATGAGGGCATCCGGGTGATCGGCTTCGATCGGGTGCCGGAGCGGCTGGCGCGGCTGCGCGATCGGGGGATCGAGGTCGCCGATATCGACCGGGTCGACCCCGTCGAGGTCGTCCGGGCGGCCACCGGCGGCCGAGGAGCCGACGGGGTCATCGATGCCGTCGGCATGGAGGCGCACGGCTCGACGATCGCGGAGACCGCGCAGAAGCTCGTGGGACGCCTTCCGGGTCCGGTGGCGCGAGCGGCGATGACCAGGGTCAGCGTGGACCGGATGGGGGCGCTCGATCTGGCCCTGTCGCTCGTGCGTCGCGGCGGCACCGTCTCACTGTCCGGGGTCTACGCCGGGACGATGGATCCGATATCGCTGCAGAGCATGTTCGACCGTCAGCTGTCGGTGCGGATGGGACAGGCGAATGTCCGCCGCTGGGTGGACGATCTCCGCCCGTTGGCCGAGGACTCCTCCGACCCGCTCGGGCTGGCCTCCTTCGCCACACACCATCTCGACCTCGCGCAGGCGCCCCACGCGTACGACATCTTCCAGCGCAAGGCCGAAGGCGCCGTGAAGGTGCTGTTCCATCCCTTCGGGCAGTGACCTGGAGACGTACCGCCCGGGGCCGCTGACTCGTCGGCGCTCAGCCGGCCTCCGGGTGCGCGGCGGGGTACAGGTCGCGCGAGACGCCGAGGGAGATCGCGCGCAGTTCGCGGATCGACGGCAGTGTCTCTCCGTGGCGCGTGCCGAAGGCCAGATAGCTCTCGGCGCGTTCGTCGCGCAGTCCGATGAATCGGACCCCGAGGTAGGGGATCTGGGAGAACTGATGGGAGACGAGTGCGACGCCGCCGCCACCGGCGACGAGGCTCATCAGCATCGGCGTGCTCGTGGCGGTGTGACTGATGCGCGGCGAGAACCCGGCGGCCGCGCAGGCCTGAAGGGTCGAGCTGCTGATGCCCGCTCCCATGCCGGCCGCATAGGTCACGAAGGGCTGATCGCGCAGGTCGTCAAGTAAAATCTCTGTTTCCTGGGCCGGGTGGGACTCCGGCACCACGGCGACGAGCCGGTCGGGGTGCAGCATCGTCAGGGCGACCTGCATCGAGTCGATCGGCGGGCGCAGATAGGCGACATCGATGGTGCGCTGCTCCAGCTGCTTGACGGCCTCGTGGGAGTGCATCTCGTGCAGTTCCAGGTCGACCCGCGGATAGGCCTCGCGGAACCGTCCGAGCACATGAGGGAGCACATCGAAGGCGGCCGGCTCGGCATACCCGACGCGGATGGATCCGACCCGGCCGTGGTGCGCATCCTGGGCCAGATTCCGGGCTCGATCGGCCGACGCGATGAGGGCGGTCGCCTCGCCGAGGAAGGTCTCGCCGGCCGCGGTGAGACGGACCCCGCGACCGGTGCGTTCGAAGAGCTCGACGCCGAGGCTCTGCTCCAGTGAGCCCACCTGCCGCGAGAGCGGCGGCTGGCTGATCGTGAGGCGTTCGGCGGCGCGCCGATAGCTGCCCTCCTCGGCGACCGCGACGAAGGAACGGAGCTGATGGAAGGTGAAGTCTGATGCCATGATGGGTATCAGACTGCCGTAAAGATGCATTGGACAGCAATTCTCTGCGGCGCCTAAGGTCGATCCCACCTTGACGACGTGTCACAGATCTCACGGAGGGACCCATGCACACGATCACACTCGACGGTGTCGAGGTCGAGTTCCCGAAACCGGGTGACCCGACGACCAGCGTGCACGCGCTCGCGGATCTGAACCTCGAGGTGCGCGACCAGGAGTTCATGTGCCTGCTCGGCCCGAGCGGGTGCGGCAAGTCGACGGCCCTCAACCTCATCGCCGGCTTCACCCAGCCGACCTCCGGGCGCGTCACGGTCGACGGGCAGGAGGTGCGTCGGCCCGGGCCCGAGCGCGGTGTCGTCTTCCAGGACGCCACGATCTTCCCCTGGATGACGGTGCGCGAGAACGTCGCCTACGGCCCTCGGGTCAGCAAGGGGGCCGGCGGCTCGGAGCTGAAGGCCCTCGTCGACGAGTACATCGAGCGGGTCGGCCTCGGAGCCTTCGGCGATCATCTGCCCCACGAGCTCTCCGGCGGCATGCGCCAGCGGGTCGGCCTCGCGCGGGTCCTCGTCAACGATCCGCCGATCCTGTTGATGGACGAGCCCTTCGGCGCCCTGGACGCGCAGACCCGCATCACGATGCAGGAACTGCTGCTCGAACTGTGGGAGAAGGATCGCAAGACGGTGCTCTTCGTGACCCACGACATCGACGAGGCGCTGATCCTCAGCGACCGGGTCGTCGTCATGAGCGCCCGTCCCGGTCGGATCCGCCACACGATCGATATCGACCTGCCGCGTCCGCGCAGCCACGAGCTGATCACCGATCCGGCGTACGTCGCCCTGCGGCACGAGCTATTCGAGGAGCTGCGCGACGAGTCCCACCGGGCCGACGAACTCGAGGGTCTCGCGGCCGGGAAGGCAGGCCGGTGATGATGCGCGACTGGAAGACCCGGGCGGTCATCGCCGTCGTCCTCATGGTGGCGGTGGTCGCCAGCGGGCGTCTCTACGGGGCACAGAACTCGGCCACCGATGAGAACCGCATCCGCATCGGCTGGGTCGCCGCCGCCTCCTGGGTGCCGTGGGCGACCCTGGAACAGGAGCTGCCCGATGGCACCACCGTCGAGCTGGTGCCCTTCAAGAGCTCGAATGACGAGCTGACCGCGCTGTCCAATGGATCGATCGACATGGCGCCGGTCGGCTACAACAATGTCGCGGCGCTCCTCACCTCCGGCACCCCGCCGGTCACCTTCGTCTCGGGCATCAGCGGCAATGGATCGGTGTTCCTGGCGCGGCCCGACAGCGGCATCCAGACCTGGGACGATCTGCGCGGCAAGCGCATCGGCTCGGTCCGCGGCTCGACGCAGTACGTCAACCTCGCCACGGGCATGAAGGCTCACGGCCTGGACATCGAGACCGACGCGACCTATGTCAACATGCAGGCCTTCCCCGATCTGAATCTGGCCCTCGAGCGCGGCGATGTCGATGCCATCGTCACCTTCCCGCCGCTGTCCGGGGAGGCGGAGGAGGCCGGATCGGGGGTGACGGTCGACGAGATCCAGAGCCAGATCTACGACGGCTCCTTCTCGGTCGCCAGCGGCATCCTCGCCAACAACACCTTCCTGGAGCAGCGACGCGAGGACGCCGAGACCGTGCTCGACGCCTACTACCGCCAGATGGAGAAACTCCGCGATGATCCCCAGCGCTGGGAGGAGGAGTTCGCCGCGGTGACCGGCAGCAGCGGTGCCGGCATCGCCGATGCCCTGGAGCGCGAGTACATCCGCGCCGAGACGGTCATGCCGATGAGCGAGATCGTCAGCGTTCCCGCGGTCCTGTCCCAGATGGGCATCATCGACCAGGACACGGGTGATCAGCTCGCCGAACTCCTGGACTACTCGCTGCTCGAGTCGATCACCGACGAGTCGGCCGAGCAGCTCGGAAAGAACGAGTGAGGCGACCATGACGAACACCATGACCTCGGCACGTACCCGCTCGGGCCGCCCGTCGATCCTGACCGGCCGCTGGCGCAGCTCGCTGAACGGCCTCGGCCTCGCCCTGATCCTCCCGGTGGTCATCGCGGTGGCCTGGGAGATCGCCGGCCGGCAGAACTGGATCGCCAACGGCCTCTTCCCGCCCCTCAGCTCCTGTGTCGCCGCCCTGGCGAACTGGGTGGCCGGCTGGCAGCTGCCGATCGACGGCTTCGTGGCCTCGAATGTCTACTCCGCCACCTGGCTGACCCACGTCGGCGCCTCGGTCGGGCGGGTGCTCACCGGCTTCGTGGTCGGCGCCCTGCTCGCGATCACCTTCGGCGTCCTCGCCGGCGTCAGCTCGGTGGCGCGCCGGATGGTCGACCCGACGATCAACGCGATCCGGCCGATCTCGGTCACCGGCTGGGTACCGCTGGCGCTCATCGTCTTCGGCATCGGCGACAAGCCGGCGGTGTTCCTGACGGCCCTCGCGACCTTCTTCCCGGTGTACGTCAACACCTTCGCCGGGGTGAGCCGGGTCGACGCGGGGCTGCTGCGGGCCAGCGCGATGCTCGGCGCCAGCCGGGTCCGGACGGTACGCGATGTCGTGCTGCCCGCGGCCTCGCCGAGCCTCGTGACCGGCTTGCGCGTCGCCTCGGGCATCGCGTGGACCACCGTCGTCGTCGCCGAGATCCTCGGCGCGAAGTCCGGCGTCGGCTATGTCCTCATCGACTCCTACAACCAATTCCGCTTCGACTACGTGATCGCCGCGATGGCCACGCTCGGCCTCTGCGGCTACGTGACCGACCGCCTCCTGCAGTGGGTCTTCGCCGACGCCTTGCGTTGGTCGGACCGCTGATCGACCACCACCTCAGATAGGGAGACATACCGACATGGATCGACACGACGTCGACTGGAAGGGCTACTGGACGGCGACCGTGACGCCGTTCACCGCCGAGGGCGAACTGGACGAGGCCGCATTCGCGCGGGTCGTCGGCATCGCCGTCGACGAGGGCGTCCACGGCATCCTGGTGAACGGCAGCACCGGCGAGTGGTTCAGCCAGACCACCGACGAACGCCGCCGCCTCGCCGAGATCGCGGTCAAGGAGGCGGCGGGCCGTGCGCCGGTCGTGGTGGGTGTCACCTGCACCCGGGCGGCCGACACCGTCGAGCTCGCCCGCCATGCCGCGGACGCGGGGGCCTCGTCGATCATGGCCTCGCCGCCGCCGATGGCCCGGCCCACCGCCGCGGAGCTGCACGCCTACTACTCGACGGTCTTCGCCGCGACCGATCTGCCGGGCTGGCTCTACAACTTCCCCCAGGACAATGGACACCTCATCAGCCTCGACGAGATCGAGCGGCTGGCCGATCTCCCGAATGTGGTCGCCATCAAGCAGAGCGCCCCCGGGACCCAGCTGCTGCTCGACACCATCGAGCGGGTCGGCGACCGGCTCGTCGTGTTCGGTCACATGCTCAGCCGTCTCGGCCTCGCGCTCGTCACCTCCGGCTACGGCGGCGACGGTCACTTCGGCAGCGGTCTGCTGCTGGGCCGCGATATGCCCGGCTTCTTCGAGCACGCCTGGGCGGGAGAGACCGAGCAGGCAGCCGCCATCGCCGATCGGTACCACGCGCTCATGGAGGTCATGCTGGGCGACCGCGCCGATGGCTACAACTGGGCCTTCGGCGGGATGCAGCCGACACTGAAGGCGGCGATGAACCTGCTCGGACAGCCGGCAGGCTATCCGCGTGAGCCGAAGCTGCCGGTCGAGGACCCCGCCGCGATCGCCGCGATCGCCGATGCACTGCGCGATGCCGGCCTGACGGTGACCGCCGCGACGGCATGACCGTCGTCCCGCCACGGGCGGAGCCGCGACCGGACGAGCTGCCCGCCGAGGCCACGCTCGCGCGGTTCCGGGAGCTCGCGCACGCGCGGCTCGATCCGCTGACGGTGGAGTACCTCGAGACGGGGGCCGCCGATCAGCGGACGGTCGCGGCGAACGAGCGCGACTTCGACGCGCACCGGCTGGCGCCGCATGTCCTCCGTGATGTCTCGGAGGTCTCCACGACCATCCGGCTGCTCGGACAGGAGTTCGCGAGCCCGATCCTCGTCGGTCCTACCGGCTCGCACGCGCTGTTCCACGCCGAGGGGGAGCGGGCCACGGCGCGGGGCGCCACCGCCGCGCGCTGTGGCTATGCGATGAGCGGCTACTCCACCACCGACCCCGACGACCTGGACGTCGACACGCGCAGGACGTGGCTGCAGGTCAATGCGCCGCCGGACCGGGAGGTCCTCGATCGGATCGTCGAACGCGCCGGCCGGCACGCCGCCCTCGTGGTCACGGTCGACACTCCCGTCGTCGGCGCGCGCGAGTCCCAGCGCTGGAATGGGCTCACGCTGCCGCCGGGCCTGGAATTCCCGCTCTTGGCGGGCCTGGACCTGCGCCCCGAGAGCGGCGGCGGCATCCACCGCAGCGGTCTCGACGCGGCCTTCGCCATCGCCGATCTCGAGAGGATCGTGGACGCGTCATCGGTGCCCGTGGTGGTCAAGGGCGTCATGCGCGGTGACGACGCCCGCGCGGCGGTCGACGCCGGGGCATCGGCGGTCATCGTGTCCAATCACGGCGGCAGGAATCTGGACTCGGGCCTGTCCACCGTCCGCGCGCTGCCCGGGGTGGTCCGTGACATCGCCGGACAGGTGCCCGTCCTGCTCGACGGGGGAATCCGGCGCGGCACCGATGTCCTCACGGCCCTGGCCCTCGGTGCCGATGCCGTGCTCGTGGGCCGTCCGGTCCTGTGGGGCCTGACCGTCGCGGGCGCCGAGGGCGTGCGCTCCGTCCTGGAGACCCTCGGACGCGAGCTCGCGATGGCGATGGCCTTGTGCGGTGTGTCCACTGTGGCCGGTGTCGATACCGATCTCCTCCACCCGATCGACTGAAGGGAACCCGATGATGTGGCAGTTGCGGCAGCCAGGACCGGCGACATTCGAGCAGCTGAGCGTGCCGGCGCCGACCGCGGCGGATCTCGGCGACGATGAGGTGCTGCTGCGCTTCGCGGCCGGGGCGATCTGCGGCAGCGACATCCCGAAGTTCCTCGGGCAGACGGACCCGGACAATCCGTATACCGGGATGCCGGGAGTGCCCCTGCACGAGCTGGTGGCCTCTGTCGAGGCGAGTACGAGTCCTCGTTTCTCGGCGGGTGATCGCGTCGTGGGGATCGTGGCCCGGTCGCGCGGGCTGGCCGAGTATGTCAGCAACCCGGCCCGCTTCGTGCATCGTCTCGACGATCGCCTGAGCGATATCGAGGGGACCGTGGTGCAGCCGGTCTCGACCGTCCTCAGCGCCTATGCGAATGTCGGCGATCTGGAGGGGCGTCATGTCGCGGTGCTCGGCCTCGGACCGCTCGGGATCCTCTTCGCGCAGATCGCCAAGGCGCGGGGAGCGCGGCATGTGACGGGCGTCGACCGGGTCGACCGCTCCGATGTGGCGCAGGACTTCGGCATCGACGAGGTCGTGACGGGGGAGGTGCGCGCCTGGGCCGCATCGGTCGGCGATGACGAGCGTCCCGACCTGGTCGTCGACGCCATCGGACATCGCCAGGAGATCCTCGCCGATGCGGTCGAGGCGGTGGCCTTCGCAGGCGAGATCCTGGTGTTCGGCCTCCCCGAGGACCACTATGTGCTCCCGATGCGCGCGTTCTTCCGCAAGAACCTGACGATGTGGGCGGGTGCGACCCAGGACTGGGAGCATTTCCTCGCGGAGGCGGAGCGGCATGTGCTCGCCCACGAGATCCTCCGCACGGCCTATGTCACCGACGTGTTCCCGGTCGCTCAGGCCGCCGAAGCCTACCGGCGGTACGCCACCGCATCGCCGGGGCGGCTCAAGATCGCCCTGGTGCCCTGATCGGCGGGGTGAGGGCCACTCGCCCCAGGGCCTAGGGTGAGTACATGACCAAGGCCGTCGTCGTCGGAAGCGGCCCCAATGGGCTCGCCGCCGCGATCACCCTGGCCGCCGAGGGCGTCGATGTCACGGTGCTGGAGGCGGCCGACACTCCCGGCGGCGGCACGCGCACCGTCGAGGCCACCATGCCAGGCCTGTTGCACGACGAATGCTCCGGCTTCCATCCACTGGCCCTCGACACCGCTTTCACCCGGCGTTTCGACCTCGCCTCGCACGGGCTGCGGTGGGCCTGGCCGTCCGTCCAGTACGCGCATCCGCTCGACGGGGGGAGGGGAGCGGCCGTGCGACTCTCGGTCGAGGAGACCGCCGCCGCCCTCGGTCGGGACGAGCGCTCCTATCAGCGGATGTTCGGCCCGCTCACCACGCGATTCGGCGCGATCGCCGATGAATTCCTCCAGCCGATCCTCCACGTGCCGCGGCACCCGGTCTCCCTCGCGCGATTCGGGGCCTACGCGGCCCTGCCGGCCACCTGGGTGGCGCGCCGTTTCCACACCGAGGAGGCGCGCGCCCTGTGGGGCGGAGTGGCGGCTCACGCCTTCCACCCCCTCGGATCCGTGTTGTCCTCGGCGATCGGTGTCGCCCTCGGCACCGCGGCGCACCGCTACGGCTGGCCGGTGGCGGTGGGTGGCTCGGCCTCGATCTCCAGTGCGCTCCTCGCCGCCCTGTTCGCGCACGGGGGCCGGGTCGAGACCGGCGTGCGGATCACGTCCGCCCGCGAGCTGGCGGGGTACGACCTTCGGCTGCTGGACACCTCCCCCCGTGCCGCGGCGGAGATCCTGCAGGGGACGCAGCGTGGCGGTGTCGCGCGCTCCTATCGGCGCTTCCGGCACGGACCCGCCGCCTTCCAAGTGTCCTTCGCGGTCGAGGGCGGGGTGCCGTGGAGGTATGCGCCGGCGCGCGAGGCCGGGACGGTCCATGTCGCGGGATCCCTCGCCGAGATGGTCGAGGCGGAGCGTGCGGTGTGGTCCGGCCGGATGCCGGCGCGGCCCTTCGTCCTGCTGGGACAGCAGTACCTCGCCGACCCGTCGAGATCGCGCGGCGGCCTCCACCCGATCGACTGCTATGCCCACGTGCCGGCCGGCTACGGCGGCGACGCGACCGAACGGATCATCGAGCAGATCGAGAGATGTGCGCCGGGATTCCGCGATCGCATCGTCGCTCAGACGGTTCGGTCGCCCCGGATGATCGCCGCCGACAATCCGAACTTCCACGGCGGCGACATCGTCACGGGCGCCAATACCCCGCGCCAGCTGGTGTTCCGCCCGCGGGCCACGCTCCACCCCTATGACGCCGGGGCACCGGGGACCTATCTCTGTTCCGCGGCCACGCCGCCCGGCGCGGGAGCGCACGGGATGGCGGGGTACCTCGCCGCGCGCCGGGCGCTGGACCAGCTCGCTCGCTGAGATGCGGTCCTCGGCTTGCGGCCGGTCACCACGAGACGAGCATGGAGGCATGTCGGAATCGACGGCGCCGGGGACGCCGAGGGGTGCTCTGCTGGACCGCAACTGGAACGAGCTGCTGCAGGAGCTGCGGGTCGCGCAGACCGGTGTGCAGATCCTCACCGCGTTCCTGTTGACCGTGCCGTTCTCGGCGGCCTTCGATGCTCTGAGCGAGGACCGGCGGATGGTCTACGTCGGGGTGCTCATGGCCGCCATGACCTCGCTGCTGCTGTTGATGACGCCCGTCGCGCTGCACCGTCGCCTCTTCCACCGCGGGGAGCGGCCGTGGCTCGTCGCCGCGGCGAACCGGCTCTCCCTCGTCGGTCTGGCCCTGCTCGCGGTCGCGAATGTGGGTGCGGCATGGCTCGTCGTCGATGTGGTCCTGGGAACGCCGGAGGCCTACGCCGTCGCCGGATTGCTGGGGGTGCTGGCCGTCGCGCTGTGGTGGGTCCTGCCGTCCCTCACCCGGCGCGCCCACCGTGGATGAGCCGCTCGGCTTGCATACCGCGCCCGGCGGGTGAGCATGGAGGGCATGGACGAGATCGTCATCATCGGCGCGGGTCTGGCAGCGGTGAAGGCCGCGGAGTCATTGCGCGAGGAGGGATTCGTCGGCGAACTGACCATGATCGGCAGTGAGCGGCACCGTCCCTACGAGCGGCCGCCGCTGTCCAAGGAGTTCCTGACCGGGCAGAGTCCGATCGACGAGGCCTTCGTCTTCGACCCGGGCTGGTTCACCGACCACGACGTCCGCTTGCGCAGCGGGACCACCGCGCGCGTACTCGACCTCGACGGCGGACGGATCGGACTGGACTCCGGGGAGAGCATCGGCTTCGATGCCGTGGTGCTGGCCACCGGATCGCAGCCTCGGGTGCCCGATCTCCCCGGCGCGGACCGGGCCTTCACGCTCCGCACGATCGAGGACGCCGAGCGCCTCAAGCGGGCCTTCGAGGACGGGCGGCGCGTGGTGACGATCGGCGGCGGCTGGATCGGCCTCGAAGTGGCGGCCGCCGCACGTGCCGCCGGTCTCGAGGTCACCGTCGTCGAGAGTGCGCCGCTGCCGCTGCGGCCGGTGCTGGGGGAGCGGCTGGCCCGGTATGTGAGCGATCTGCACCTCGCCCACGGGGTCGATCTGCGTACCCGCGCTCAGGTCGAGGAGATCGTGGTCGACGGGGACCGGGTGACCGGCGTGCGGACCGCGGAGGAGACTCTGCCGGCCGACATCGTGGTGCTCGCCGTAGGAGCCGCTCCCGAGGTGGCGCTGGCCGAGGCCGCCGGGCTCGCCGTGGACGATGGCGTGGTGGTCGACGAGCGGCTCCGCACCAGCGACGAGCGGGTCTTCGCGATCGGCGATGTCGCGAAGGCGCACAACACACTGCTCGGGACCCGGCTGCGGGTCGAGCACTGGGACAACGCGCAGCGTCAGGGCGAGCTGGTCGGCAAGACGATCGCGGGCCAGGATGCGGCCTATGACTGGGCGCCGTACTTCTTCACCGACCAGTTCGAGTTCTCCATGGAGTACGTCGGCCACGGCTCGCCCGATGACGATGTCGAGGTCCGCGGCGATCTCGACGGCCATGAGTTCATCGCCTACTGGATCGACGCCGACGACCGGCTGACCGCGGCCATGAATGTCGGCATCTGGGACGTCAACGAGGACCTGCGCGCCATGATCGGCACCACGGTCGACCGCTCCGGCCTGACCGACCTGCGCTGACGGCCGGTCCCGCCCGCCGACCGAACGTGATGCACGGGACACCGCGCTCGACCTGCGTTGGCGAGGCGACGGTGGTGGACTGGGGACGGAACCATCTCGAAGGGAGTCTCCATGCCGACTGTGGCCGAACAACTCATCGACACGCTGTACGCCGCCGGGGTTCGTCACATCTATGGTCTCGTCGGTGACAGCCTGAATCCGATCACCGATGCGATCCGCGATCACGACGGCATGGAGTGGGTGCACTGCCACAACGAGGAGGCCGCGGCCTTCGCTGCCGCGGCGGAGGCCCAGCTCACCGGACGGCTGGCGGTCTGCGCCGGCTCCTGCGGGCCGGGCAACACCCACCTGATCCAGGGGCTCTTCGATGCCCATCGGACGGGGGCCCCGGTGCTGGCGATCGCCTCGCACATCCCCTCGGCGCAGATCGGGACGACGTACTTCCAGGAGACCCACCCCGAGCGGCTGTTCGTCGAGTGCAGCCACTGGTGCGAGATGATCAACGGCCCCGAACAGATGCCCCGCGCCCTGCGGATCGCCATGCAGGCGGCCGTCGGTCAGCGCGGGGTGGCGGTGATGGTGTTGCCGGGCGACGTGAGCTCGCAGGACGCGGCGCATCCGACGGCCATCAGCGATGGTCCGATCCCGCCCGCGACGGTGCTGCCCGATCCCGCGCGCGTCGACCGTCTCGCCGATCTCATCGACGAGGCCGAGAAGATCGCGATCTTCGCCGGAGCCGGGGTCGCCGGCAGCCGCGACACCGTCGTCTCCTTCGCCGAGCTCGTCAAGGCGCCGATCGGCCATTCCCTCGCCGGCAAGGAGTGGATCCAGTACGACAATCCCTTCGATGTCGGGATGAGCGGGCTGCTCGGCTACGGCGCCTGTCACGAGGCGCTGCACGAGGCGGACCTGGTCCTGCTGCTGGGCACGGACTTTCCCTATGACGACTTCCTGCCGCAGAAGAACACGGTGCAGATCGACATCGCGCCCGAGCGTCTCGGCCGCCGCACCGTGCTGGAGCTCGGCATCGTCGGCGATGTGGGGGAGACCCTGCGTGCGGTGATGGGCAAGATCACTCCCAAGTCCGATGAGAGCTTCCTCGATGACATGCTGCGGCGGCACGAGAAGGCGCTGACGCGAGTGGTCGACGCCTACACCAGGAAGGCCGAGAAGCTCGTGCCGATCCACCCCGAGTACGTGGCCTCCGTGCTCGACGAGGTGGCCGCAGACGACGCGATCTTCACGGTCGACACCGGCATGTGCAATGTCTGGGCGGCCCGGTACATCACCCCGAACGGCCGACGCCGGGTCATCGGGTCCTTCCGGCACGGCACGATGGCCAATGCTCTGCCGCACGCCATCGGTGCACAGAAATCGCACCCCGGGCGCCAGGTGATCTCGATGTCCGGAGACGGTGGCCTGTCCATGCTGCTCGGCGAGCTGCTGACCGCCCGCGAGCACGATCTGCCGCTCAACGTCGTCCTCTTCGACAACGGCTCGCTCGGGATGGTGCGCCTGGAGATGTTGGTGGCCGGGTACCCGTACTTCGGCACCGATCACACGCCACCGGACTTCGCCACCATCGCGAAGGGGGCCGGTATCGCGTCCTGGACGGTCGAGAAGCCCGACGAGGTGCGCGGAGCGCTCACCGAGGCGCTGGCCCACGACGGACCGACCCTCGTCGATATCCGCACCGACCCCAATGCCCTCTCGATGCCGCCGTCGATCAGCGGTGGCCAGGTCAAGGGCTTCGCGCTGGCCGCCACCCGCACGGTGTTGGACGGCGGCGTCGGCCGGATGATCGACTTGGCGCGTAGCAATCTGCGCAATATCCCGCGCTGATCGGCCCGCCCGTGGCGGTAGGCGGTCAACCTTTCCCCTCACGGGGGCGGTAGGTGGTCAACCTGATGCGCGCTCGGTGGGGTCGATGACGTACCGCCACGGCCGAGGAGGAATCAGGATCGGTGAGACCGGGTGCCGCGCGCCGCGCTTGCTGACACGATGGGGTCATGAGCGCCGCACATCCGCGGGCCGGGCATCCCGCCCTCCCCGAGGACCTCATCGACCTGTCCCATCTGGTGACCGCCTACTACACCCGGGAGCCCGACCCCGAGGATCCGGCGCAGCAGGTGGTGTTCGGTACCAGCGGACACCGGGGCAGCAGCCTCGACGGGGCCTTCAACGACGCCCATATCGCCGCCATCACCCAGGCCATCTGCGAATACCGGCAGCGGCAGGGTCACGACGGTCCGCTGTTCCTCGGGCGCGACACCCATGCCCTGTCCGAGCCCGCTTGGACGACCGCGATCGAGGTGCTGGCGGCCAATGACGTCACCGTGCTGGTCGACGCCGCCGACGGCTACACCCCGACCCCGGCCGTCTCGCACGCCATCGTGCGCGCCAATCGCACCGGCGGCACGGCCGACGGCATCGTCGTCACGCCATCGCACAATCCACCCCGCGACGGCGGCTTCAAGTACAACCCGCCGCACGGCGGGCCGGCGGGATCCGAGGTGACCGGATGGATCGCCGAGCGGGCCAATGAACTCGTGGCCTCGGGTCTTCGTGGCGTGCGGCGCCTGCCCTTCGGACGGGCCCGCGCCGCGTGCGGAGAGCATGACTTCCTCGGCACCTATGTCGACGATCTGCCCTCGGTGGTCGACCTGGAGGCCATCGCGCGCGCCGGAGTCCACATCGGCGCCGATCCGCTCGGCGGGGCCAGCGTGGACTACTGGCAGCGCATCGCCGAGGTGCACGGTCTGCGGCTGGAGGTCGTCAACCCCCGCGTCGACGGGACCTTCGGGTTCATGACCCTCGACCACGACGGCAAGATCCGCATGGACTGCTCGAGTCCGGCCGCGATGGCCTCGCTGGTCCGCCAGCGCGAGCGCTTCGATCTCGCCACCGGTAATGACGCCGATGCCGATCGCCACGGCATCGTCACCCCCGATGCCGGGCTGATGAACCCGAACCACTACCTCGCCGTCGCGATCGAGTACCTGTTCGGAGGGGCGCGACCGGCCTGGCCGTCGTCAGCCCTGATCGGCAAGACCCTGGTGTCCTCCTCGATGATCGACCGGGTCGCCACGGCGGTCGGCCGCCGGGTGGAAGAGGTGCCGGTCGGCTTCAAATGGTTCGTCGGCGGGCTGACCGACGGCCATCTCGGATTCGGAGGCGAGGAGTCGGCCGGCGCCTCCTTCCTGCGTCGCGACGGCAGCGTCTGGACCACCGACAAGGACGGCATCATCGCCTGCCTGCTCGCCTCGGAGATTCTCGCGGTCACCGGGCGCAGCCCCAGCGAGCACTACGCCGAGCTGACGCGCCGTCACGGCGACCCGGCCTATGCGCGCCTCGATGCTCCGGCCGACCGCGACCAGAAGGCACGGTTGGGCCGGCTCTCGGCCTCCGATGTCACGGCGACCGAGCTGGCGGGAGAGCGGATCACCGCGGTGCTCACCGAGGCTCCCGGCAACGGCGCGCCGATCGGCGGGGTCAAGGTGACCACCGACGGCGCCTGGTTCGCCGCCCGTCCGTCCGGCACCGAGGATGTCTACAAGATCTACGCCGAGTCCTTCCACGGCACCGATCACCTCAGCCGGGTGCAGAGCGAGGCGCAGTCCCTCGTCGACGGCGTCCTCGGGTAGCCGATCCGTGGGGCTGGGTGTGGACGACGCGATCGTGGTGGGCGCCGGGCCGAACGGCCTGGTGGCGGCGAACCGGTTGGCGGACGCCGGCTGGTCGGTACTGGTGATCGAGCAGCAGCCGCAGATCGGCGGTGCGGTGCGCCACGACACCGAGGTCCACCCGGGCTTCGTGCACGACACCTTCAGCTCCTTCTACCCGCTGGCGGCCGCCTCACCGACGATGCGGTCGCTCGATCTCGAGCGCTGGGGTCTGCGCTGGCGACATGCGCCGGCCGTGCTCGGGCACTGCTTCGAGGACGGACGGTGGGCGATCCAGGATCGCGACCGGGGCGCGACGGCCGACCGCTTCGATGCCGAGTATCGGGGTGACGGACAGGCGTGGTTACGACTGTGCGAGCTGTGGGACCGGCTCGGCGACGACCTCGTGGGCGCGGTATTCGGCCCCTTCCCGCCGGTGCGGCGCGGCCTCGCGCTGGCCGGTCGGCTACCGGGGGCCGGGGGGATGGAGGCCGTGCGGCTGCTGTCGCTGCCGGTGACGGAACTGGCACGCAGCTGCTTCGGCGGGCGCGGTCCGGCTGCCCTGCTGGCCGGGAATGCCGCACATGCCGATATCCCGCTGGATGCGCCCGGATCGGGGCTCATGGGGTTGCTGATGACGATGCTGGGTCAGACGGTCGGCTTCCCCGTGCCGGCCGGAGGCGCCGGCGAGCTGACGCAGGCGCTGGCACGGAGACTGGAGGCGGCGGGCGGGCGCATCCTGTGCGGTACCGGCGTGACCGCCATCGAGGTGGACCGGCGCCGGGTCACGGGGGTACGGCTGGCCGATGGCAGTCGGCTCGCGGCGCGGCGGGTACTCGCGGATGTCAGCGCTCCCGCGCTCTATCAGCGGTTGCTGCCGCCCTCGTGCGTGCCGCCGCGGGTGCGACGCGCGATGGCGAGCTTCGGCTGGGACCCGGGGACGATCAAGGTCGACTGGGCGATCGACGGGGGAGTCCCGTGGGCGGTCGCGCCAGCGACGGCGCCGGGCACCGTCCATATCGCCGACTCCGTGGCGGAGATGAGCTCCGCGGTCGCCCAGGTGGCCGCGGGCGTGCTCCCGGCCGCCCCCTTCCTGCTGGCCGGGCAGATGACCACGGCCGACCCCGATCGCTCGCCGGCGGGCACCGAGTCGCTGTGGGCGTATACGCACGTGCCGCATCGTGTACGCGGCGATGCCGGCGGTGAGCTCACCGGAGCGTGGGACGCCGCCGAGCTCGAGGGCTTCGCCGATCGCGTGCAGGAACGCATCGAGGCCCGGGCACCGGGATTCGGGGAACGGGTCCTGGCCCGGCGGATCCTGGGCCCGCGCGAGCTTGAGGCGAGGGACGCGAATCTCGTCGGCGGCGCCATCGGGGGCGGCACCCAGCAGCTGCATCAACAGCTGATCTTCCGTCCGGTGCCGGGGCTGGGGCGCCCCGAGACCTGTGTACGAGGGCTCTACCTGGCTTCGAGCTCGGCCCATCCGGGGGGAGGCGTCCATGGCGCGCCCGGTGACAACGCGGCGCGGGCCGCCCTCGCCCGGTCGCGCCTTGACCTGTGAGGTAGATCACTGACAACATCGAGGTGCTGTCGACATCGGGGGTTGTTCATGCGTCGTCCCGCTCTGCTCATCGCGGTGCTCGGTCTTCTGGTGGGCACCACCTGGGTCGCCCTCCCGGCCCAGGCCGTACCGGCCACCGGCCCGACCGAGGTCGTCGCCGGGCAACCGGGTGATGTCCTCGGCAGCGAGCCCTCGGAGTTCTACCTCGATCCGCTGAAGGTCCTGCGTGCTCCCGCCGATGTGCAGCGGATCGAATACGTCAGCACTGGGGCCCGTGGCGGACCCATCGCGGTCTCCGGCATGCTGCTGACGCCCACCGCGGCCTGGTCCGGCCCGGGGGAGCGTCCGCTGGTCAGCTATGCGGTCGGGACCCAGGGTATGGCCGATCGCTGCGCGCCGTCGCGACAGCTGGCCGCGGGAACCGAGTACGAGGGGCTGTTCATCAAGGGCCTGCTGGCCCGCGGCTACCAGGTCGTGGTGACCGACTACGAAGGCCTGGGCACGCCCGGCACCCACGCCTATGTCAACAGCGGATCGCTCGGCCGGTCGGTGCTCGACGCTGCTCGGGCGGCGGAGCGGCTGGGAGCCTCCTCGCCCACGGCGCCGGTGTTCATCGCCGGCTATTCCGAGGGAGGGAATGCGGCGGCCGGGGCGCTCGAGCAACATGCCTCCTATGCTCCGGAGGTCAACATCGTGGCCGGATACGCCGGTGCGGTCCCGGCCGACCTGACAGCCGTGGCGCCTGGCCTGGACGGCTCACCGTATGCGGCCTTCCTGCTCTACTCGGTCAAGGCTCTCGCCGACCACTATCCGGAGCTGAACATCGATGAACTCCTGAACGATGCCGGGCGTCAGGCCCTCGAACGCGCCGATGACACGTGCACCTTCGACGGCGTCGCCGAGTTCGCCTTCGCCTCGTCGAGCCAGTACACGGCGGATGGTCAACCGGTGGCCGGCCTGCTGTCGCGTCCGGATATCGCGGCCGTCCTCGAGGACCTGACCCTCGGCCGCTCGGCGCCCGATGTCCCCGTCCTGGTCGCGCACTCCACCCTCGATGATGTGGTGCCCTACGCGCAGGCCAGGGACATGGCCCGCTCCTGGTGTCGTCAGGGTGCCGAGGTCACCTTCGCGCCGAGCGTGGTGCCCAGTCACGTCGGTGGTGCCGTGGCCTCCTATCCGAAGGCCTTCGCCTTCCTCGAGTCGCACGTGCGCGGTACTCCGCTCCCCAGCACATGCGGTTGGTTCTGAGGCCGTGTCGCGTATCTCTCAGCGGGGGTTGACGGATCGGCGTGTAGGCGAGCTACCGTCGAAGGAGAAGCATCGTCGAGGAGTCGAATATGACGAATCAGGTGTCGGCCCAGCCGACCATGCCCGACTGGTATCCCGATCCGCGATCCGAGGCACCCTTGCGCTACTGGGACGGCGAGTCCTGGACGACGCACGTCGCCCCGCTGGATCTGGGTCGTCAACTCGCCGAGGCCAAGACCCATCGCCCCTGGTACAAGAAGAAGCGGGTCATCGCTCCCGTCGGCGTGGTGGCCGTCGTGGCGATCTTCGCCGTGCTCGGCCAGATCCCCGCCGACTCCTCGACCTCTTCCGCTCCGGTGACGACGGTGCAGACCGGCTGAGCCACCCGAATCAGGGCAGCACGGACTCGGCGAGCTCCATCAGACCCGCGGCGTCGTAGTCGCCGTAGCCGTGCAGCAGCCGCGACCACTCCTGCGGGACGGCCGAGGCACCCCACCGTGCGCCGACGAGACCGCCGGCGATGGCGGCGACCGTGTCGGTGTCATGTCCACCGCGGACGGCCGACATGAGGGAGATCGTCAATTGCACCGCGCCCTCCCCGGGCGCGGAGCTGATCGCCGCCCAGGCCGCCTGCAGGGCGGTCACCGTGAAGCCATTCGGCGCGAAGACCCGGGGGTCCGCGCCGGTGGCCTCCTCGAGCCGCTCGCGCCAGACCTCTCGGCGGTCCGCATCGATCAGGTCGAGACCGCCGACGACGTCGAGATCACCACCGGCCAGCGCCCGGCGCACCGCCTCGGTCCACAGCACACAGGAGTCGAGACAGTCGGCATGGGGATGTGTGAGCTCGGCGAACCGGCGTGCCGCATTCGCCGTGGCGCGGCGATCGGCGGGCTGCGCCAGCGCGACCACGGCCGTGCGCATGAGCGCCCCGTTGCCGGCCGCGTCCGGGTCGGCTCGCTGGGCGTCGAGCGCGGCCTCCCGCAG
>JAEZEJ010000112.1 GCA_023417775.1 Actinomycetes bacterium | reverse complement strand
CGCCGCGACGGTCGCCGGAACCACCGGGACCCCGGCCGACTCCAGCAGCGCGCGGCTGGTCGCCTCCGACCACGTCCCCTCGCGCGATGCGGTGACCGCGTCGGTCTCGACGCGCACGTCGTCCGCCCCGGGAGACGTGTCGCGGGTGGTCCACTCGGTGATCGCGGCGATCGCCGGAAGAATGCGGCTGACGCCGCCGAAGACCGCTGGAGCGCCCGCGGCGGCCCGGATCTCGCGCACCCGTTCGTTGACGTACCGGACGGTGGTGTTGGCGAGGATCGCGGGACATGCCGCCGCCGATGCCTCCGTGCTGAGCTGCTCGAGGGCCTCGCGTCCCCAGGCGAGGTTCTCCGCCTGGTGATCCATCTCCTGGGCGACGAGCACGACGCCCACCCCCGGATCACGGGCGACCACGGCGAGGGATCGTGCCATCAGGGTCGCATCCGTGACGGCGGCGCCGGTGACATCGAGCGGATTCTGTGCCGCGGCGAGCTCGGGAAGCACCTGCTTCAGCTCCGTCACCGTCTCACCGGTGAGCTCCGCGAGCTCCAGGCCGATGTCCTCGGCCGCGTCCGCGACGATGTCGCAGGTGCCGCCCGAGATCGTCAACAGCGCCATCGCACCGTCGATGGGACCGGTGTGGGCGAAGGTGTCGGCGACGACCAGCAGCTCCTCGAGCGAGGAGACGCGCACGACGCCGGCGGAGCGCAGGAAGGCGTCGATGACGGCATCATTGCCGACCAGCGAGCCGGTGTGGGCCAGGGCGGCCCGGGCGGCCGCCTCGCTGCGTCCGGCCTTGAGGCAGACCACGAGCTTGCCGGCCTCCCGGGCGCGACGGCAGGCCGCGAGGAAGGCGTGCGGCTCCGGGAAGGCCTCGGTGAAGACGGTGATGACCCGCGTCGGCTCGTGGTCGACCAGGAAGTCGACCACGTCAGCGATGCGCACGTCCATCTCATTGCCCGTGCTGACCGCCAGGCTCACTCCGATATCGAAGGAGCGCGCCATGTTGAGCAGCTGAACGGTGACATTGCCGCTCTGCGAGACCACGGCGATCGATCCCGAGCGCAGCGGCTCTCCGGGCGGGAAGGGCTTGAGTGCCACCTTCGCGTCGGTGTTGACATAGCCGAGCGCATTCGGGCCGAGGACGGTGATGCCGTGCTCGGCGGCCAGGGCGTGGAGCTCCTCCTGGGCTCGGCGTCCCGCGTCGCCGAGCTCGGCGAAGCCCGAGCTCAGGACGATCGCGGAGGTGATGCCGGCACGGGCGACATCGCGCATCGCGTCGAGCACCGCCTTGGCGGGCACCATCACGAAGGCGAGATCGGGGGCCTCGGGGATGTCGGCGGCGCTACGGAAGAGGGGTCGCCCGTGGGCCTCGCCGCCCTTGGGATTGACGTAGTGCACGTCACCCTCGTAGCCGATCACGCGAAGGCCGTCGACGATGCGGTGCGACCAGTTCGACCGGTCGCTCGCGCCGATCAGCGCGATCGACCGGGGTTCGAAGAGATGTGTCAGCGTGGACTCGGTGGCCATGGGATTCCTCTCTGAGGGTCAGTGATGGGCGAGGACGAGCATCGACCCGTCCGACATGTCGCCGTAGCCGGTGACGACGCCGAGGCGCGCATCGCTCAGCTGGGCATCGCCCGCTTCGCCGCGCAACTGGCGCACCGCCTCGACGACGTGGTTCATCCCCGCGATGTGGGCCTGCGACAGCAGGCCGCCGTGGGTGTTGACGGGGAACGAGCCGCCGGGCCCGATGCCGCGTTCACGCACGAAGTCAGGTGCCTCGCCTCGCGCGCACAGGCCAAGCTCCTCGATCTGGCGCAGGACGACGAAGGTGAAACAGTCGTAGAGCTGAGCGAAGTCGAGGTCCTGCGGCGTCACGCCGGCCTCCGCGAAGAGCCGTGGGGCGAGCTTGGTCAGGCCCATCTGCATGATGTCCGGACGGGTGACGAGGTCATCGGGCACATCCGCGTGACCCTCGCCCCCCGCGAGGATGGTGACCTCGGCCCGCTCGCCTCGAACCCCGCTGCGTTCGACGATCACGGCGGCCGCGCCATCGGACTCCTGGCAGATATCGAAGAGGTGGAAGGGGTCGACGAGCACGGGGGAGGCGTCATACGCCTCGGCCGTCAGCTCGCGTCCGCGAAAGTAGGCCTGGGCATTGCGATGGGCGTGATCACGCGTCGCGAGCGCGACCGCGCGCATGCCCGCCGGGTCGGCCCCGGTCTGGGTGAGCCAGTAGTTGGCGTGCAGGCTGTACCACTGCATGGGGACCGAGAGGCCGTACGGTCGCTCCAGGCAGTCGCGGATCCCCTGGCCGGGCCAGGGAATCGACATGGCGGCGCCCCCGGCATCGCTCATGCGTCGATGACCGCTGAACTGCGTGCCGCCGGCGGCCACCACGATGCGCTCGGCGACTCCGGCGCGCACAGCGGCGGCCGCGATCGCGACACATCCGACCGGCCCCGCCCCACCCATCGCATTGTGAGCGTGGAAGCGCAGATCGCGGATGCCGAAGGCATGGGCGAACTGCTCGGACTCGACTTTTCCCTGCGGGGTCACGACGCCGTCGACGCTGCTCGGGTCGATGCCCGCGTCGGCGCAGGCGCGCAGGCCGGCCTGCAGGAGGAGCGCCGCCGCCGTCGTGTCGGTGCCACGGGTGTACTCGGTCTCACCCACGCCGGTGATGGCCGCGCTTCGCTCGCTCATGCCGCCACCGCCGGACGCCAGACGAGGGCCGGGGCGTCGCCGAGGGATTCCACGGAGCCGCGGACGGGCAGGCCGGAGCTCAGCGCGTCGACCTCGACGCCTGCGTACCAACCGGTGAGCCGCAACCCAGCGGTGGTGTCGACCACGGCGATTCCATAGGGCACGCGCTCGGCGAACCAGGGATGGAAGGCGCGCCGCACGATCGTCCAGGTCGCGACCTCGCCGCGGAGCTCTGGCACGGCGTGCTGATCGAAGTCCGTGCCCCCGCAGCGGTGGCACAGCGGGCGTGGAGGCCACTGGACGATGTCGCAGGCCCGGCAATGCGGGATCACGAACTCGCCACGGCTCAGGCCCTCCACGTGGCCGGCGAACTCGGCGGGCGGGTCGACCGGGAACGGTCGGCTGATGGCCTCGGTCATGTCGCTCATGGGCTCCTCTCGCCTCCGCGGGCCCGGCCTGTGTGGCGGGCCGTGCGTACCGGCACTGAATTGCTGATCATCAAATTAACCCAGAAGTGTCGCCTGCGTCACGTTCTTTTTCGAGCAGGACGGTCGGGCGGGTGCCGCGGAGGCGTGACCTGTGGCACAATCATGCATATCAATAGCAGCAACCCGTGGGAGACACCATGCCGCTGACCTTCGGCCTCGCCATCATGAACGACTTCCCGACCGACGTCGTGCCCGCCGACCGCATCGCCGCGATGCGCGAGCAGGTGCGGGCGGCCTCGCAGAGCGGGATCTCCTCGGCCTGGGTGCTGCAGCACTATCTGGGCGGGATGCCGACCCTCCAGCCGGTCCCGACGCTCGCGGCGCTGGCCGCCGATGCCGGCGAGATGCAGCTGGGCACCAATATGTTCATCCTCCCGCTGCGCCACCCGGTCGCCGTGGCCGAGGAGTTCTCGACCCTCGACCACATCACCGGCGGCCGCGCGGTCGCGGGCTTCGGGATGGGCTATCGCGAGAACGAGTTCGAGTCCTTCGGCATCGGCCTCGACGAGCGTGTCGGACGCTTCGAGGAGAGCATCGCCATGATCCGCGACCTGTGGAGCGGCGACTCGGTGACGCGCGACGGCGAGTACTACCGCATCAAGGATCAGCGGATCAGCCTGCGCCCCGTGCAAGAGGGGGGACCGGAGATCTGGATCGGTGCGGGACCGCACAAGAAGGGTGCTCAGCGCGCCGCGCGCCTCGGCGATGCGTGGATCGTCCCGCCCCACGTCGACCCGGAGCGGCTCAAGGTCGTGCTCGGGCACTACCGCGCGGAGAAGGAGCGGCTCGGCCTTCCGGTCAAGAACCTCGTCGTGCGGCGCGAGCTGGTGCTGGACCACGACCCGGAGCGGGCGCGGGCGATCGGCCTGCAGGCCCGTGGCGATGTCACGGCCCAGTACGCGCAGTACAACGCACCCCAGCAGGGTGCCGGCTATCGCCATCTCGAGTCCACGCAGACCGCGACGGAGGTGGCGGACGCCTCCTATCTGTTCACCGATCCCGCGGGAGCCATTGCAGCGCTCAAGGACCTCGAGGCGCAGGGATTGACCTACATCATCTTGCGGATGCAGTGGTACGGCCTGCCGCAGGAGCAGGTCCTGTCCACCCTCGAGCTGTTCAAGAACGAGGTCCTGCCGGCCTTCCGCTGACCCGAACCACGAATCCTGAGGAGCACCCATGACCGATGTCGTCATCGCCCCCGACCTCGCCGACCGCAGCCGCCTCTTCATCGACGGCGAGTGGCGCGACACCGAGGGCGGCAAGATCATCGACGTTCTCAACCCCGTCGACCAGTCCGTCGTCGGGCGATCGGCAGTCGGCACGTCCGCCGATATCGACCGGGCGGTGGGAGCCGCCAAGGCCTCCTTCGAGGACCGCCGCTGGCGTGATCTGCCCGGCCCCGAGCGGGCTGCGGTCATGCGCCGCGCCGCCGACATCCTGGAGTCGCGGCTCGATGAGATCGCGGTACTGCTGACCTCGGAGCTCGGTTGTCCGTTGTGGTTCAGCCAGCAGGCGCACGTGCCCAATCCGATCCGGCATACCCGCTACTACGCCGACCTCGCCGAGTCCTATGAGCTCGACGATGTCCGCACCGATGCCCAGGGGATGCGCAGCATCGTGACGCAGGAGCCGGTCGGAGTGGCGGCCGCGATCACCCCGTGGAACGGTCCGCTCAGCACCCCGAGCATCAAGATCGCCCCGGCGATCGCCGCGGGCTGTTCGGTCGTGCTCAAGCCTCCGACGCAGACGCCGCTGTCGGCCTTCGCCTTCGCGGACGCCTTCGCCGAGGCTGGTCTGCCCGAGGGTGTGCTGAACATCGTCCCGGCCGACCGTGAGGCAGCGCAGTCGCTCATCGAGCACCCGCACGTCGACAAGCTCGCCTTCACCGGCTCGACGGCGGTCGGTCAGACCCTCATGCGGGCTGCGGCCAACCGAGTGGCGCGCGTGACGCTGGAGCTCGGCGGCAAGTCCGCCGCGGTGGTGCTCCCCGATGCGGACCCCGAGACGGTGGCCAAGGCCGTCCTGCCGATGGCGCTGGTCGTCAACGGTCAGCTCTGCATCGCCCAGTCGCGGATCCTCGTGCCGCGCAGTCGCGAGAGCGAGTTCACCGAGGCCTTCGCCGAGGCGCTGCGCGCGTGGACCGTCGGGCACCCGATGGATCCGGCGACCAAGATCGGCCCGCTCGTCTCGAAGAACCAGCTGGACACCGTGCAGGGATACATCTCGCTGGCGCGCGACGAGGGTGCGCGGATCGTCTCCGGTGCCGAGACGCTCGTCCTGCCGCCCGAGCTGGAGAACGGCTGGTTCGTGCCGCCGACCCTGCTCGCGGGGGTGGACAACTCCATGCGAGCGGTGCGCGAGGAGATCTTCGGCCCGGTGCTCGCGCTGGTGCCCTATGACGAGGTCGAGGAGGCGATCGATATCGCCAACGACTCGCCCTATGGGCTGTCCGGCTCGGTCTGGGGTGCCGATGTCGATGACGCCGTCAGGGTCGCGCGCCGCATCCGCACCGGCATGGTCAGCATCAACGGCTTCCCGCAGGCCTACGGCTCGCCCTTCGGCGGCTACAAGATGTCGGGCATCGGCCGCGAGATGGGTCCCGAGGGTTTCCGTTCGTATCTGGAGACCAAGTCCATCGCGATCGGCCCCGCCTGATCCACGCGCACCCGTCCTCGGGCAGGGGGGGGCGACCACCCGCCCGCTGTCGTGGTTGATGGTGCACCGCGATGGTGTCGTGTGGGATGTCGGTGAGTGGTCAACCGCCGGGTCGGTGGTGGTGGTTGATGGCGCACCGCGATGGTGTCGTGCCCGTGGTCGGTGAGTGGTCAACCAGCGGGTCGGTGGTGGTGGTTGATGGTGCACCGCGATAGGTACCGTCCACTAAGCGGTGAGTGGTCAACCACTGTCCGCACACTCGGTGGTTGATGACTCACCGCCCACCGAAGGCGGAGAACAGAAGAACGCCCCCGAGCCTGAGCTCGGGGCGTTCGCAACGAGGGTGCGGGTCAGCGGCCGGTCCACTGCGGGTCGCGCTTCTCCACGAAGGCGCGTGCCCCCTCCTTCGCGTCAGCGGACTCGCGGATGGGGTTGACGATCGCCTCCTGGCGATCGAACTTCTCCGGCAGCGGCCAGTCCACGGACTCCACGAGGACCCGCTTGGAGGCGGCGAGCGCCAGCGGCGCGTTCTGGGCGATCTGCTCGGCGAGCTCGAGCGCCGCGGCCAGCGCCTGGCCGGGGTCGGCGAGGCGGCTCACGAGTCCGGCGGTGTGCGCCTCTGGTGCCGGCCACATCCGTCCGGTCAGCACCAGCTCCATCGCCAGGTGATACGGGACGCGGTGCTGCAGGCGCAGCAGTCCGCCGGCTGCGGCGGTGAGCCCGCGCTTGACCTCGGGCAGGCCGAAGGTGGCCTCGCTCGAGGCGACGATGAGGTCGCACGAGAGCACGATCTCGAAGCCGCCCGCGAGCGCATAGCCCTCGACGGCCGCGATGATCGGCTTCCGCGGCGGGCTCTTGACGATGCCCGCGAAACCGCGGCCCTCCACCACCGGCCGCTCGCCGCGCGCGAAGCCCTTGAGGTCCATGCCTGCGCAGAACGTGCCGCCTCCGCCGGTGATGACGGCGACGCTCAGGTCGTCGCGCCGGTCGAACTCCTCGAGCGCCTCGGCGATCTGGTGGGCCATCGTCATCGACATCGCGTTGCGCGACTCGGGGCGATGCATCGTCAGCACCAGCACGCGTCCGCGCTCCTCGACGAGGAGCTCACGGTCGGTCGTCGGGGTCTCGGTCATTTCGGAGCCATCCTGATCGCGCCGTCCAGGCGAATCGTCTCGCCGTTGATCATGGGGTTGTCGATGATGTGCAGCGCGGTGCTGGCGTACTCCTCGGGGCGGCCGAGACGGCGCGGGTGCGGAGTCTGCGCCGCCAGCTTGTCGCGCACCTCCTGGCCGAAGCGGGCCAGGATCGGGGTGTCGAAGGTGCCGGGAGCGATGGTGGCGACGCGGATCGCCTTGCCGGCCAGGTCGCGCGCGGCGACGAGCGTCATGCCCACTACGCCGGCCTTGGCCGAGGCATAGGGGATCTGGCCGATCTGACCTTCGAAGGCCGCCACCGAGGCGGTGAGCACGATGACACCCCGCTCATCGTCCACGAGGTCGAGGCGAGCCATCCGGGCCGCGGCGAGCCGGAGCACGTTGAAGCTGCCGACGAGGTTGAGTCGCACGAGCTGCTCGTAGGTCTCGAGGGAGCCGGGCTGGCCGTCTCGTTCGACGACCCGGACGGTGCCGCCCTTGCCGGCGCAGTGCACGACCGCCCGCAACGGGGCGGCGGCCTCGGCTGCGTCCAGCGCGGCATCGACGGCGGCGGTGTCGGTGACATCGGCCGGTGCGAACGTCCCGCCGATCTCCTCGGCGACGACACGTCCGAGATCCTCGTTCACATCGACGATGACGACGTGTGCGCCGCGTGCGGCCAGCGCGCGGGCGGTGGCCTCACCGAGACCGGATGCTCCTCCCGTCACGATCGCCGAACCGTGGGCGATGTCCATGGGCGTCCCTTCTCTTCGCGTGATGGGTCGGGCGCCTAGAGGCGCTCGATGATGGTGGCATTGGCCATGCCGCCCGCCTCGCACATGAGCTGCAGCCCGTAGCGGCCGCCGTCATCCTCCAGCGCGTGCAGCATGGTGGTCATCAGTCGGGCCCCGGAGGCGCCGAGCGGGTGTCCGAGGGCGATGGCCCCGCCGCGCGGGTTGACCCGTGCGGGGTCGGCATCGCCGAACTCGGCCATCCAGGCGAGGGGCACCGAGGCGAAGGCCTCGTTGATCTCGATGTGGTCGATGGCGTCGAGGGAGAGCCCCGAACGGGCGAGGACGCGGTGCGTCGCCGGGATGGGGGCGGTGAGCATCAGCAGTGGGTCGTCGCCGACGACCGACATCGTGTGGAGGCGCGCTCGCGGCGTCAGACCGAGGCTCTCGGCGCGCTCGGCGCTCATCAGCAGTAGCGCGCTGGCTCCGTCGGTGATCTGCGAGGAGTTGCCCGCGGTGGTGTGCCAGCCGACCTCGGGGAAGCGCTCGGCGAGCTCGTCGGTGCCGAACACGCTGCGCAGGGTGGCGAGCTTCTCGACGGTGCTCCCGGGGCGGATCGTCTCGTCGCGGTCGAACACGCCGGCCGGCGTGTCGATGGCGATCGTCTCGCGCTCGAAGGAGCCGTTCTCGAGTGCCGCGGCAGCGCGGAGATGCGATTCCGTCGCGTAGCGGTCGAGGTCCTCGCGGTCGAGCTTCCAGCGCGCGGCGACCAGATCGGCGGCGACCCCCTGCGAGACGAGGCCGGGTGCGTAGCGCCGGGCGACCATCGCGCCGTACGGATCGGCGCCCATGCGCGCCGATCCCATGACGACGCGGCTCATCGACTCCACGCCTCCGGCGATGGCGATGTCGTAGGCGCCCGCGGCGATGCCCTGGGCGGCGAAGTGCACCGCCTGCTGGCTCGACCCGCACTTGCGGTCGATGGTCGTGGCGGGCACGTGCGCGGGGAAGCCGGCGCCGAGCCAGGCCATCCGGCCGGGGGTCGCCGACTGCTCGCCGACCTGAGACACGCAGCCGATGATGACGTCGTCGACCTCGCCGGGGTCGAGCTCGGGGGAGCGCTGGGAGAGCCGGGTGAAGGTCTGTGCCAGCAGGTCCACCGGGTGCACGTCGGCGAGACCGCCTCCCTCGCGGCCCTTGCCGCTCGCGGTGCGGACGGCGTCGACGATCACGATGTCGCGGGGCTGGAGTGACATAGCTAACTATTATCATGATAGTCATCTGTGTGTCACGCCGTCCGGTTGCGGTTGACCGGGGTCGGCTAAATCAGGATAATCATTAACCACTTGAGGAGGTGGTCGTCGTGGCTCACGATGATCTGGCAGAGATCCGGTCGCTCGCGGCGCAGGTGGCACGCGAGCGGTACGCGCCGATCGCAGAAGAGCTGGACGTGCAGCGCAAGGCGATCACACGCGAGCAGCGCATGGAATTGGGAGCGCTGGGGTTCCTCGGCATCGCCCACCCGGAGGCCTATGGCGGCTCAGGGGCGCCGTTGGAGCAGGCGCTCGCGGTGGTCGAGGAGTTCGGGAAGGTGTGCCGCCCGGCGGCCTTCCAGGTCTTCGAGGCCAACACCGGCCCGGCGCAGGTGATCTCGCATCTGGGCACCGAGGAGCAGAAGCGGCGCTGGCTGCCGGAGATCGTCAGCGGCGCCAAGACGATGGCGGTCGCGATCTCGGAGCCGGATGCCGGTTCCGCGGCGACCGACATGGTCACGGCGGCCAAGCCGGAGGGTGATCATCTGGTCATCAACGGCGCGAAGCGCTGGATCTCCAATGGCGGCGAGGCCGACCAGTACCTGGTGTACTGCCGGCTCTCGGACGCGCCGGGCTCCAAGGGCATCGGCGCGGTCCTGGTCGAGAAGGGCACCGCGGGACTGAGCTTCGGCGCCGGCGAGCGTCTGATGGGCTTCCGCGGGATCCCGTCGGCCGACATCTACTTCGACAATGTCCGTGTCCCGGTGGAGAACATCGTGGTCCCTGCCGGGGACTTCTCCAAGCTCTTCGGGGTCTTCTCGGTCGAACGCCTCGGCAACACCACCATGAGCATCGCGATCGGACAGGCCGCCCTCGACAAGACGGTGCAGTACGTCCAGGAGCGCGAGCAGTTCGGCAAGCCGCTCGTGGAGTTCCAGAGTGTGCAGGTGCTCCTGGCGGACATGGCCCTGCAGGTCGAGGCCGCGCGTCTCCTCCGGGATCGCGCCGCCGCCTCGGCGGGCGTCGGGCTCCCGAACTCCTATGAGGTCTCGCTGGCCAAGTGCACGGCCAACGAGATGGCCAAGCGCGTCACCGATATCGCCATGCAGTTGCATGGAGGCAACGGCTACACCGAGGAGTACGGCATCGAGCGACTGCACCGCGACGCCCACGGCTGGGCGATCGCGGGCGGCACGCCGGCGATGCAGCGGATCCGCATCGTCTCCGAGCTGCTGGGCCGTAAGTTCGATCAGCGAGCCTGAGGAAGAGAGCCATGTTCGACCTGACCCAAGAGCATCGAGACATCCAGGCACGCGCGCGTGCCGTCGCGGACGCGGTCGCCCCGTATGCGGCCGAGGCCGACGAGTACACGCAGGTGCACCCGGGCGTGCTCGCCGAGCTGCGCGAGAGCGGACTGGCGCGACACGTGGTGCCCGCGGCCTACGGTGGCGCGAGCGAACGGCTCGACCCGCTGGCGCTCGCCGTGGTGCGCGAGGCGCTGATGTACTCCTCGGCGCACCTGGACTCGTTGTTCGGGATGCAGGGGGTCGGCAGCTACTCGCTGTCGATCGGCGGCTCCGACGAACTCAAGGGCCAGTGGCTGCCGCGAGTGGCGACGATGGACGCCATCGCGGGACTCGCGCTGACCGAGCCCGATGTCGGGTCGGATCTGCGCGCCGTCACCACGACGCTCACCGCCGACGGGGACGATGTCGTCGTCGACGGCCGCAAGTCCTTCATCACCAACGGCGGGGCCGCCGACTTCTACTGTGTCCTCGCCCGTGAGGACGACGGCTACTCGATGGTGCTCGTTCCGGCCGACAGCGACGGTCTGACGATCGAGCAGGGGGCCGATCTCATCGCCCCGCACATCCTCGGCGAGCTCACCTTCGATCAGGTCCGCGTCCCGGCAGGTCACCGACTGGGTGTGCCGGGCAAGGCCTTCTCGCTCATGCTGCAGACGCTCGCGGTCTTCCGCGTCACGGTCGCCGCCTCGGGGGTCGGTCTCGCCCAGGCTGCGCTCGACGAGGCGGTCCGGCACGGCCGGGAGCGTTCCCAGTTCGGCCGGCCGCTGGCCGAACTGGGTGCCGTCTCGCAGTCGCTGGCCCTGTCGTGGACCGAGACCGAGGCGGCCCGCTCGTTCGTCTACCGGGCCGCGGCGCTCGCGACCGAGGACCCGCTGGGCCACCTGGACTTCTCGTCCATGGCCAAGGTCAGCGCGACGGAGACGGCCGGTCGCGTCGTGGACCGATCGCTGCAGACCATGGGACGGTTCGGGCTCGTGCACGGCAGCAAGATCGAGCGTCTGTACCGCAATGCCCGGCCGCTGCGGGTCTACGAGGGCGCTACGGAGGTCCTGCTGGACTCGCTGGCTCGGCGCCTCGTCAAGAAGGGACAGTGAGATGGAGCTGGGACTGCGCGACACCGTCGTGCTGGTGACCGGAGCGAGTCGAGGGCTCGGCGCGGCCATGGCGATCGCGCTCGCATCCGAGGGAGCTCATGTCGTTGCGGCGGCACGCTCCGTCGGCAGCCTGGAGGAGGTCGCCGCACAGGGCCACGGCCGCATCAGCACGATCGAGGCCGATATGAGCGACGAGACCTCGGTCGCCGCCGTCGTTCCCGAGGTCATCTCCCGGCACGGGCGGATCGACGGACTCATCAACAACGCGGGCATCGCCCCGGCGGGCAAGTTCGTCGACCAGGACCCCCAGATCTGGCGAGAGGCGCTCGCGGTCAATGTCGTGGCACCGATGCTGCTGGCCCAGGCCGCCGGTCGTCACATGATCGAGCAGGGCGGCGGACGCATCGTCAACATCGCCTCCACCACGGGCGTGCGCGGCAAGCCCCACCTCGTCGGCTACTCGACCTCCAAGGGCGCCGTCGTCCGGATGACCGAGGCGCTGGCGGCCGAATGGGCCCGACACAATGTCCAGGTCAACTGCATCGCCCCAGGTGCCTTCGTCACCGAGGCGCAGAAGGCCGTCACCGAGTCGGCCGACCTGCATGCCCGACGGGTGGCCAAGATCCCCGCCGGCCGGATGGCCGACCCGGGCGAGCTGGTGCCGCTCGCGGCCCTGCTGGTCTCGCCGGCCTCCCCGTTCACCACCGGTGGCATCTTCGTCGTCGACGGCGGAGAGTCAGGAAAGCTGTGATCCGATGATCATCGACGCCCATACCCACGTCTGGCCCGACAAGATCGCCCACGCCGCGCTGAGCGGCAACCGTCTGCCGGAGCTGGTGGCCCGTGGCGACGGGACCGTCGACGGTCTCATGCAGGACATGTCCGGCAGCGGGGTCGACGCATCCTGCTGTCTCGGCATCGCGAACGAGGCCCGGCACGTCGACCGCGTCAACGAGTTCGTCGCCGCGTTGCGCTCGCCCGAGCGCTTCGGCTTCGGCACGGTGCACGTCGAGCTGTCCGTCGAGGACAACCTGGCGAGCCTGCGCCGGCACGGCATCACCGCGGTCAAGATCCATCCGCTGTTCCAGCGGTACGCGCTGAACGATCCGCGACTGTGGTCGATCTTCGAGGCCTTCGGCAGCGACATCGCCGTCATCACCCACGTGGGCGAGGGCGGGTCGCCGGAGGCGAACGCGCTCTCGAATCCCGGCATGATCCGTGACATCGCCCGGCAGTTCCCCGATCTGCGGCTGATGGCGTGCCACTTCGGCGGCTACAAACTGTTCGACGACGCCCGAGAGATCCTCGAGGGGGTCGATGTCGTCCTGGAGACCTCGTGGCCTCCGAGCCTGGCGACGCTGCGACCCGAGCGCGTCCGCCAGCTGATCCAGCGCCACGGCGCCGAGCGCATCGTCTTCGGCTCGGACTGGCCGATGACGAGCCCCGTGGAGGAGATCGCGGCCATCGAGGCGCTCGGCCTGAGCGACGACGAGGTCAAGCTCGTGCTCGGCGGCACGATGGCCCGTGTGCTCGACATCCCCTCTCCCTGGCGCCGCTGAGGCTCGCCCCCGGGGGAGGGATCAATGGGCCCACGTGATGGGCTCGTCGAGGACATCGGGGAACTTGCGCTCGGCATAGCGCATGTACTGATCGATGTGATCGGACATGGCCTCGGTGGCGGCCAGCGGATCACGCGCGGCGATCGCCTCGTAGATCTGCGCGTGCGCCTCCTGCACGGCCTCGCGCCGCACCTCCGGGTAGTCGATGCCGATCGCGGATCCGTCGAGGATGTCCAGGAGAGCGTCGATGAGATAGCCGAACATCGCATTGCCCGAACCGTGGGCGATGACATCGTGGAAGCGCTTGTTCTCCTCCAGGAAGACCCGCTGATCGCCCAGGTGGAGCTTCATCGTGTCGACGCTGGCCTTGAGATCGGCGAGCTGCTCATCGCCCATGCGCTCGGCCGCGAGGCGGGCCATGATCGGCTCCAGGCCCACGCGTGACTCGGCGATCGTGCGGAAGGGCGCGTTCTCGAACTGCAACAGCAGGGTCAGCGAGGTGGCCAGCGCGGTGGAATCGGGCTGCTGGACGACCGGACCCCCGCCGGGGCCGGGACGCAGGCGGATGACGCCCTGGAGCTCGAGGAAACGCAGGGACTCGCGGAGCGTGCCGCGTCCGACGTTGTACTCCTCGAGCATCAGGCGCTCCGGAGGCAGACGGTCGCCGACGCGGTTGCCGCGCTGATTGATATCCGCCACGATCTGCTGCGCGAGCAGCATCGCCGTCTTGGGCGGACGTGAGTTGGCCACAGACACTGTTGTTCTTCCTCCGTTGGACCCTGATGTCGAACTGCCGACGGCTGGTCGCTCATCGAATCATATGCATCAATCCGCCCTGTAGGCGAACTATTCGTCGCACGAGGAGCACGGAATCATGCGCCGGACTGCGGACCGGTCTCCATGGATGACCGGTCGAGGGCCACGAAGTTCGCGATGTCCGCGACCAGCCGGTCCCGTGCCGCGCGTACACCCGAGGAGATCCGCGAGGACCGGAGGAACCCGTGACACAGGGTCGGCTCGTGCCGATGCTCCACGATGACGCCGTGGGCGGCGAGCTCCTCGGCATAGGCGAAGCCCTCATCGCACAGGGGGTCGTGTCCGGCGGTGAGCAGATAGGTGGGCGGGTGGCCGTCGCGGATGCCTCGCAGCGGACTGACGCGGGGGTCGTCCCGGCACTCCGGCGGCGCGTAGTGATCGAAGAACCAGGCCATGTCGGCGGCACCGATCGGGAAGCCCTGGACGTGATCGCGGTAGGACGGTCGCGTGGGATCGTGGTCGACCACCGGGTAGATCGCGACGAGTCCCGCGATGCCCGCATGTCGTTGCGCCGCCGCGGCGGCGAGATTGCCGCCGGCGCTGTCGCCGCCCACGAAGACCGGTTCACCCCCGGCCAGGGCGATCGCCCACTCCACTGCCGCATCGATGTCGTCGACGGCGGCCGGGAAGGGGTGTTCCGGCGCCAGCCGGTAGTCGACGCTCACCACGCGCAGCGATGCCTGTGCGGCGAGGTGGCGACAGAGCTCGTCGGCGTACTGCAGATCGCCGGTGACCCAGCCGCCCCCGTGGGCGTAGACGAGGGTCGAGCTCGACGCGCCGTCGTCGTAACACCGGATCCGCACCCCTGGAGAGGCGCCGATCGTCAGATCCTCGACCTCGTGCAGGACCGGACCTCCGTCGCAGGCCACGTCGGCACCGCTGACCCGCTCGCGTGCTTCGGCCGGAGTCAGTGCGACCAGCGGGACGACGCCGGCGGCCCGCACCTGATCGCGGAGTGCCGCGAGATCGGGATCGAGCGCCTCACGCCGAGATGACATGGGATTCGATGAGCTCGTTCAGGCGACCGTCGTCGTAGCCGAGCGACCGCAGCACATCGGCGGTGTGCTCGCCGACCTCCGGGACCCCGTCGTACTGCGGACCGTCGTATCCGGCGACGTGCAGCACGGGGCCGGGGGTGAGCGCCGGGCCGAGCACGGTGTTGCTGAGGTGCTGCAGCGTGCGCTCGAGGAAGTGCGGGTCCTCGCTGATGTCCCTCGAGTCGTTGACCGCCGCCGCGACGACCTCGTGATCGTCGAGGATCTTCAGCACCTCGTCGCGATCGCGTGAGCGTACCCAGTCGCTGACGATCTCCTGCAGGGAGGTGTTGTTGGCCATGCGGGCCGTGTTGGTGGCGTAACGCTCGTCGGTCTGCAGCTCCGGGCGGCCCATCGCCTGGAACAACCGCATGGCGATCGCCTGGTTCGAGGCGGCGATGGAGAGCCAGCCGTCGTCGGCGGCCTGGTAGATGCCGCGCGGTGAGGCGGCGCCCGAGGCATTGCCGTGGCGCTCCATGATCGTTCCGCTGGCGGTGTAGTTGAGCACCGCATCGCCGAGGATGAACATGAGCGGCTCGTACAGGGCGACGTCGACCTCCGAGCCCACGCCCCCGGACATCTCCCGGCGGAAGAGCGCCATCGCCGTGCCGAAGGCCGCCGAGATGCCGGCGATCGAGTCGGCGAAGCCGAAGGGAGGCGCGGTCGGGGGAGTCTCGGGCCATCCGTTGAGGAAGGCGAACCCGCTGGCGGTCTCGGCGACGGTGCCGAAGCCGGGGCGCTGACGGTATGGTCCGGTCTGCCCGAAGCCGCTGACCCGCGTCATCACGAGTCCCGGGTGATCGGCGCTCAGCTCGGCATATGACATGCCCCATTCCTCGAGCCGGCCCGGCCGGAAGTTCTCGATGAGCACATCGGCCTCGCGCACCAGGTCGCGGACGATGTCGCGCCCGGCCTCGTCGCGCAGGTCGATGCCGATCGACCGCTTGCCGGAGTTCAGCCGCGCGAAGCCGATCGCCATGCCCTCGTGCGCGGGCTGCCACTGGCGGGCGAAGTCGCCCTGGCGCGGATCCTCGACCTTGATGACCTCGGCGCCGAAGTCGCGCAGCATGCGGCCGGTGGTGGGGGCGGCGTACATCGATCCGAGCTCGATGACGCGGACCCCGGCGAGGGGCGCGGCGGAGGTGGGGGTGGACATGGCAGCTCCTTGTCAGGTCGTCGCGAAACCGGCGTAGTCGCGGGCGGCGACGTCATCGCACACCTCGCGGTAGCGCCCGACTCCGCCGAGGTACAGCGAGAAGACCCGCGGCTTTCCGGGGACATTGGCACCGAGATACCAGCTATTGCCCTTCATGAACAGGGTCGGCGCCGCGGTCTCGTAGACGTGGTGCGTCCACTCGTCCTGGGCCGCCTCGGTGGCCTCGGAGCGGTCGAGGTCGTGGTCGCGGAGCCAGGCGATGTGGTCGGTGATCCACTCGACGTGCTGCTCGATCGAGATCAGCACATTGCTGATGACCGACGGGCTGCCGGCGCCCGCGACGAAGTACAGGTTCGGGAATCCGTGCGTGGCCACGCCGAGATAGGTCCGCGGGCCGTCCTTCCAGGCATCGGGCAGGGTGAGGCCACCGACCCCGGTGATATTGGCGGAGAACAGCGCGCCGGTCAGCGCGTCGAAACCGGTGGCGAACACGAGTGTGTCGAGCTCGACCTCGGTGCCGCTGCGCAGGATGACCCCGTTCGGCCCGATCCGTTCGATCGGATCGGCGTGGACGTCGACGAGGTCGACATTGTCGCGGTTGTAGGTCGTGTAGTAGTCGATCTCGAGGACCAGGCGCTTGGAGCCGAAGGGATAGCCGCGCGGGCAGAGCCGTTCGGCGGTGGCCGGGTCGTGGACGATCCCGCGGATCTTCTCGCGGACCAGCTCGCCGACCCGATCGGCGGCTCGCTCATCGGTGCGCAGGTCGGTGTACGCGGCCAGGACATCGGGTCCGCCCCGGTCCCAGTAGTCGTCGAAGGACTCGCGCAGCTCCTCATCGGACACCTCGAGGGCGGAGGAGGTGCCGAACCTGCGGTGGGTGCCGCCGGGATGGTGGCGGGCGATCTCGCGATACTCCTCGAAGCGGGTCTTCAGGTCCTCGGCGTACTCCCGATCGAGCGGATGGTTCTCCGCGGGCATCACGAAGTGCGCAGTGCGCTGGAGCACCGTCAGATGTCCGGTCTGTTTGGCGAGCTGGGGGATGACCTGGACACCCGAGGAGCCGGTTCCGATGACCCCGACTCGTTCGCCCGTGACGTCCACGCCCTCGTGAGGCCAGGAGCCGGTGTGCAGAGTGCGGCCCTCGAAGTCCTCGATGCCGTCGATATCGGGCAGCTGGGGCACCGCGAGCTGGCCGGTGGCCATGATGACGTGGGAGGCGGTGATGTCGTCACCGCGGTCGGTGGTGACGTGCCAGCGCCGATCCTCCTCGTCCCAGGTGACGCTGTCGACCCGGGTGCCGAAGGTGAAGTCCTCGCGCAGGCCGAACTTGTCGGCGACGAAGTTGATGTAGCGCAGGATCTCCGGCTGCGCGGGATAGCGCTCGGTCCAGTCCCACTCGCGGACGAGCTCGTCGGAGAAGGAGTAGCAGTAGTCGACGCTCTCGATATCGCACCGCGCGCCGGGGTAGCGATTCCAGTACCAGACGCCACCGACGTCCTCACCGGCATCGATGCCGTGTACGCGGAAGCCGAGTTCGCGCAGGCGGTAGACGCTGTACAGCCCGGAGAAGCCGGCGCCGACGACGAGAACATCGAGATCGCCGGGAACGGCGGTACGGTCGGGAGTGGTCGCCATGTCATCCTCCTCTAATGATGCATATGAATACTACGGATACGACGACGTGACGGCAACCACAGGTCTCAGCGGCCGGTATGGGCGATGTACACGTCACAGGGCGCGTGGTGCGCCACCGCCGTGGCGATGCTGCCGAGTACCCGCGCCACCGCGCTCTGCACGCGCCGGTTCCCGACGACGATGAGATCGGCGCCCAGTCGCTCGGCCTCGCTCACCAGGGCATCCGCGGGGCGGCCCTTGACCGCGCCCGAGGTGATGTTCGGCGCGAGCTCTCCGAGCGCCGCGGCCGCCTCCTGGGCGATCTGCTCGGCCTCGGCCGCGACATCGACCTGGACGTGGTGCTGACCGTCCTCGTAGTCCACGGTGTCGCGCGGGGTCGCTGAGATGACGTGCAGGCGAGCGCCCGTGGTGCGGGCGAGCGATGCCGCGGTCCGGGCCGCGGCCAGGGCGGTGTCGCTGCCGTCGACGCCGACGATGATCAGGTCCATGTCTTCCTCCTCGGGAAATCTATGACTATCGTATACCTCAAATAGTCTTTGGTGTGAGGAAGGTCTCCTTCAATGCCCTACGTCATCACCCGGAGTTGCTGCAACGACGCCTCGTGTGTGCCGGTCTGCCCGGTCAACTGCATCCACCCGACTCCGGACGAGCCGGACTACCGCACGGCGGAGATGCTGTACATCGACCCGGACGTCTGCATCGAGTGCGGGGCGTGCATGGATGTCTGTCCGGTCGCGGCGATCGCCCCCGACTACGAGCTTCCCGAGTCGATGGAGCGCTATCAGCAGATCAATGCGCGCTATTACCTCGATCCGGAGAATGCCGACTACCCGCAGACCGCCAATGCTCCCCGCAAGCGCGAATGGAGCGGTGATTGGGACGGGCCGCTGCGTGTCGCCGTCGTCGGCTCGGGACCTTCCGCCTGTTATGTGGCCGAGGAGCTGCTGGAGACACGGGGGCTGGACGTCAGCGTCGACATGTTCGAACGGCTGCCGACCCCGTTCGGCCTGGTGCGGTACGGCGTGGCTCCGGACCACCAAGACACCAAGGTGGTCGCCGAGCAGTTCGGCTCGCTGTTCCGCAGATCCGGATTCAGGCTGTTCCTCAACGTCGAGGTCGGGACCGATGTCACCTTCGAGCAGCTCCAGGATCGTTACCACGCCGTCGTCTATGCGGTCGGCGCGATGCGTGACCGGCGGCTGGGGATCGCGGGTGAGGATCTGCCCGGCAGCCACGCCGCCACCGACTTCGTCGCCTGGTACAACGGGCATCCCGATGCCGTCGACCACGAGTTCGACCTGAGCGGTGAACGGGCGGTCATCGTCGGCAACGGCAACGTGGCCCTCGACGTCGCGCGTGTCCTGACGGCGGATCTGGCCGTGCTCGAGCGCTCCGATATCGCCGATCACGCCCTCGACGCGCTGCGCTCGTCGGCGATCCGCGAGGTGGTGGTCCTCGGCCGCCGGGGTCCGGCCGAGGCGGCCTTCACCACTCCGGAGCTGCTCGGGCTGCTCGCCACGCGGGGTGTCCACGTGCGGGTCGAGGGTGCCGACGGTGCGCTGCGCGAGCCTGCCGATGACATCGCTCGGCTCAAGGCCGAGGTGCTCGACGAGGCGGCGGCCACCCAGCCCGAGGACGGTGACCGCACCGTCACGCTGCGCTTCCTGAGCTCGCCTGCCGAGCTGCTGGGCGACTCCCGCGTGACCGGCCTGAGGGTCGGCCGCAATGAGCTGGTCGAGGAGGGCGGTCGCACCGCCGCGCGGCCCACGGGGGAGCTCGAGGATCTCGACTGTGGTCTCGTCCTGCGATCGGTCGGCTACTTCGGTGAGCCGGTGCCCGGGCTCCCCTTCGACGTCGATCGAGGCGTGGTGCCCAATAGCGAGGGCAAGGTCGTCGATCCGGCGGGCGAATGGTCCGGCCGCGCCTATGTGGTGGGCTGGATCAAGCGCGGACCCTCGGGGGTCATCGGCACCAACAAGCTGTGTGCCCAGGAGACGGTCGCCGCATTGCTCCACGACGTGCGCGAGGGTGTGATCCCGCCAGAGCTTGCTGTCGAGGACGATCTCGAGACGCTCGTGCCCGATCGGCTGGACGCGGCGGCCTGGAAGCGCATCGACCGGCATGAGCGTGCCGCCGGTCGTCCCGATGGACGACCGAGGGTCAAGACCGTCCGGGCCGAGGATCTCGTGCAGATCGGCCGCGGCGATGTCTGAACCGTCGCAGGTGGCGGTGGTGACCGGAGGTGCGCGGGGGATCGGCGCCGCGATCGCTCGCAGGGTCGTGGCCGGAGGCGGATGCGTCGTCCTCGGCGACCTCGCCGCCGAGGACGGCGAGCTGCTGGCTCGCGAGCTCGGTCCCGCGGCACGCTTCGTCCCCGCCGATGCGACCAGCGAGAGCGACACGGTGGCGTTGTTCGAGGCGGCCTCGGGCTTCGGCGTTGTCGACGCCGTCTATGCCAATGCCGGTGCTGTCGGCGTCACCGGCCGCCTGGAGGCCACCGAGCTGAGCGAGGCCCGCGCCACGATGGATCTGCTGTTCACGAGCGTGTTCCTGGCCTTCAAGCACGGGGCGGCGCTGATGCGGCCGCATGGGCGCGGCGCCCTCCTCGCGACCGCCTCGGTCGCGAGCGTGCGCGGCGGACTCGGTCCTCATCTGTACACCGCCGCGAAGCACGCGGTGAAGGGGCTCGTGGAGTCCCTGGCCGTCGAGATCGCGCCCGATGGACTCACCGTCAACGCGGTGGCGCCCGGAGGCACGGTGAGCTCGCTGTCGGCCGGACTGCTCGGGGGCGGGCCGGGCGACGGGGAGCTGGCATACGAGCAGCTGGCCTCGCGTTCCTCGTCCGGTGTGCCCACGACGAGCGAGGATGTCGCCGAGGCGGCCTATTTCCTCTCCGGGGCGCGCCGGATCAACGGAGCGACGCTGGTCGTCGACGGCGGCGATGCGGTCCCCGGATCGGCCGGGAGGTCCTACTACGGCCAGGGCGTGTCTGGTCATTCCTGACCTACTGCGCCACATTCCACGGGCGCCTCGCTGCGTGGGAGCCCCTGCCTGGACGGGGTCCTTGGGGGATTGCGAGGCATCCCGCGGCCTTCAGGTGCGGGGATAGGCGGAGGCGCCGGCGAGGACGAAGTCGACCATCGCCGCGGCATGCCGGGCGAGCGCGGCCTCGGTCAGGTGTGCTGTCGATACCGCCACGGGGTGGAGCATCGCCGCGCCGCACAGGCTGTCGAGGACGAGCGCGACCGGGGCGTCGGTCGTCAGCTCGCCGCGCTCGACCGCACGCCGGACGATCGAGCGCGTGGTCGCGATCTGCTCGGCTCGCACGGTCGCCCACCGCTCCCTCACCGGCTCCGTCACCTCCGACTCGACGACGATGCGCCGGGCGGCAGTGCCACGCACGCCATCGGCGTAGAGGGTGAGCAGGAGCAGGGCGAGCTGTTCCAGATCCCCGCGCAGGGTGCCGGAGTCGATGTCCGCGATCGGTGCGAAGACGGCCGCCATCGCGTCGGTGAGCAGCGACTCCTTGTCGCTCCAGCGCAGGTAGATCGAGGCCTTGCCGACACCCGCGGTGCGCGCGACGGCATCGAGGCTGAAGCCGCTCCATCCTTGGCGGGCGAAGACCTCGACGGCGGCCGCGGTGATCCGCTCGCTGACGGCGGGGTCGCGCGGCCGGCCCGGTGACGTCGTCTCCACAGCGCGAGAGTACCGCTTGGATTTCAGACGGTGATCGTTCATGATGTTATTTATGAACGATAGCCGATCAGGAAATGCCGAGATCCGCGACTTCGCGCGAGCGGTGTCCGGCGCTCTCGACGCCCTATGGCCCGATGCGACGGCCGCATCGACGGCGGACCTCGACGAGCTCGGTGCCGTCGCGGCGCACCAGGGATGGTTCGAGCTGGGGGAGGCCGGGGCGATCGACTATCTCGTGGCCGCGGAGCGAGTCCTCGGTGAGCGGGGATGTCCGCTTCCGCTCGCCGATGCCTATGTCGCCGCGCGACTGACGCACGGACTCGACCTCGGCGCGGTTCACCCCGTCGTCCGTGTCGACTCCGCCGCGGATCCGTTGGTGCCACCCGGCACGACCCACGTGATCGAGCTCGACCTCGCCGCGATGACGGCACGGCTCGCTGCCGTGGTCAGGTCGGTGCCCGCTCCCGGCCTCGCGGCTCCCTCGTGGCACCGCGTCAGGGTGGGCGCCGGTGAGGAGCTGGGGGTCGACGCGACGCTCTCGGCGCCCTGCGCCGCGGTACTGCGACTGGCCTCCGCCGCACGTCTCGGCGGCGCCTGCCGACGAGCGCACCGCCTCGCGGTCGAGCACGCGACCACGCGTCGCCAGTTCGGCAAGGTGATCGGCGCCTTCGGTGCCGTGCAACAACGGGTCGCCACCGGGCAGATCGACGTACTCGCGCACGACGCCCTCGTCAACCAGGCCGCGCGCAGCGCGACACTGGGGCCGGCGGCGCTGGCCTGCGCCCTCGCCGCCCGGCATGCTCGCGATCATGCGGTAGGCGTGCTGGCCGGGGCTCAGCACACCCTCGGTGCGATCGGCTACTTCGACGAGCACGAGGTCGCCTGGCTGTTCCGCTTCGTCCACGCAGAGCTGTCGCGTCTACGGTCCCTCGAGAACGCCGCGGCCCCGTCCCACGGACTGGAAGGACTGCTCCTCGACGATGGCGGCGCGCTGCCGCCATTGGACCTCGGCGAGCGAGCCGAGCTGCTGCGCGCCGAGGTACGCGCTCTGCTCGACGCCCACCGGCACGATGACGGTTTCGATGCGGAGGGAGTCCGGGCCGCAGCCGCGGCGGCGGGTCTCTTCGCGCTGTCCTGGCCGCTCGAGCACGGCGGCCGCGGCGCCTCCCTGGAAGAGCAGGTCGTCCTCAATGAGGAGATGAAGTATGCCGGCGGTCCCGTCGACCGTGCCATGAGCGCGACGATGCTCATCGGGCACTCGCTGCTGCGGCACGGCAGTGAGCAGCAGCAGGCGCACTTCCTGCCGCTCCTGCGCGAAGGGCGGATGGCCTTCTGTCTGGGCTACTCCGAGCCCGATGCCGGCTCGGATCTCGCCTCGCTCAGTACCCGCGCGACACGCGACGGCGACGCATGGGTGATCCGCGGTCAGAAGCTGTGGACCACGCGGGCCCACACAGCCTCGCATGTGTGGCTGGCGGTGCGGACCGACCAGGAGGCCCACCCGCGCCACGCCGGCATCACGATCTTCCTGGTGCCGATGGACACCCCCGGCATCACGGTGCAGCAGCACCGGGCATTGTCCGGGGAGGTCTCCTGCTCGGTCTTCTACGACGACGTCCGCGTCCCGGATGCGGCACGCGTCGGCGAGGTGAACGGCGGGTGGCGTGTCATCACGGACGCCCTCGCGGCCGAGCGCGTGCTCATGGGGGGCATCGCCGCGACCCTCCTCGGACACTTCGACGCTCTGCTGCGTGACCTGCGCGCCCGCCCGAACGACGATCCCGTCGCCCTCGACCGGCTCGGATCCGTCGCGGCGCGGCTGCAGGCTGCTCGCATCCTGGTGGTGGACGCCACCCGGGCGATGGACGGTGATGAGGCCCGGATCCTCGGCCCGGTGTCGGCGGTGCTCAGCGGCCACCTCGCCGAGGAGTTCGGCCGGGTCGCCCTCGACCTGCTGGGACCGCAGGGCGCCCTCGACGGTCGCTATGAGGCGATGCTGCGCCTGGCACCCATGTACGTCATCGGTGGCGGCACCAACGACATCCAGCGCGGCATCATCGCGCGGGCCCTCGGACTGCCGCGATGAGCGCGATCATCGACACGCGGTTCACGACGATGCTGGGTCTCGATCTCCCCCTCGCCGGTTTCAGCCGCTCGCCCGGTGTCGTGGCTGAGGTGAGTGCCGCGGGCGGTCTGGGGGTGTTGGCGGCCACGCCGTACGGACCCGACGAGCTCGATCTTCACCTCACCTGGATCGCCGAGCGGTGCGATGGGGCACCCTTCGGGGTCGACCTGCTGGTGCCGCCCGGCCCGATGGCGGGGACGGCGAGTGGTCCGCTGCCGGCCACCCATGTCGACTTCGTCCGCGGGCTGCTGGACGAGTACGGCATCGCCTCCCCGGGGCTCGGGGAGCTCGGGCACGGCGCGACGACGACCGCCTCGCTCTCATCCGATGGCGTCGAGGCATTGCTCGATGTGACCTTCGCCCACTGCCCGGCGCTCGTGGCCAATGCGCTCGGTCCCGCCCCGGCGCGTCTGATCGAGCGGGCACATGCCGAGGACGTGCTGGTGGCGGCGCTCATCGGCTCCTCCACGCATGCTCGCCGACAGCTCGACCTCGGGGTCGATGTGCTCGTCGCCCAGGGCACCGAGGCCGGCGGCCACACCGGCTCGATCGCCACGATGGTGCTGACCCCCGAGATCGTCGATCTCGCCGGCGACGTGCCGGTGCTGGCGGCGGGTGGGATCGCCGACGGCCGCCAGCTGGCGGCGAGTCTCGCTCTGGGGGCGGCCGGGGCCTGGTGCGGATCGGTGTGGCTGACGAGCGAGGAGGACATCACGCCGATGACCGTGAAGCGGCGTCTGCTGCGTGCCGGCAGCGGCGACACGGTGCGTTCTACTGCGCGAACAGGCAAACCCGCGCGCCAGCTCAGGTCGGCCTGGCACGACGCCTGGGAGCGTTCCGACGCCCCGCCGGCACTGCCGATGGACCAGCAGCTGCTGTTGTCCAAGGACGCCTGGGCGCTCATCGAGGCAGCCGCGGAGGAGGGCCGGGATGTCGACGAGCTGACCTCCTTCTTCGTGGGTCAGGTGGTCGGCCGGATGACCGAGATCCGCCCCACGCGGCAGATCGTCGATGCCTTGGTTGCCGACTGCGTGAAGGCGATCGGGCGCCTCGGAGCGCAGCGCTGATCTGTATTTCTCGGCGCGGCGACACGGTAATGACGCCCTTCATGCCCCGGGCCTAGCCGCGAAGCATTTCTATATCTATTGTTAGCATAGATTAAGGAGGCTGGAAATGCGCGGACTGAACGAAGCGGTGGTCATCGTCACCGGGGGTGCCACGGGAATCGGTGCCGCGGCTGTCACCCGGTTCATCGACGAGGGCGCCCACGTCGTCATCGCGGATGTGCAGGCCGACCCGGCGCGTGACCTCGCCGAACGGCTCGGCGAGCGAGCCGAGTTCGTCGCCACCGATGTCACGGACGAGGACAGCATCGCCGGTCTCGTCGATACCGTCGTCGAGCGACACGGCCGACTCGACGTCTTCGTCGCCAATGCCGCCGTCTTCGGCGCGATCGGGCCGATCGCCGAGCAGCGTACCGCCGATGTCGATCTGACGATCGCGGTGAACCTCCGCGGTGTCATCCTCTCCCTCAAGCACGCTGCGCGTGCCATGCAGCCCCGGCGTTCGGGCAGCATCATCGTCACCGCCAGCCCTGGCGGCATCGTCGGCGGAGCGGGCCCTCATGTGTACAGCGCCACCAAGGCGGGAGTCGTCGGTCTGGCCCGTTCCGTCGCTGCCGAGTTGCGGGCGTACGGCATCCGAGTGAACACCGTCGTGCCCGGCGCGGTGGTCTCGCCCATGACCGCCTCGGCGATCGTCGGCGACGCTCAGGCTCTCGAGCAGACCACCGAGGCGATGACGTCATCGGCCATGCTCGATCGCGCCGGCCAGCCCGATGACATCGCCGGGGCGATGGCCTTCCTCGCCAGCGATGACGCGCGCTACATGACCGGCAGCGAGGTATTCGTCGATGCCGGCTATACCCATGCCTCGGGCTCGGCGGCCTTCGCTCAGCCGACCCACGCCGGTCGCGGCGCTCTGCTCGAAGGCGGGCGCACCTCATGACCTCGAAGGGACACGACATGCTCGACGGCAAGCGCATCCTCATCACCGGCGCCGCCCAGGGGATGGGGCGCGAGATCGCTCTGGAGGCGGCTCGCCAAGGGGCCTCCCACCTGGGAATCGCCGATCGCGATGTGGAGGGTCTGCGCACCCTCAGCGCCGAGATCGAGGCGATCGGCGCGCGGGTCACCGAGCTCGAAGTGGATCTGGCGCAGAGCGCACAGGTCCTCGCGATGGTTGACGACTTCGCCCGGCAGGCCGGCGGTATGGACACCCTCGTCAACAATGCGGGCGTACTCGACCACGTGTTCACCGATCCCGATCGCGTCCGCGTCCACGAGCTCGAGGAGACGGCCTGGGATGCCGTGATGGACATCAACCTCAAGGCCGTCTGGCTCGCGATCAAGGCAGCGACGCCCTATCTGATGGAATCCGCCAATGGCCCGTCGGTCGTCAATGCCGCCTCCGTCGCCGGTATGAACGGATCGCCGATGACCGCGTACTCGGTGAGCAAGGCGGCCGTCCTGCAGTTGACCCGCACGGCGGCCGTGGGGCTCGCCCCACGCATCCGGGTCAACGCCTTCTCGCCGGGATCGATCCGCACGCCGATGAGCCAGTCGCATCTGGACGCCGCGGACGACAAGGTCGCTCGCGCTCGTGCCATGTATGGCACGCATCTGCTGCCGCGATTCGGCGAGGTGGAGGAGATCGCCGCTGCCGTCTGCTTCCTGGCGAGCGACTCCGCGTCCTTCATCACCGGCGCGAACCTGCCCGTCGACGGCGGCACGACCGCGTGGCGAGGGGTCCGTGACGACGTCGATGTCGACTGAACGCGACACTGATGGCTATGCAGAACATTGTCGTGCTCACTGGCGGGGTGGGCGGTGCGCGTTTCCTCCAAGGGGTGCGCGCGGTGCGTCCGGACGCCCAGATCACCGCCATCGTCAACACGGCCGATGACCTCTGGGTCTTCGGCATTCGTGTGTGCCCGGATCTCGACTCGGTGATGTACACGCTCGGAGGGGGTATCGATCCCGAGCGACGTTGGGGTCGCCAGGACGAGACCTGGCATGCCCGCGAGGAATTGGAGCGCTATGGCGAGCCCGAGGCGTGGTTCGGCCTGGGCGACCGCGATCTGGCGACCCATCTCGTGCGCTCGGACCGCCTGCGCGGCGGCGCCACCCTCTCCCAGGCGACCGATGAGCTGTGCGAGCGATGGCACCCGGGCGTCCGGCTCGTGCCGATGACCGATGACGAGGTCGCCACGCGTCTCGTCGTCGAGACGACCGGGGGCGAGCGGGACGTGCACTTCCAGGAGTACTGGATCCGCTACCGCGCGCAGGTGCCGATCCGCTCGCTGAGGTATGAGGGTATCGAGGCGGCCGCTCCCGCTCCGGCTGTCGTCGAGGCGGTGGAGGGTGCCGACACGATCCTGTTCGCCCCGTCGAATCCGATCGTCTCCATCGGGCCGATCCTCGCGGTGCCAGGTATGCGCGAGCTCCTGCGAGCGTCGACGGCCCCGATCGCCGGGGTATCGCCGATCATCGACGGCGGACATGTGCGCGGTATGGCCGATCAGCTGCTCGGTGGTTTGGGTCTGGAAGTGAGCGCGGCCGCTGTGGCGGAGTTCCACGGCCCTCGCTCCCGCGGTGGTGTGCTCGACGGTTGGCTGGTCGACACCGCGGATGCGGCGGCCGTGCCGAGGCTCAAGGCGGGTGCCATCGCGAGCCGCGTCGTCCCGCTCTACATGAATGACGCCGCCACGACAGGTGCGCTCGCCCACGATGCCTTGGACTTCGCGGCCTCGTTGAGGGCGGAACGCTGAGATGGTCGAGTTGATCGCGGTCGACGGAATCGGCGAGGTCGCCGCCGGTGATGATCTCGCGGCACTCCTGACCGGAGCCGCCGAGCTCTTCGACGGTGATGTCGTGGTCGTGACCAGCAAGATCGTGTCGAAGGCCGCCGGCTTGGTCACGCGGCGCTCCCGGGACGAGGTGCTGATCGATGAGACCGACCGTGTGGTGGCTCGGCGCGGGCCGACGAGCATCGTGCGGACGCACCACGGGCTGACGATGGCGGCGGCGGGCATCGACGCCTCGCACGTCGCCGAGGGTCATGTGATCCCCCTGCCGCGTGATCCCGATGCTGACGCGCGTCGGCTGCGCGCTCGCCTCACCGAGCTGGCGGGGGTCACGGTCGGGGTCGTCATCGCGGACACCGCGGGACGGCCGTGGCGCAATGGGCAGACCGATATGGCGATCGGCTGCGCCGGAGTGGTCCCGCTCGCCTCCTTCGCGGGCATGACCGATGCCCACGGCAACACCCTGGTGGTCACCGCGCCGGCCGTGGCCGATGAGGTCGCTGGCGCGGCCGAGCTGGCGTCGGGCAAGCTCGGCGGCCGCCCCTTCGTGATCCTCAGGGGCTTGGCCCCGGAGCTGCTCTCGAAGGAGGACGGCCCGGGTGCGGCGGCGCTGGTGCGCGTGGAGGGGCAGGACTTATTCGGTCTCGGCGCCCGGGAGGCGGTGCTCGCGGCCGCGCTCCGCCGGTCGAGGCGAGGGTTTCTCGACCCGACCGGTGACTGGCAGGGGATCGACGCGGTGCTCGCCGCATCCTCCGTCCCGTGCCGTCGTGACGGCGAGCGCGTGGTGATCGACGGTGAAGCGGATGCGGTCGAGGCGGGCGGTCTGGCCGAAAGGGTCCGGGCAGTGGCCTTCGCCGACGGACTTGACGTCGAGGTCACGGTGCGGGCCAGCGACTGAACCTTCGATCATATTCAATACGGAGAACAAGGCGGGATGATGACATACGAGATCGGCGTGGTGGGCGGCACGGGTCCGCAGGGACGTGGTCTGGCGTATCGGTTCGCGTTGGCGGGCCATGCGGTGACGATCGGGTCGCGTGATGAGGGTCGAGCGAGGCAGAAGGCCGATGAGATCGCTGAGAAGGCAGGTGTCGCGGTCGGTGCAGGCGAGAATGCCGTGGTGGCCGCGGATGCCGATGTGGTGCTCCTGGCGGTTCCATGGGACGGCCACGCCGAGCTGGTGACGGGTCTGGCCGAGTCGTTGGCGGGCAAGGTCGTGATCAGCTGCGTCAATCCATTGGGCTTCGATTCCGAGGGCCCGTATGGGCTGGTGTTGGAGGAGTCCGCGGCGCAGGAGACGCAGCGTCTGGTGCCGTCGGCGCGGGTAGTGGGGGCGTTCCATCACGTCGCGGCGCTCTCACTGTGGAAGACGGCTGATGCGTTGGGCCATGAGGATGTGCTGGTGTGTGGTGATGATGCCGGGGCGAAGGAATTGGTGGCGGGTCTGGCCGTGGCGGTGACGGGCAAACCGGGGATCGATGCCGGTCGGCTGCGGTTGGCCCGCCAGTTGGAGCCGTTGACCGCGGTGTTGATCTCGATGAACAAGCGCTACAAGACCCGTTCAGGTATCGCCATCACCGGCGTACAGGTCTGAGCACTCGATCCGACGAGGAGGCGCCCATGCCCAAGCAGCGGGAGATCACGCGAGCGGTCGCGCGCGCTGAGGCGGCGAAGACCTTGAGCCGTGATGAGATCGCGGCGCTGTTCGGGGCTCGTGGCGAGGAGTTGTCGCGGCTGATGGCCGCGGCGCGGCGGGTGCGCGATGCGGGCCTGGCCGATGCCGGTCGTGCCGGTATGGTCACCTATTCGCGCAAGGTGTTCATCCCGCTGACCAAGCTCTGCCGCGACCGGTGTCATTACTGCACCTTCGTGGAGTCGCCTGCGGTGCTCGCGGCGAAGGGCGAGTCGATGTTCCTATCCCCTGATGAGGTGCTGGAGATCGCCCGCCGGGGTGCCGAGCTGGGCTGCAAGGAGGCGTTGTTCACTCTCGGTGACCGGCCGGAGGACCGCTGGCCGCAGGCGCGGCAGTGGCTCGAGGAGGCTGGGTACGACTCGACGCTGGAGTACGTGCGGGCGATGGCCATCCGGGTGCTGGAGGAGACCGGGCTGTTGCCGCACCTCAACCCCGGAGTCATGAGCTGGGCGGAGCTGACCCGTCTCAAGCCGGTCGCGCCCTCGATGGGCATGATGCTGGAGACCACCAGCACCCGGCTCCTGGAGAAGGGGCAGCCGCACTACCGCAGTCCCGACAAGGAGCCCGAGGTGCGCCTGCGGGTCCTGGAGGACGCCGGCCGGCTGGCGGTGCCGTTCACGACCGGGCTGCTGATCGGGATCGGCGAGGACGAGGTCGAGCGGGCCGACAGCATCCTGGAGCTGCGGCGGATCAGCCGCGAGCACGGCGCGATCCAGGAGGTCATCGTCCAAAACTTCCGCGCCAAGCCCGATACCGCGATGCGCCATGCTGATGACCTCGGTGTCGAGGAGTATCTGGCGGCGATCGCCACGTGCCGGGTGGTGCTGGGGCCGTCGGTGCGGCTGCAGGCGCCACCCAATCTCGTGGAGCTCGACGAGTGCCGCGGGCTATTGGACGCCGGGGTCGATGATTTCGGCGGCATCAGCCCGCTGACCCCCGATCATGTGAATCCCGAGCGCCCGTGGCCGCAGATCGACCGCCTCGCCGACCTCTGCGCGGCTGAGGGGTTCACGCTGCGCGAGCGGCTGACGGCACATCCCGGCTATCTGCGCGAGCCCTGGCTCGATCCCCGGCTGCGCGGCCATGTCGACGCCCTCGCCGGGCCGGACGGGCTCGCGGATACGAAGGCTCCGGTGGTCGGCCGTCCCTGGCAGGAGCCCGACGGCGGCTGGGCGGACTCCGGGCGCACGGACCTGCACGCCACCATCGACACCACCGGCCGGACCGAGGGCCGGCGGGGCGACTTCGACGAGATCTACGGGGACTGGTCCGCGCTGCGCGAGCAGGTGCGTTCAGCTCCCGCCCTCGCCGGCGAGCATCTCGGCTCGGTCGAGGTGGCCGCGGCGCTGCGGGCGGCCGAGGCCGACCCCGCGGGGCTCAGCGCCGAGCAGGCGCTCGCGCTGATGACCGCCGACGGGCCCGCGCTGGAGGCGGTGTGCTCGCTCGCGGACGACCTGCGCCGCACGACCGTGGGCGATGACGTCACCTATGTGGTCAACCGGAACATCAACTTCACCAATGTCTGCTATACCGGCTGCCGGTTCTGTGCCTTCGCCCAGCGCGCATCCGATGCCGATGCCTACACGCTGTCCCTCGACGAGGTCGCGACCCGGGCGGCCCGGGCGGTCGAGGTCGGGGCGACGGAGGTGTGCCTGCAAGGAGGGATCGACCCGGCGATGCCGGCCACCTCCTATGAGCAGATCGCCCGTGCGGTCAAGGCCGCTGCACCGTCGCTGCACCTGCATGCGTTCAGCCCGATGGAGATCATGAACGGCGTCGCCCGCACCGGCCTGTCGATCACCGAGTTCCTGACCTCGATGCGCGAGGCCGGGGTCGACTCGCTGCCCGGCACCGCCGCGGAGATCCTCGACGACGACATCCGCTGGATCCTGACCAAGGGCAAACTTCCCACCGCCCAGTGGATCGAGGTCGTCACCACGGCCCATGCGGTCGGGCTGCCGACCACCGCGACGATGATGTACGGCCACGTCGACCAGCCGCATCATTGGGTCGCGCACCTGCGCCTCATCGCGGACCTGCAGCGCCGCACCGGCGGATTAACCGAATTCGTACCGCTGCCATTCGTGCACCAGTCGAGCCCCATCTATCTTGCCGGTGTCGCCCGGCCCGGGCCGACCGCCCGCGACAACCGGGCGGTGCACGCGCTGTCGCGGATCCTATTGCACGGTCTCATCGACAACATCCAGTGCTCCTGGGTCAAGCTGGGACCGCCGCTGTGCGCCCAGGTGCTCGCCGGGGGCGTCAACGACCTCGGCGGGACGCTGATGGAGGAGACCATCAGCCGGATGGCCGGCTCGACCAATGGCTCGGCCAAGTCCGTCGCCGAGCTCGAGCAGATGGCGGCCCTCGCCGGCCGCCCCGCCCGCCAGCGCACGACCCTCTACACCCCGGTCTCGGCATGAGCGCCGTCCCCAGGTGGCCTCGCCGGTGGGCGGTACACCATCAACCTCTCAGTCCCGTCCGCGGTACACCACCAACCCCATTGGCGGCCGATACGGTTGACCATGTACCGCCACCGCAGGGAGCCGTTCGATGACCCGCAACGCACAGGAGCCGCGCTGGACGGTCATCGTGCCCGTCAAGCCCTTCGATCGCGCCAAGACCCGGCTCGCGCTGGAACCGGATCGGCGTGAGCGAGTCGCGCGCGCCTTCGCCGACCACGTCCTCGGCGAGCTGAGGCGGGTTCCGATGGTGGAGACCGTCGTCGTCGTGGGCATTGCCCATCCGGTCGCGGATATCGAACTCGCCGATCCGGGGACCATGGCAGCGGCGGTCGACCATGGCCGAGCGTGGGCGATCTCGCATCGTGCGGATCAGCCGATCGCGGTGATCCCCGCCGATCTTCCCGCTCTCACCGCATCCACCCTCGGTGCGGCTTTGGCCATCGCGAGCGACCATCGGCGCGCCTTCGTGCCCGACCGCGATGGAGAGGGCTCGACCATGCTCACCGCGTCATCTCCGACCGAGCTGGTGGCCGCTTATGGGCCCGGGTCGGCCGATGCTCACCGTGCACTCGGCGTCGTCGAGATCACGGGGGATTGGCCGGGTCTGCGCGATGACGTCGACACCATTGCCGACCTGGAGGCCATCGCCCACCAGGGTTGGGGACGAGAGATCGATCGCTCGATCGCCTCGTGACCCCGGTCTCAGGCGAGTTCCAGGACGATCCTGCCGTCGATCTTGCCGGCCTTCATCTCATCGAAGATCTCGTTGATGTCGTCGAGTCGCCGTGTGCGCACAGTGGGATGGATCTTGCCGGCGGCGAAGAACTCCAGGGCCTCGACCATGTCCTGTCGGGTGCCGACGATTGAGCCACGGATCGTCAGCCCGCGGAGCACGGTGTCGAAGATATCGGCTGGGAAGTCACCGGCCGGCAGGCCGACGAAGACGATCGTGCCGCCTCGGCGCGACATCGCCGCGGCCTGACCGAAGGCCGATGGGTGGACCGCGGTGACGAGTACCCCGTGGGCACCGCCGATCGCGTTCTGTACCGCTTCCCCAGGATCGGCCTCGCGGGCGTTGAAAGCCAGCTCAGCTCCGTGACGGCGCGCGAGTTCGAGCTTCTCGTCATCGATGTCGACCGCGACCACCCGCATGCCCATGGCGGTGGCGTATTGCACGGCGACATGTCCGAGGCCGCCGATACCGGAGATCACCACCCACTCGCCGGGCGCTGTCTCGGTCTCCTTGAGGGCTTTGTAGACCGTCACCCCCGCGCAGAGGATCGGGGCAACCTCGACCGGATCGACGCCGTCGGGGATTCTCGCGGCGTACCGCTCATCGACGAGCATGTACTCGGCGAAAGACCCATCGACGGAGTAGCCGCCGTTCTCCTGCTGCTCGCAGAGTGTCTCCCAGCCTTTTCGGCAGTACTCGCAGCGGCCGCAGGCCGACCACAGCCACGCATTGCCGACGCGATCGCCCACGGCGAGCTCGGTGACCTCGTCGCCGACGGCGACCACCTCGCCGAAGCCCTCGTGGCCCGGCACCAGTGGGCGCTTGGGCGCAACTGGCCAGTCCCCGTCGACGGCGTGAAGATCGGTGTGGCACACGCCCGTGGTGAGGACACGGACGAGTGCTTGGTGTGGTCCCGGTGAGGGGATCTCCACCTCCTCGATCGTCAGCGGTGCCCCGGCGTGACTGCTGACGGCCGCGCGCATGGTGCGAGGGATGCTCATGGTGACTCCTTCGATCGTGCTTCGACACTACGCCGCGCAAGGGGTCACCCGCGTCGGTCCTGTCATCGGCGCAGCTGGCGACTAGTCTGGTGGAGTGTATGAGAGCGTGATTCAGGACCTCATCGAGGAGCTCGGCCAGCTGCCGGGTATCGGTCCCAAGAGCGCTCAGCGCATCGCCTTCCACCTGCTCGACGCCGACCCCGAGGACGTCAAGCGGCTCGCTGCCACCCTCGTGGACGCCAAGACCCGCGTGCATTTCTGCGCCATCTGCTTCAACGTCACCGTCGAGACCGAGTGCCGCATCTGCGCCGACCCGCGCCGCGACCCCGCGGTGCTCTGCGTGGTCGAGGAGAGCAAAGACGTCATCGCGATCGAGCGCACCCGCGAGTTCCGCGGCCGCTACCACGTCCTCGGCGGCGCGATCAGCCCGCTGGCGGGTGTTGGCCCCGATCAGCTGCGCATCAAGGAACTGCTCGGCCGGCTGCAGGACGGCACCGTCACCGAGGTCATCATCGCCACCGACCCCAATCTCGAGGGTGAGGCGACCGCCACCTATCTCATGCGCATGCTGATGCCCCTCGGCCTGCGGGTCACCAAGCTCGCGAGCGGGCTTCCGGTCGGCGGCGATCTGGAGTACGCCGACGAGGTCACCTTGGGTCGTGCCTTCGAGCACCGGACGTCCGTCGGCAGCTGACACTGCCCGCCGCCACCGGGGCGGGACGGATATCACGCCCGTCGTCCGCATGCGTAGACTGGGGGATGGCGCAGCGTGGCGTTCAGTGTTTCCTCACCGACCCGAAGGAACCCTCCGTGGGCATTGTCGTGCAGAAGTACGGCGGCTCGTCCGTGGCCGACGCCACGAGCATCAAGCGAGTCGCCGGGAGAATCGTGGCGGCCAAGAAGGCCGGCCACGATGTCGTCGTGGTGGTCTCGGCCATGGGCGACTCCACCGATGAGCTGATCGACCTCGCCAACGAGGTCTCCCCGATCCCTCCCGCCCGCGAGCTCGACATGCTGCTCACGGCGGGGGAGCGCATCTCCATGGCGCTCCTCGCGATGGCGATCGGCAATCTCGGCCAGGAGGCACGCTCCTTCACCGGCTCGCAGGCCGGTGTCATCACCGATGACTCGCACGGCCGTGCCAAGATCATCGACGTCACCCCCGGGCGGCTGCAGGACGCGCTGGACGAGGGCGCCGTCGTCATCGTGGCCGGATTCCAGGGTGTCTCGCAGACCACCAAGGACATCACGACCCTCGGCCGCGGCGGCTCGGACACCACAGCCGTCGCCCTCGCCGCGGCGTTGAAGGCCGATGTCTGCGAGATCTACACCGATGTCGACGGCATCTTCACCGCCGACCCGCGTATCGAGCCCCGGGCCCGGCGCATCCCGGCGATCTCCTATGAGGAGACCCTCGAGATGGCCGCCAACGGCGCCAAGATCCTCCACCTGCGGTGCGTCGAGTACGCGCGCCGCAACGACATGCCCATCCACGTGCGCTCCTCCTTCTCGGAGAAGACGGGCACGTGGGTCGTTGCCGCCGACCAGGTCGCGCGGTACCTCGAGCAGGAAGGTAACTCCGATATGGAGCAGGCCATCATCTCCGGCGTCGCGCACGATCGCAGCGAGGCCAAGATCACCGTGGTCGGCGTCCCGGACCGTCCGGGCGAGGCCGCGGCGATCCTGCGCGCCCTCGGCGATGCGGAGATCAATATCGACATGATCGTGCAGAACGTGTCGGCCTCGGCCACCGCGCTCACCGATATCTCCTTCACGCTGCCGCGCGCCGACGGGCAGACGGCGATGACCGCGCTCGCCCGGCTCAAGGACCAGGTCGGCTTCGAGCGGCTGCTCTACGACGACAGCGTCGGCAAGGTGTCGATCATCGGTGCGGGCATGCGCTCGCAGCCTGGCATCACGGCCACCTTCTTCGAGGCGCTGGCCGCCGCGGGCGTCAACATCGCGATGATCTCCACCTCGGAGATCCGCATCTCGGTGACCGTCTCGGAGACGCATGTCGATACGGCCGTGCGCGCCGCCCACGAGGCCTTCGGTCTCGGGACCGGCGAGGTCGAGGCCGTGGTCTACGGAGGGACGGGACGATGAGCCTCTCGATCGGAGTCGTCGGCGCGACCGGGCAGGTCGGCGCAGTCATGCGCCGTCTGCTGGAGGAACGTGACTTCCCGGCCGATGAGGTGCGCTTCTTCGCGTCCAGCAGGTCGGCCGGTTCGACGTTGCCATGGAAGGGTGGCGAGATCGTCGTCGAGGACGCTGCGACCGCGGACCCGTCCGGGCTCGACATCGCGCTGTTCTCCGCCGGCGCCACGATGAGCAAGGTGCAGGCTCCGCGCTTCGCGGAGGTGGGTGTCACGGTCATCGACAACAGCTCCGCCTGGCGCAAGGACCCGTCGATCCCGCTGGTCGTCAGCGAGGTCAACCCCGGCGACATCCCGTCCGCCGACGGACCCGGTGGGCGCGGCATCATCGCCAACCCCAACTGCACCACGATGGCCGCGATGCCGGTCCTCAGGCCGCTGCACGAGGAGGCCGGCCTGGAGCGGCTCATCGTCAGCAGCTACCAGGCGGTCTCGGGCTCGGGCCTGGCCGGTGTCGAGGAACTGCACGGACAGGCCCTGGCAGTGGTCGAGAAGGCCGATGCGCTGACCCACGACGGCCGCGCCCTGGCGTTCCCCGATCCGCTCAAGTACGTCGCCCCGATCGCCTTCAATGTGCTGCCGATGGCCGGCTCGGTTGTCGACGACGGCTCGAACGAGACCGATGAGGAGCAGAAGCTCCGCAATGAGAGCCGCAAGATCCTCGGGATCCCCGAGCTGCGGGTCTCCGGCACCTGCGTGCGGGTGCCGGTCTTCACCGGCCATTCGCTGTCGATCAATGCGGAGTTTTCACGCGACATCACGCCGGAGCGAGCCGAGGAGATCCTCGCTTCCGCCCCGGGGGTCACGGTGACCGAGGTCCCGACTCCGCTGGAGGCCGCTGGGCGCGACGAGAGCCTCGTCGGCCGCATCCGCCAGGATCAGTCCGCCCCCGGGCAGCGCGGTCTCGCGCTTTTCGTGGCGGGCGACAATCTCCGCAAGGGTGCCGCCCTCAACACCATCCAGATCGCCGAACTTCTCGTCTGACTCTGGAACCCGTTGAGTGTGACGTTTGGACGGTAATCACGTACATTTCACCGTCCAAATGTCACACTCAACGGGTTCTGGAGTCACTGAATGCTCTGGACCTGTCCGACCCTGCCCCAGCGCACTAAGTCATCGTCCATTCTGACGACTGGGACGCCAGCCGGCACGCTGATACCACCTCCGCCGACGTCCGCACGGCCACCTCCACCGCTCCCGCTAGGGCGGGGTTCGGGCTGAGGTTGGGGTGCCGGTTTGCTGAGGTCCTCGCACCAACGCAACACGGAGTGGCGCGAGTGGCTGGCGTAGTCGCCCGGCACTCCGGCTCCGACTGTGTACTGCCATGACTCGGAGTAGCCGGGGTATAGGACGGTCACGTTTCTGATATAGCCACCGCCGACGGGCCAGAAGTGCTGAGTGCCTAAGATCTTGGCCGTGTGACCGCGCATGGGCGGCTCTCCAACGATGGTCGCACCCGGTGCGCGGCCGTCGCGGCATTCACCACCGGTGTCGGCTTGAGCTGGCGCGGCGACCGTCACCAATCCACCGACGAGCAGGGGCAGCGCGCAGAGCGCTGCGGTTCGAGATCGTGTCATGGCTTCTCCCGTTGATGGCAGTAGGCCCTCAGCGTAGGTGCGTCGCAGAATGCGCAGTACCCGTAGTCTTACGGATATTCGCGGAAGCTGGTGTAGTCGTCGAGGACCTCGGGATTCTGGAGGGCTCCCTTGGAGGCGGCATCGTCGACGGGGGTACCGCGCAGGATCTTCTTGACCGGGACCTCGAGCTTCTTGCCCGACAGCGTCCGCGGCGTGCCGCGGACCTGATGGATCTCGTCGGGCACATGCCGAGGTGACAGCCGCGTCCGGAGCTCGGTCCCGATCCGGCGGCGCAGGTCATCGTCGAGCACGGCGCCATCGGCGAGGGATACGAACAGCAGCAGCCGCCCGGTGCCACCCTCGTCATCCTCCAGGTGCACCACGAGGCTGTCGGTGATCGACGGCAGCGACTCGACGACGACGTAGAACTCCGAGGTACCCAGCCGCACCCCGCCCCGGTTCAGGGTGGCATCGCTGCGTCCGGTGATGACGCTGCTGCCGTAGTCGGTGATAGAGATCCAATCGCCGTGCCGCCACACGCCGGGGATGTCCTCGAAATAGGAGGCTCGATAGCGCGAGCCGTCCTCATCGCCCCAGAAGCCGACGGGGAAGGAGGGCATCGGACGGGTGATGACGAGCTCACCGAGCTGATCGCGTACGGGGCTGCCGTCTTCGGCATAGGCGTCGACCGCCGCCCCGAGACAGCGACAGGAGATCTCACCGGCATAGACGGGGACGGTGGGAGCCGATCCGACGAAGGCCGCGCAGGTGTCGGTGCCTCCGGACATCGAGCAGACCTGGACGGACGGCCCGAATTCCTCGTGCGCCCACCAGAACCCCTCCGCCGGCAGCGGTGCGCCAGTGGAGCCGATGGCCCGCAGGGACGAGAGGTCGTGATCGCGGGCGGGATGCAGTCCCTGCTTGCGGCATTCGAGCAGGAAGGGGGCGCTCGTACCGAAGAAGGTGATGGCGAGCTCATCGGCGGCGCGCCAGAGCTCGCCGAGATCGGGGGCGCCGGGATTGCCGTCGAAGAGGACGATCGTGGAACCGACGCCGAGACCGGAGACCAGCAGATTCCACATCATCCATCCGGTCGTGGAGAACCAGAAGAAGCGGTCGTCCGGGCCGAGGTCGCTCTGCAGGGCCAGCGCCTTGAGGTGCTCGACCGTGATGCCGCCATGACCGTGCACGATGGGCTTGGGCAGGCCCGTGGTGCCCGAGGAGAAGAGCACATACAGCGGTGCGTCGAAGGGCAACCGGTCGAACTCCAAGGGACCGGGCTCGGCGGTGAAATCCGTCCAGGTCACCGCATCGTCGGGGGCGGGCGCCTCGCCGTCGAGATAGGGCAGCCAGACCGTGGTGCGGATGCTGGGCAGCGCGGCGCGGATGGCGTCGACCTCCTGGCGGCGGTCGATGGGCTTGGTGCCGTAGCGGTAGCCGTCGACGGCGAGCAGGAACACCGGCTCGGTCTGCTGCCAGCGGTCGATGACGCTCTGGGTGCCGAACTCGGGAGCGCAGGAGGAGAAGATCGCGCCGATGCTGGCGGACGCGAGCAGGAGCACGAGGGTCTCGGGGACATTGGGGGAGTAGGCCGCCACTCGGTCGCCGCGGCTCACACCCGCCCGCAGCAGACCGGCACGTGCCCGGGCGACCTGGTCACGCAGCTGCGCCGCGGTCAGGGTGCGGTCGTCGCGCGACTGCGAGCGGGCGACCACGACGATGTCGTCATCGCCGCGACCGGGCATTCGCAGCATCGCCTCGGCGTAGTTCACCCGGATATCGGGGAACCAACGGGCACCGGGCATCGAGTCCTCGGCGAGGGCCACGGACGGATCGCCGTCGGCGGGGATGCCGAGATAACGCCACAGGGCGGACCAGAAGCCGTCGAGATCCTGGACCGACCAGCGCCAGAGCTCCTCATAGTCGCGGGTCTCGGCGATGCCCTGATCTCGCAACCAGCGCTGGAATCCCTCGAGACGGGTCGATCCGTCCACTGGAGGCTGCCACAACACCGGTGCGGTCACGCCTCGTCCTCTCCTGGGGCGTCGGCGGCCATGGCGAGGACCCGGTCGGCGAGGGCGAAGCAGCCGGCGCCGAGGGCGGGGAGGAGCAGGACGGCCCATGCCGATCCGGCCAGCCCGAGGAAGAGGGCGAGTACGACGGCCAGCAGGGCGATCATGCCGAGTGCGGGCACGGTCCACGGACGCCGGAAGCCGATCCATCGCAGGAAGACCGCGCTGGCCGCGACGACCAGCACCAGCAGGAAGGCGACCAGGAGGAGCCCGGCTCCACCGGCTCCCCCCGCGACACCCCGGATACCGGAGACTCCCCAGGTGGCGATGGCGCCGAGGACGGCGAGGAGGAGCCCGGCGCCTGCCCCCACGACCCCCGCCGTCACGCCGGGTGGCCAGGCGGGCCATCGCAGCGCACGGATCTCGCCGAGGATGATCTCGATGCCGAGGCGTGTCCCGGCCGCGCCGCGTTGTGCGGCCGCGGCGGAACGCTGCCGCAGCGGAACCCGGGGCGGTCGAGCCGGTCGTTCCTCGCGCTCGCGATGCGGAAGGCGGGGCCGGGTGAGGGTGCGGGTCTGCTCCGGCGCGGGCTTCTGCGCATCCTGGGGCTCCCGGGTGACACGACGGATGACGACCTTCTTCACCCGGGGCGCATCGTCCTTCTCAGCCATGTCAGCAGTGTGGCACACGTCTCGATCGGTAGGGGTCTGAGGAATCGCGTCCGGACGCCCGCCGGAATTACCGAGCAGATCCTTCGTCGCTCGGGCAGGCGCAGGCTCGCCCGCCGACCTGAAACGGCGAAACCTCCGAACGCCTGAGGGTCGGAGGTTTGCTGTGTCTGGAGGGATCAGATGGTCGGGGTGACAGGATTTGAACCTGCGGCCTCGTCGTCCCGAACGACGCGCGCTACCAAGCTGCGCCACACCCCGTGGCAGGTTCGATTGCTCGAACCTCATCGAGTCTACCCAGTCAGGGTCAAGAGTGTTGCCTCGGGGCGGCACGCGACGCGGATCGGGGCATAAGGTGAGGTGCCGAGGCCGGCGGAGACGTGCATCCACGAGGCCTCGTGACCGGGTGTTCGATGCTGGTGGAGGCCCTTGGCGCGGGCGGCGTCGAGGTCGCAGTTGGTGACCAGCGCCCCCCAGCCGGGTAGGCACAGCTGGCCACCATGGGTGTGGCCGGCGAGGATCAGCGGATATCCCGAGCGGTTCCAGCGGTCGAGGACACGCAGATACGGTGCGTGGGCGACGCCGATGGCCAGATCGGCGGAGCGATCGGCGGGAGCATCGTCGAGCTCGTCGTACTCCAGATGCGGGTCATCCACCCCCACGAAGGAGAGCCTGCGGCCGTTGACGGTGAGATCGTCGTGGCGATTGGACAGGTCGAGCCAGCCGCGACTCGTGAAGGCCGATCGGAGCTCCTCGAAGGGCATGTCCCGCGTACGCCCCCAGTCACCGCCGGCCTCCACCCCGCTGCCGCCGCGAAGATAGGCCAAGGGACTCTTCAGGCGCGGGGAGAAATAGTCATTCGATCCGAACACGAAGACCCCAGGGCGGTCCAGCAGCTCGCCATAGGCCGCGAGCACCGACGGAGCCGCATCGAGATGGGCGATGTTGTCGCCGGTGTTGACGACGAGATCCGGCTCCAAGGCCGCGAGACCGCGCAGCCACTCCTGTTTGCGGCGCTGACCGGGCCGCATGTGAGCGTCAGAGAGATGCAGGATGCGCAGTGGCCGCGATCCGGGGGCGAGCACCGGAACGGCCACCCGTCGCAGGGTGAAGGCCCGCGTCTCGTATAGCGCGCCGTAGGCGACGGTCGCCGCTCCGGCGAGGAACGGCGCGGCGAGAGCGAGGGAGCGGGCGGTCGGCACCCGTTCAGCCTACTGATCGGCTGGAGGTTCGGCCGGCCCTATCGTCTCACCCGGCGGCGGTAGACCATCAACCTCTCCCATCTCGCGGCGGTAGACCATCAACGTTACTGAGGCTCCGTCGGGTTGACGGCCTACCGCTCGGGTCGAGGTGAGGTTGATGACGTACCGCCACCGTGGACGTGTCAGATCCAGCCCTGCTGCCAGGCGAGGTCCGCGGCCGCGTGCCGCGAGTCGGTATCGGTCTTGGTCATCGCCGAAGACAGATAGTTGCGTACGGTCCCCTCAGCCAGATGCAGGGTCACGGCGATCTGCTGGACCGGCAGGTGGCTGCGGGTCAGGCGCAGGGCGTCGAGCTCGCGGTCGGTGAGCGGACAGGCCTCGCTGTTCAGCGCCTGGGCGGCGAGCTCGGGATCGACGTACCGTCGGCCGTCGGCGATATCGCGCACGACGACGGCCAGTCGTTCGACCGGTGTCGATTTCGGAACGAATCCGGTGATCCCCGCCGCCATCGCCCGCTTCAGGACTCCGGGGCGTGCGTGGCGTGTCATGAGCACCGCATGGGTGTCGACCGTCTTCAGGATCTGACTCGCGGTCTCGATGCCGTCGGTGGGCGGCATCTCCAGGTCGAGCAGCACCACATCGGGCCGGTGGGCGCGGGCCAGCGCGACGGCATCAGCGCCGTTGTCGCTCTGTGCCACGATGTCGAGATCTTCCTCCATCGTCAGCAAAGAGACGATGGCGGTGCGGATCATCTCCTCGTCGTCGGCGACGATCAGCCGGATCATGTGGTGCCGCCGACCGCGACGAGCTCGAACCGATCCTCGGCGTGCTCGGTCCGCAGGTCGCCGCCGGCGGCGGCGAAGCGTTCGGCGAGCGAGGTCAAGCCCGAGCCGCGTCGATTGGTCACCGAGCCGACCCCGTCGTTCACGACCCGTAGGGTCGGGGGGCCGAGCGAGCCGGTGATGCGCACGTGGCCCGCCTGACTGTGGCGCAGGATATTGGTCGTCGCCTCTCGCAGGGCCGTGGCGAGCAGCGGATTGTCCAGGTCATCGGGGATGTCGACCTCGACGACGGCTCCCGCGGCCTCCAGCACCGAGGCCGCATTGACGATCTCGTCGCGGAGCGACACCTGCCGGTACCCCTGCGCGAGCGTGCGGGTCTCCTCCAAGGCGGTGCGGGCGATCTGCTGTGCCTCGTGGATCGCCCGGCGGGCCGCATCGGGATCGCGATCGATGAGACGTTCCGCCAATTCGGTCTTGAGGGCCAGGACCTGCAGATGGTGGCCCTGGATGTCGTGCAGATCGGCCGCGAAGCGCAGCCGTTCGCGGACCCGCGCCAGCTCGGCACGGGTGTCACCGGCATCGCGGACACCGATCGTCAGCTCCCACACCCACATTTGCACCCAAGCCGCGGCCGGCAAGAACAGGACGAAGAAGCCCAGGAGATACCAGGCGGAGAAGTCATTGGGCGGATAGTCCCCCAGACTGCCTCCGCTCATCACGAAGACACCCCACCGGAGCGCACCCAGCGACACCGCCCAGCAGATCAGCCACAGGGCATACCGCGATCGGCGGAAGTCCAGGCCCAGCACGGTGGCCGCCGCCCAGGGCACCAGTAGATAGCCGATCGGGGCCGAGGGATCCCAGCTGCTGATGACGACGAAGACGACCGCCAGTGCCGCGGCACCAGCGAACGCGATCCGGGGAATGACCGTGCGGCCGCGGCCGACGATCAGCAGACGCACCCACCAGCCGGCCCAGCCCACGATCACCGCGATCAGGGCGATGACGAGGATGCGGCGTGCCATACCGAAGGGCGCCAGGCCGATCGCATTAGCCAGCGCACCGAAGGAGCCGAAGATCAGATAGATCCACAGCGACCAGTAGTTGTATCGCCACGTCTGCTGGAAGCTGTCGCGGCGCGGGGGGCGATCCAGGTCGTCGGAGACGGGCAATGCGCTCATTGCCCTCAACCGTAGTCCAGATCCCCGATGACATATGTCATCGAAAGCGGTGACGGTCACCCACTACGGCGAATGGCCGCGACCGAGGAGGCTGGGAACATGACCACGACAACCGACCTCGCGATCCAGGCTCACGATCTGCGGTGCGCGTACGGCGACTTCGAGGCCGTGCGGGGGATCGACATGGATATCCGGTCCGGCGAGATGTTCGCGCTGCTCGGCACGAACGGCGCCGGCAAGACCACCACCATGGAGACCCTCGAAGGCCACCGCCGCGCGAGCGGCGGCACCTTGAGCGTCCTCGGACATGATCCGTATATCGAGCGCGCCCGGGTGCGGCCACGGCTCGGCATCATGCTGCAGGAGAGCGGATTCGCCGGGGAGCTGACCGTCGCCGAGACGATCGAGATGTGGCTGGCGCTGTCCTCCTCGCCACTGGGCGAGAAGCATCGCCGCGGCGACACCGCCGCCGAGGCCATGGACCGCCTCGACCTGTCCGATCGCGCCGACACGCGGGTGGTGCAGCTCTCGGGAGGTCAGAAGCGACGCCTTGATCTCGTACTGGCCACGATCACCCGCCCCGACCTGGTATTCCTCGACGAGCCCACCACCGGCCTCGACCCGGAGTCGCGGCGGCGCACCTGGGACCTCATCGACACCCTGCGCGGCTCGGGGACGACGATCGTCCTCACGACCCACTACCTCGAGGAGGCCGAGCGGCTCGCTGATCGCATCGCGATCATGCACGAGGGCCGTATCGCTTTGGAGGGCACGCTCTCCGAGCTGGTCGAGGACCGGCCAACCCGGATCACCTTCCGGCGACCTGCCGGAGTATCCACCGCGGACGTCGACCGCGCCTTGCGGACCGTCGTCGGGCCACGGCGGCTGGAGACCATCGGGAGCGAGGGCCTCGTGCTGGAGGTCGACGACGCGCAGCAGGCGCTCGTGCGGCTGCTCGGCTGGGCCGGCTCCCATGGTCACCGACTCGACAACATCACCGTCAGCCAGGCGTCGCTGAGCGATGTGTTCGCACAGATCGCCGCCGGCGAGCAGAAGCAGGAGGAGTTCGTATGAGTGAACGGAGTGAGCGAACAATGAGAATCACCTCATGCCGTCATCGGCCCAGTGTTCTTTTCTTCAAGGCGGTGACGGTATGAGTACCGCACAGCAGACCAGGGTGATCGCCCGTACCGAGGGGAAACTGATCGCCCGCAACAAGACGGTGCTGTTCAGCGCCACGCTCTTCCCGCTGGCGCTGACCGCGCTCTATCTCATCCAGGATGCCGAGGGGCCGATGGCGGCCGCGGGTCTGACCTCGATCATGGTGTCGATCTTCTCCAGCATGACGGTGTACATGACCGTGACGCTGACCGCCGTCTCACGGCGACAGGATCTCTACCTCAAGAGGCTGCGTTCGGGCGAGAGCAGCGATGTGGCGATCTTCGCCGGGATCACACTGCCGACGGCGTTGCTCTGCGTGGCGCAGATGATCGTGGTCGTGGTGGTGCTGTCGATCATCGGCTTCGAGGTTCCGGCCGAGCCCTGGTGGATCGTGGCGGCGGCCGTCGGATCGATCGTCTCCTGCCTGGCGATGGGCCTCGGCACCGCATCGGTGACGCCCAATGCCTCGGCCGCGCAGATGACGACGGTCCCGTACTTCCTCTTCGTCATCGGCTCGGTCTTCGCGACCCCGTTCGCGGACAGCCAGTTGATGGACCTGACCCCCGGCGGCGCCGTCGTGACCTTCGCTCGCCTCGCCTTCGAGGTCCCGACTCCCGGCTCGGCGCTCACCGCGGCCGCCGGGCTGCTGGTGTGGACCGTGGTCGGCATCGAGCTGGCCCGCCGGTTCTTCCGCTGGGAACCGCGCGCCTGACGATCGGACCGGCCGCACGGCTCCGTCCCCTACCGGGGCGGGGCCGTGTCGTCATACTGGAGGCATGTCAGCTCTCAAGGACCGCCTGCGGGCGGAGCTCACCACGGCCATGAAGGAGCGCGACTCGCTGCGCTCCTCGACGATCCGGATGGTGCTCACGGCCATCACCAATGCGGAGGTCGCCGGATCCGAGGCGCGCGAGCTGAGCGACGAGGACGTCATCTCCGTGCTGGCCACCGAGAGCAAGAAGCGTCGTGAGGCCGCCGAGGCCTTCGACGACGGCAATCGCCCCGAGCTCGCTCAGAAGGAGCGCGACGAGGCCGCCGTGATCGCGGACTTCCTGCCGGCTCAGCTGGGCGAGGACGAGATCCGCGAGCTGGTGGCCGCCGCGATCGAGCAGACCGGTGCCGCCGGTGAGGGGATGAAGGCGATGGGCCGCGTCATGGGGGTCGTCACCCCGCAGACCAAGGGTCGCGCCGATGGCGCGCAGGTGGCCGCGGAGGTGCGCCGTCAGCTGACCGCCTGACCCATCCTTGTACCGAGATGTGCTCCCGATTCGTCAACCAGGCTCCATGC
>JAEZEJ010000109.1 GCA_023417775.1 Actinomycetes bacterium | reverse complement strand
GCGGTCGGCCTCGGCGCCGCGGCGGCCGATGACGATGCCCGGACGCGCGGTGTGGATGTCGACCCGGACGCGGTCACGCGTGCGCTCGATCTCGACCTTGGAGATGCCGGCGCGCTCCATGCCCTTGCTCAGCAGCTTGCGGATCGCGACGTCCTCACCGACGTAGCTCTTGTAGAGCTTGTCGGCGTACCAGCGGCTCTTGTGGTCGGTCGAGACGCCGAGGCGGAAACCGTGCGGGTTGATCTTCTGGCCCATAGCTCAGTTCCCACCCTTCTTCGAAATGGAGTCTTCGGGCTGCACGACCACGGTCAGGTGGCTCGTGCGCTTGAGGATGCGGTTGGCCGCACCCTTGGCGCGCGGACGCCAGCGCTTCATCGTGGGGCCCTCGTCGACGGTCACGACGCTGACGATGAGGTCGCCGGTGTCGAGACCCTCGGTGGTCTCGGCATTCGCGACGGCCGACTCGACCAGCTTGTAGAAGTTCTGGGCCACGGCCTGCGGCGCGAACTGGAGCGTGGCCAGCGCGTCCTCGACACGGGCACCGCGGATCAGGTCCGCGATGCGACGCGCCTTGAGCGGGGTCACGCGCACGAAGCGGGCCACGGCGAACGCGCCGGGCGCGTCGCCCAGCAGGCGCTCACGGCGAGCGCTGATGTTCTCGCGAGTAGCTGCACTCATCGCCTCTTCGCCTTTCGGTCGTCCTTCTCATGGCCACGGAACGTGCGGGTCGGGGCGAACTCGCCCAGCTTGTGACCCACCATCGAGTCGGTGACGAACACCGGCACATGCTTGCGGCCGTCGTGCACGGCGATCGTGTGTCCGATGAAGGACGGCAGGATCATCGAGCGACGCGACCACGTCTTGATCACATTGTGGGTACCGGCCTCGTTCTGCGCGTCCACCTTCTTCTCGAGGTGGCCGTCGACGAAGGGACCCTTCTTCAAACTACGGGGCATGTCTCTTCCTCAGTTCCTACGCCGGGCTCAGCGCTTGCCGGTCTTGCGGCGGCGGACGATCATCTGGTCACTGGCCTTGCGCTTGCGCGTACGGCCCTCGGGCTTGCCCCACGGGCTGACCGGGTGACGGCCACCGGAGGTCTTGCCCTCACCACCACCGTGCGGGTGGTCCACCGGGTTCATGACGACACCGCGGACGGTCGGGCGGACGCCCTTCCAGCGCTTGCGGCCGGCCTTGCCCCAGTTGATGTTGGACTGCTCGGAGTTGCCGACCTCGCCGATGCTGGCGCGGCAGCGGACGTCGACGTACCGCATCTCGCCCGAGGGCAGACGCAGCTGCGCGCGGTTGCCCTCGCGGGCGACGAGCTGCACGCGGGCGCCGGCCGAGCGGCCCATCTTGGCGCCGCCGCCGGGACGCAGCTCCACCGCGTGCACGACGGTGCCCACGGGGATGTTGCGCAGCGGCAGGTTGTTGCCGGGCTTGATGTCGGCCCCGACACCGGCCTCGACCGCCATGCCCTGACGCAGACCGTCCGGAGCGATGATGTACCGCTTCTCGCCGTCGGCGTAGTGCAGGAGCGCGATCCGCGCCGTGCGGTTGGGGTCGTACTCGATGTGCGCGACCTTGGCCGGCACGCCGTCCTTGTCGTAGCGACGGAAGTCGATGATGCGGTAGGCGCGCTTGTGACCGCCACCCTGGTGACGCGTGGTGATGCGTCCCTGGTTGTTGCGGCCGCCCTTCTTGGGCAGCGGCTCGAGCAGCGACTTCTCCGGCGTCGTGCGGGTGATCTCAGCGAAGTCCGCGACGCTGGAGCCACGACGGCCCGGCGTGGTCGGCTTGTACTTGCGAATAGCCATGATGGTCCTCGTCTCAGCTCGGGCTCGAGAAGATGTCGATGCTCTGGCCGGGTGCCACGCTGACGATCGCGCGCTTGGTGTCCTTGCGCTTGCCGATGCCGTTACGCGTGCGGCGGGCCTTGCCCTTGCGGTTGATCGTGTTCACCGCGACGACCTTGACATCGAAGATCTCCTCGACGGCGATCTTGATCTGGGTCTTGTTGGCGTCGGGGTGGACGTCGAACGTGTACTTGTTGTCATCGATCAGCATGTAGGTCTTCTCGCTGACGATCGGCGCGATGATGATGTCGCGCGCGTGCGAGTGCAGGCTGCTCATCAGTTCTCCTCCTGAGCCGGGCTGAACCCGGCGGCCTCGGCGGACTCGGCGCTGTCGAACCAGACCTCGGGCTCGGCGGCGTCGTAGCCCGCGGCACCGGGAGCGAAGTACGCCTTGGCGCCATCGCCCTTGATCTCGTGGCCCTTCGGAGCGTTGCCGCTCGCGAGGGGGGCCTTCGATCCGGGACCGTAGGGCTGGGTCTTGGTGGCACCCGCGGGAGCGGCATCCTCGGCCGGCTTGGCGGCCTTCTTCGGCGCCGGGGCCGCGGGAGCGGCCTGGGCCAGCTCGCTCAGCTTGAGGGTGGCGACACCCTCGGCCGAGCGGGCCTCGACGAAGGCCTGGTAGGCGGCCTGCGTGAACACCACGTCATCGGACAGCAGGACGTCGTAGGTGTTGAGCTGCTCGAAGGACAGCAGCGCGATCGCCTCGGCGTTGCGCAGGCTCTTGAGGGTCAGCTCGTCCGCACGCTCGACGACGACGAGCACCCGCGGGCGAGCCGTCAGCTCGCGCAGAGCGGTGAGGGCCGTCTTGGTCGAGGGCTTGTCGCCGGTGATGAGCGACTCCACCACGTGCACACGACCGGCGCGCGCACGATCGGAGAGGGCTCCGCGCAGCGCGGCGGCCTTCATCTTCTTGTTGGTGCGCTGCTCGTAGCTACGCGGCGTCGGGCCGTGGACGATGCCACCGCCGGCGAACTGGGGTGCGCGGATCGAGCCCTGACGAGCGCGGCCGGTGCCCTTCTGGCGGTACGGCTTCTTGCCGCCGCCGGCGACCTCGCCACGCGTCTTGGTGTCGTGGGTGCCCTGGCGCGCGGCAGCGAGCTGCGCGGTGACCACCTGGTGGATGAGCGGGATGTTCACCTGCACGTCGAAGATGTCGACGGGAGCGTCGACGTCGATCGTCTGTGCCATGGTCAGGCTCCCTTCGCGGCGTTGCGGATGACGACGAGGGCGCCCTTGGGGCCGGGGACGGCGCCCTTGACCAGGACGACTCCCTTCTCGACGTCGACCGAGTGGACGGTGAGGTTCTGGGTGGTCACCGTGTCGGTGCCCATGTGGCCGGCCATCCGCAGGCCCTTGAAGACGCGACCCGGGGTGGCGCAGCCACCGATCGAGCCCGGCTTGCGGTGGTTGCGGTGGGCGCCGTGCGAGGCGGAGACGCCGGCGAAGCCGTGGCGCTTCATGACGCCGGCGAAGCCTTTGCCCTTGCTGGTGGCGGTGACGTCGACCTTGTCGCCCGCGGCGAAGATCTCCGGGGAGATCTCCTGGCCGAGGGTGTAGTCGGCGACGGCCTCGGTGCGGATCTCGACCACGTGACGGCGGGGGGTCACACCGGCCTTGGCGAAGTGCCCGGACTGCGGCTTGTTGACCTTGCGGCCGTCGATCTCGCCGAAGCCCAGCTGGACGGCGCTGTAGCCGTCGGCCTCACGGGTGCGGATCTGGGTGACGACATTGGTGCCGGCCGCCAGGACGGTGACGGGCACGACGCGGCCGTCGGCGTCCCAGACCTGGGTCATGCCGAGCTTGCGGCCGAGGAGACCGCGCGCGTTGATGGTGCTGCTCATGGCGTGCGTGTCCTTCCTCAGAGCTTGATCTCGATGTCGACGCCGGCCGGGAGGTCGAGACGCATGAGCGAGTCGACGGTCTTGGGCGTCGGGTCGATGATGTCGATGAGCCGCTTGTGGGTGCGCATCTCGAAGTGCTCGCGGCTGTCCTTGTACTTGTGGGGCGAACGGATCACGCAGAACACGTTCTTCTCCGTGGGCAGCGGCACGGGGCCGGCCACCTTCGCGCCGGTGCGGGTCACGGTGTCGACGATCTTCTTCGCCGAGGAGTCGATGACCTCGTGGTCGTAGGCCTTGAGCCGGATACGGATTTTCTGTCCCGCCATGCTCTGCTCGTCCTTTACGTTCGTCTTCGCTTCACTCGCCCCCGGCTGGGAGGAGTAACCGTTGCGCTCCTTCTCCGTCCCCCGAGGTCGGGCGTGTCGCAGCGCTACCGCGCGCAGATTCACACACTTCTCGAGTTAGGTGGTTGGACCGGCTCCGCCCCCCGGAGGGTTCGGCTGGCCGGACGGGCGAGGACGCGGATCCGACGTACGCGCTGGGCCAGGTGTGAGATTCCTGAGCGCATACGTCACCACGACCTTGCCGAGGCAACTTCTCTATCTTGACAGATGCGCCCGCACGAACACAAATCGGGGTCGAGGTGCCCTCGCTCACGTCCTGCCTCCCGGGGCGGTGGGTCGCGCACCTCTCGCCCATGGGAGCGGCGAGTCACGCATCCCGCGGCCGGTCGAGCAGTGGATGAGACACCTCTCAGCGGCCGCGGGAGGCGTCTACTCAGTGCCAGCGACCGCCCCACGAGACGTGCGGCGACAGCGCGGTCGTCGGCGCGGCGAGGACCGGCTCGAGAGCGACTCCCGCCCCCTCGGCGTGCCGGGCCTGGGCGACGATCCCGGAGCCGGAGACCACCAGATAGGAGGCTCCGTCGGCGACCTCCGCAGCACCGACGGCAGCACTGCCGCCCTCGGGGATCTCCAGCGTCTGCTCCCCCAGGGAGCCCATGTCGGCGTCGAAGGCCTCGACCTGGGCGCGCGTCGCGGCGCCGGTGGAGGCCACGGTCAACCGCGTGTCCCCGACCACCGGAACGATGCCCGGGCGGTCCCCGAGCGGCGACAGGCTGGTCCCCAGCGCCAGGTCCTCCTCGCCCTGCCACCGGCTGGTGGCGGTGACCGGCTGGTCGGCGGAGAGCAGCAGCGGAGCGTCCACCGCGGGGAGATCCACCCCGGCGACGGTCCCCGGCTCGACGGGGACATCGTCGAGCCCTTCCAGCACATAGGTGCCGTTGTCGGCGCCGAGGGCCGAGACCCGGACATTCGCGGTCTCCTCGCCCGGGTTGGTGATCAGCAGGGTCCGCGCGCCCTCGCCGTCGGCTGATGCCACCACGAGCTCGCGGGCCGGCGCGGCCGAGGCCGTCATCAGCTCGGTGCCACGCACGGCATCGCCGCCGATGTCGAGGACCTGCGCCGTGGACAGGCCGCGCAGACGCTCCACGCGCAGGGAGAGCGCGGACTCTCCCGCGGCGAGGTCGGAGGCCGGGAGACGCAGCACTTGCCCGGCGTCGAGGGTCAGCGTGTCATCGCCGGCGATCGTCAACGCGCCGGCCTCGCCCCAGGCCGAGAGGCGCACGACCGCGGGCCCCTCCCCCGGGTTGGTCAGCACCAGCTGCGAGTCGTGTCCGTCGACCGCGCCCAGGCCGGTGAACCACGCATCATCGGCTCGGCTGGCGCAGGGACCGACGATCAGACCGCCGCCGGCGTCCGCGGCCGTGCCCGACACGAAGCCCACGGCGCCGGAACCGGCACCGTTCTGGGTGAGCGCCACCGCCTCGCCGACACTGGCCGCGACCCGCCAGGCCGAGGGATCGTCGAGTCCCTCGACCGGCTCACCGCCCGGCAGGCTCACCGCCTGCGACGAGTCACCGGCGCGCACCTGCCCGGCGAGGACCGAGAGTCCTTCGCCCGAGGGGCAGGCATAGGTCGCCGCCTCCGCGTCGATCCTCTCGGGCGGCCGGCCCTCGGCATCCTCGGACAGCGACGGCACCAGGGCCGCGACGGCGACCACCGCCGCGGCGAGCACGGGCGCGAGATACCGCGGTGTCAGCTGGATCCTCACTGTTCGTCCTCCTGCTCGGTCCGGCCCCGGCCCGGGATCGCCCCGATGACCAGGGCGCCCCAGCCCAGCAGCCAGATACCGACGAGGGCCGGGCGCGCAGCGGATGCCTCGGGGGCGTCCACCTCACCGTCGGAGGGTTCGCCCTCGATGGTCCAGACCCGGGAGCCGGGCCGGTCGCTGCCGGCCGGCGCGAGTCCGGGGGCGGCGCTCACGCGCGCGGCCGCATCGGTGCTCGCGTCCGGCAGATAGATCGCCTGGATACCGGCATCGGCGAGCTCCTGCACCACCGCGGACGACGGCTCCGCGACCAGGCGGCCGACGAGTGCGGCGAAGTCCTCGCGCCGCTCCTCCGACGGCCGCGCGCTCTCCTGACCGAGGTGCGGGCCACGGCCGTGCACCACGTCGACGGTGACCCCGTCCTCGATATCGCCGGAGAGAACGAGGGTGGTGGCATCCTGATCGGCCAGATAGGCCGGGACTGTCGAGGAGGCGGTCGTCGCCAGCGGCCCCTCGATGCCCCGGACGACCCACCAGGCGCCGACGCCGAGCGGGAAGATCAGCGCCACCACCGTCAGCCCGATCACCACCTGCCGGCCGAGACGCCCGGCCTCGCCGGCGGCCAGCAGCGCGGCGGTCCCGAGGCCGGCGATCCAGATCGCCGATCCGAGGCCGGACCACGCCGACGAACCGGGCGGGCCGGCGACCGCGGGCACGATCATGCCCACCGCGGCGATGACCAGGCCGCTCAGCGCCACGACCCAGCTCACGGTCACCTCGTACCGAGTGGCGCGCGGGACGAGGGCGAGGACGCCGAGCACGAGGACGGCCGCCGAGAACCACGGCAACGTGGCACCCGGGCCGCCGCCCAGGCCACCGACGATGTCGAGCGCGGTGGTGTCGACCCCGCGCGGCGCGCCGGCCTCCCACCACCACAGCGATGGGTGGAGCACCCGCGTCCACCAGGACGGCCCCGCGACCAGGACGGCCGCGACCACGCCGACGACCAGCTCCCGCGGAGGACGCAGCCGAGCGACGATCAGCAGACCCGCCATCGCCACCACGGCGATGAGGAAGCCCGCCGGGGCGAAGACGGAGATGATGGCCAGCCAGAGCCCGACCTGAGCGGCCCGCGTCCAGGACGGGGTCACCAGGGTGTGGGTGACGACATTCGCCAGCACCGGCGCCAGGATCAGCGCCACGACCGTGCCCAGGCGTCCTTGCGCGACGGCCCCGGTCCCGGCCACCAGCAGGCCGTAGGAGAGCGCCCAGACCATGCGGGCGACCCGTCGATCGGTGATGAGCCGGCCGAAGCGATGCGCCGTGAGGGCGGCGAGCGGGACGGCGAAGACCAGGAGCGCCCAGGGCAGGAGGCCCGGGGCGAAGGCGACCGGGAGACCCGCGAGGGCGAGGACCGGCAGATAGGGCGCCGGCCAGGAGCTCGATGTCAGACCGGCGCCGTCCACGGTGCGCGCCATCAGGTCGCGCCACCAGTCGGCGACCGAGTCCGGGGAGGCCGGCAGCACCGGGGAGGCCACGGAACCGGTCCAGAGCCCGCGCGCGGCGATCACGGCGAGCAGGATCAGCACGAGCAGGGTCGTCGCCCACGGGTACCGCCGGTACCAGCGGTCGGTGTCGTCGACGACGATCTCCTCGTCCAGCAGGTCGAGGGAGGACGAGCGGCGTCCGAGGGTCTGGACAGCCTCCGGGCGCACCATCGCCTGGATGCTCTCCACCAGCACATCCCAGCCGTGCTGATAGGGCAGCCACGCGGAGGGGAACAGGTGCTTGATGTCGCGTCGGCCGACGGTGGCGGTCTCCGCTCGCGCACGCCGGGCCCCGCGCATCCGGCCGGGAGCCGCGAAGACCTCGCGCAAGGCGGCGGCCTCGCCCCTCGCCCCGCGCGTGTCCTTGAAGACGAGGTCGGCGATCATCCGCAGCAGCGAACCGAGCACCAGCCGCACCGACTGCCACCAGAACCGGAACCCGGTCTCATTGGCCAGGACGGTGTAGACCGCGGCGCGCCGCCGCTCCCCCGGGACCGCACGACGGCGTCGGGTCCGCCGGGTCGAGGCCTCGGCGTGGAAGATCATCGCGGCCGGGGCGGTCCGCGTACGGTGGCCGGCGCGCGCGACTCGCCAGCCGAAGTCGATGTCGTCGAAGAACAGCGGCAGCGCCGGATCGAGGCCGCCTAGGCGCTCCCAGACATCGGCACGCACCAGCATGCCGGCGGTGTTGACCGCGAGCACGTCGCGTGGCCAGTCGTGCTGGCCCGCATCGGGCTCACCGGGTTCGAGCCCGGTCTCCAGGCGTCCGGTGCCCGTGACGGTGCGACCGACCTCGAGGAGACGCTGCAAGGACGGCCACTCGCGGACCTTGGGCCCGACGACCGCGATGTCATCGGCGCTGGTGGCCTCATCGAGCAGGCCGGTGAGCGTCGCGGGGTCGACGATCGCGTCATCGTGCAGCAACCAGATCCACTCGGCCTGACCACTGGCCTGTTCGAGACCCAGACGGACGGCATCGCCGAAGCCGGTGCAGGCCGGGGCCTCGATCACGTGCTCGGCACCGAGTGCCTCCCGTAGGAGCTCGCCGGAGGCGTCCTCCTGGGGCGCGACATCGACGGCGACCCACTCGGTGGGCAGATGGTCCAATCGCGCGAGCGATGCGAGAGTCTGCGGCAACCAGCGCTCACCGCGGCGGCTCACCAGTACGGCGGCGACACGCGGTGGCGAACTGCGCCACGCAGGCAGCTGTTCCTCCTCGTCCACTCAGCCGAGGCTAGTGGACGAGGGGTAGAAACGCCCCGCCGGTCAGGCGCGCTTCTTGAGCTTGCGGCGTTCGCGCTCTGAGAGACCGCCCCAGATGCCGAAGCGCTCATCGTGCGCGAGCGCATACTCCAAGCAATCGTCCCGGACCTCGCACGTCGTGCAGACGCGCTTGGCCTCGCGAGTGGAGCCGCCCTTCTCGGGGAAGAACGACTCGGGGTCGGTCTGGGCACACAGCGCACGCTCCTGCCAGGCCAGCTCTGGATCGCTGGGCGGTGGCCAAACCTCGAATGACATACCTGAAATTACAACGGTGGCGCTGCCAAACGTCAAGCTGAAAATCAAACCTGGGGATATCTTCGGCGTGTCGTCCACAGGCTGTACGGTCGAGAGGTGCCTACGACCCTCGCCTCGCTCGCACCGCCGAGCCCGCAACCGCTCATCACTTTCTACGACCTCGGGACCGGCGAACGGGTCGAGCTCAGCGGTGTGACGCTGGGCAACTGGGTCGCCAAGGCGACCAACTATCTGACCGAGGAACTCCAGATCGATCCCGGTGCCCGAGTGCGGATCGGGCTGCCGCCGCACTGGCTGCGACCGGTCTGGGTGCTGGCCGCATGGACGGCCGGGGCCGTCATCGCCGATGACGAGGCCGAGATCGCCGTCGTCGGACCGGAGCTGGATGCCGACGAGCCGGTGCGCCTCGCCGCCTCGCTGCGCCCGCTGGGAGGCCGCTTCGCCGAGCCGCCCGAGGGATTCACCGATATCGCCGCGGTCGTGCCGGCCCAGCCGGACCTCCTCCTGACGATCGACTCCCCCGACCCCTCGGACATCGCGGTCGATCTCGACGGCACCCCTCGCTCGCACACCGAGGTCCTCCAGACGGCGCCGGACGGGCGCCGCCTCCTCGTGGACGCGCCGACGCTCGCCGAGGAGATCGACGCGCTCGTCGCCGCCTGCCGCGGTGCGGGTTCGCTGGTGATCACGGTCGGCGGAGGCGACGAGGACCGCGCGCGGATCGCGGACCAGGAGAACGCCGTCCGCCCCTGACCATCCCTCGGAGCTGGCGCCGATCGGCCGGTCTCAGCAGGCGGCGGCGAGGTCGTCGGTGATATTGGCGTCCGGGGTCGGCTCGGTCGCGCCGGGCTCGGTCGGATCCGGCTGCACCGGCTCGGCGGTCTCCTCACCGGCATCGGGAGCCTCCGGTGTCTCGACCACGCCGTCGATGAGGGCCTGGATGTCGGCATGGATCTGGCCGAAGTCCGGATTGGCGGTGTTGTACTCCGGGGGCACCACGGACAGTGTGGCGATCCGCGTCCCGCGCGCCTTCAACGCCAGGTCCGCGAACGCCCCCAGCTCCGATCCGGGCAGATTCGTGGCCAGCATCTGAGCACTCGAGTCGGCGATCTTCCCGGCGTTCAGCAGTACCGTCTGCGGACTGAGCTGATCGAGCATCGACACCATCAGGCACTTCTGCCGCGCCATCCGATCGAAGTCGTCGCTCTGGATCCGGCTGCGGGCGAACCAGAGCGCCTCATTGCCGTCGAGCTTCCGCCGGCCCTCGGGGATGAACTCGTCGCGACGCCGGTCGGTCTCGCCGAACATGGCGATCGGCGTCGGCACGTTCACCGTGACCCCGCCGACGGCGTCCACCAGCGAGGCGAAGCCCTCCATATTGATCAGCACGTAGTAGTTCATCGTCAGCCCGGTGGCTCCCTCGACCGCATCGATCGTGGCGTCCAGGCCCGGGTCCTCGCTGTCCGGATACAGATCCGAGCGATCCTCACCGGCCGTGTGCACCGCATTGAGCAGGCACTCGCTGCCGCAGTTGAAACCGTACGGATAGGCCTCGCGCATCGGCGAGTCCTCGGGGAAGGGCACGTTCTGCAGATTGCGCGGCAGCGAGACCATCACCGTGTCCCCGGAGGCCGCGTCGATGCTCACGACATTCAACGAGTCCGGGCGCAGCCCTTCACGACCGTCCCCGGAGTCGGCGCCCAGGAGCAGGATGTTGTAGCGGCCCTGCAGCGGCGCCGTCGTCTCGGTGGCGTCGAAGACCTGGGTCACGACCTGTCGCGAGGCCGAGACGGTATTCCACCCCAGCGTGAGCACCCCGCTCGCGAGGGCGATGACGAGCATGTTCACCACACTCACCACGGCCATCCGGCGCAGATCGAGTCCCGGCAAGGCCGCCAGCCGCCAGGCGTCGACGAAGAGCGCCAGCCAGCCGATGGTGACGATCGCGAGGCCGAAACGTGCGATGTCGAGGGTGGCGGGATCGGTCACCCAGCGGATCAGCGTCTCGCGCTCGGGACGGACCACCAGCACGGCGATGAGGAAGCCGACGACGCCGACGGCCCAGAGCGCCATCACCACCTGCCCGAGACGTCGTGTGCCCGCCAGGAACTGCGCGCTGCCGGGCCAGATGATCGTGGCCGCCATCAGCGAGAGCGCCCGGCGCAGCGCACGGTCTGCCGACATACGGCGGCGACCCGGGCGCGCGTCCTGCGATTCCAGGGCAGGGCTCCTCTCGGGCGGTTCAGGGGCGTCGCCCAGTGTGCCAGTCACGCCGCAGCCGTCCCGCGGACGGGCGACGAGGGTGCCCGGTCACGAACGCCCGCGCGGGTCGGCGGCGAGGACGAGAGGCACGTCAACACGTCTGGTCGAGATCCTCGGTCTGATTGGCCTTGCGCGGGTCGAGGGTCTCCGGATCCGGGTCCGCCATCGACAGCGAGGAGGACACCATCAGCGAGGTCGCCTCCGGTCGTCCCTCGGCCACGGCGACCGCATCCTCCACCATGCGGCGGATCTTCGGGTAGTCCGGATCGCCGGTGTTGATCTCCGGCGGCACGAGCGAGACCGAGGAGATCGGCTCGTTGCGAGTCTTCAGCGCCAGATCCATGAAGACATTGAGATCCTGGCGCGGCACGCTGGTCTCCAGCATCGCCTCACCGGAATCGGCGATCTTCTGCATATTCATCGCCACCGTCTGCGGGCTGAGCTGCTGGGCCATCGCGTTCATCACGCACTTCTGCCGACCCATCCGCGACCAGTCGTCGTTCAGGACGCGGCTGCGGGCGTACCAGAGCGCCTCGTAGCCGTCGAGCTTCTGCTCGCCCGCCTCGATGTAGCCGCTGATCGGCCGCCCGATCCCGTCGATCGCGGTGCGCTCACGCACATTCAGCGTCACCCCGCCGACCGCGTCGACCAGCCCCTCGAAGCCCTGCATGTTGATCAGGGCGTAGTAGTTGAGCTTGAGCCCGGTGATCTCCTCGACGGCGTCCATCGTGGCGTCGATGCCCGGGGAGTCGCCGTCGAAGAGCTGGGCGTTGTCCTCGGCCCAGGTGTTGACGCCGTTGAGATAGCAGTCATCGCAGTCGAAGCCGTCCGGGAATTCCTTCCCCATCACCGAGTCCTTCGGGAAGGGGACATTCTCGAGATTGCGCGGCAGGCCGATGATGACGGCCCGCCCAGTGTCGGCATCGATGCTCACCACATTGATCGAGTCCGGCCGCATGCCGGTGCGATCGTCGTCGGCATCCGAGCCGAGCAGCAGGATGTTGTACCGGCCGTCGTGCGGATCGCTCGAGGTCGACGACGCGAAGACGGCCCCGGCGAATCCATCGACCACCGAGACCGTGTGGGCCGCGAAGAACATGGCTCCGGCGACCGCGAAGCACAGCACGCCGTTGACGCCCGCGGAGATCGCCCGATGGCCGCGGCGCAGCTCGCGCGGGCGGCCCAGCCGCCACGCGTCGACGATCAGCGCGGCCCAGGCGAGGGCGCCGGCGATGAGCAGCCACCGGCCCACCCCGAGGATCAGCCCATTGGTGGCGAACTCGAAGAGCATCGAGCGGGAGGTGCGAGCGATGAGGGCGAGCAGCGCGGCCAGCGCGAGGACGCCGAGCCAGATCCGCACCGCGATGCGGCCGACCGTGCGATTGCCGTGCACCAGCTGCGCCGATCCGGGCATCACGAGCGACATCGCCGCCAGGGTCAGGGAGCGCCGGAATCGGATGCGGGAGGTCGCGGCCTCAGGGTCGCTGTAGCTCCCGCCCATGACACTGGAGGACAGGTTCGACATCATCGTCCTTACGGTGGGGAAGGGTCCGTAGGTCCCGCCTAGTATCGGCGCCGGCCACCTCGAGGGCCACGAGACGCGCCGAGCGAGTCCGTGTTTTCTCCTCTGCGGGGTGGCCTCGGCTATTTTCGATTCATGTCCCCCGACGGCCGCTCCGGCGATTACGACTGGCTCTACGAGGATGATCGTCGCCGGTCGTCCTCGCCCGAGCCCTCTCCTCGTGGGGGCGACGACCTTCCGCCACCGCAGCTGCCGCCGCCCGGATCGGGTGGCACGACACCGGATCCTCCCCGCAAGAAGCGGGGCAAGCTGCGCTACCTGTGGCTGCTGCTGATCCTGTGGCTCGCCTTCCTCGTCGCCGTGCCCTTCATCGCGTGGGCTCAGGTCACCAAGGTCCCGGCCGCACCGGGCGGCGATCGCCCCGACGGCCAGCCCGGGTCGAACTACGTGATCGTCGGATCCGACGCCCGTCCCGGCGAGGAGGCTCGCGGGCGCACCGATTCGATCATGGTGCTGCACACCGGGCGCGGTCCCACGGTCCTGACCTCCCTCCCCCGGGACTCGATCGTCGACATCCCCGGGCACGGGAGCACCAAGATCAATGCGGCCTATGCGATCGGCGGCCCCGAGCTGCTCGTGCAGACCATCGAGCAGAACACCGGCCTGCACGTCGACGGCTTCGTGGAGATCGGCTTCGAGGGTCTGGTGGAGGTCGTGGACTCCCTGGGCGGTATCGAGCTCTGCCCGGAGAACGCCCTGCAGGACGAGGACTCCGGACTCGACATCGAGGCCGGCTGCCAGACGGTCGACGGGGAGACGGCGCTGGCCTACTCACGCAACCGCAAGGCCTACGCCGCGGGTGACATCGCACGAGGTGAGGCCCAGCGCGAGGTCATCGGCGCGATCGGCGCCAAGGCCCGCTCGCCGTGGACCATCCTCAATCCGCTGCGCTACTACGGCGCGGCCGTGGACACCGGCGGCTCGCTGGCCGTCGGCGACGATGTCTCGCTCTTCTCCTTCGCCCGCTTCGCCTGGGCGCTGTCCGGGGCGATGGGCGGCAGCGGACTCAACTGCACCGTGCCGATCGCGGACATGCAGGTGAACTGGGACGGCACCCGCGCACCCGCCTTCTTCGACCACCTGATCAAGGACACCAGCGGCGATCTCGGCGAGCTGTGCACCGCCACCGGCCTGCCCGAGTAGGCGGGACCGGGAGCGGACCAGCCCCGCCCCGGGGCCGGACCGCTCAGAGGGTCGACTGGATACCGGCCAGGAGCTGCCGGGCCATGACGATCCGCTGGACCTGATTGGTGCCCTCGTAGATCTGGGTGATCTTGGCATCGCGCATCATCCGCTCGACCGGGTAGTCGCGCGTGAAGCCGTAGCCGCCGAGGAGCTGCACGGCATCGGTGGTGACCTGCATGGCGGTATCGGAGGCGAAGGCCTTGGCCGCCGCGCCGAAGAAGGTCAGATCCTTGTCGCCGCGCTCGGAACGGCCGGCCGCGGCGTAGGTGATCTGCCGGGCGGCCTCCACCTTCATGCCCATGTCGGCGATCATGAACTGCAACCCCTGGAAGTCGCTGATCGACGTGCCGAACTGCTGCCGCTCCTGCACATAGCCGAGCGCGTAGTCCAAGGCTCCCTGGGCCACCCCCACCGCCTGCGCTGCGATGGTGACGCGAGTGTGGTCGAGGGTCTGCATCGCGATCGCGAAGCCCTTGCCCTCATCGCCGATGATCCGGTCCTCGGGAATGCGGACATCGTCGAAGTAGACCTCGCGGGTCGGTGATCCCTTGATGCCGAGCTTCTTCTCCGGAGCACCGAAGGACACGCCTTCGTCGGACTTCTCCACCACGAAGGCGCTGATGCCCTTGCTGCGCTTCTCCGGGTCGGTCATCGCGAGCACCGTGTAGTACTCGGACTCGCCGGCATTCGTGATCCAGCGCTTGGTGCCGTTCAGCACCCAGTGGTCGCCGTCGCGGACCGCGCGGGTCTTCTGATTGGCGGCATCCGATCCGGCCTCGGGCTCGGAGAGGCAGTAGGAGAAGCCGCCCTCGCCGGCCGCGAGCTTGCCGAGATACTTCTGCTTGAGCTCCTCGCTCCCGCCGATCTGCACCGGCAGCGATCCGAGCTTGTTGACCGCCGGGATCAGCGAGCTCGACACGCACGCACGGGCGACCTCCTCGATGACCAGCACGGTCGCCAGCGCATCGGCCCCGGCTCCGCCGTACTCCTCGGGGACATGGGGGGCGTGGAACCCGCCCGCGACGAGGGCGTCGTGCGCTTCCTGGGGGTAGCGCGCCTCCTCGTCGACCGCCGCGGCGAAGGGCGCGATCTTGGCGTCCGCCAGTGCCCGGACGGTCTCCCGGATGGCCTGGTGCTCGTCGCTCAGTGCATAGATATCGCTCACGGCCACATCCTAGGACGTCCTAGGACGAGCCCGGCAGGACGGGCGGACGGCCGCCTTCGCGGTGACCGGCAGGTAATGAGGCGAAGATCACCCGACTGCGGGTAGGCCACCGGCGTGTCACCGAGCGAGAATGGCCGGTGGCCCCATCCGTCTCGGGTCCCTTCACGCGATGCAGGAGTGATTCTCGCTTGTCCAGCCAGGCCAACCTCCCTGAGATCCGGACCACCCATCAGCCCGCGCGGCAGACGACCGATGTGCTGCTCGTCGGAGCAGGCGTCATGAGCGCGACCCTGGGCTCGCTCCTGCAGTCCCTGGAGCCGGACTGGACGATCACGATCCTGGAGCGACTCGACGGTCCCGCGCTGGAGAGCAGCGATCCGTGGAACAACGCCGGAACCGGCCACGCGGCCCTGTGCGAGCTCAACTACACGCCGCAGCTGCCGGATGGATCGGTCGACGTGAGCAAGGCGCTGAAGATCAACGAGCAGTTCCAGCTGTCGCGGCAGATGTGGTCCTATGCGATCGAGAACGGCCAGCTCACCGATCCCTCGTCCTTCGTGAACGCCGTGCCCCACGTCAGCTTCGTCCGGGGTGCTGAGAACGCCGAGTACCTGCGCCGCCGCTACGATGCGCTTGCCCAGAACCCGCTCTTCGAGGGCATCGAGCTGATCGACGACCGCCAGGAGTTCGCGCGGCGTCTCCCCCTGATGGCCGATGGTCGCGAGGATGATGAGCCGATCGCCCTCAACTGGTCGCAGAACGGCACCGATGTCGACTACGGCTCGCTGACCCGCCAGCTCGTCGGCAGCCTCGAGCAGCGTGGTGCCGAGGTGCGCTACGGCCAGCACGTCAAGAAGCTGTCCAAGCAGACCGACGGCAGCTGGGTCGCCAAGGTCAAGGACAAGCAGCAGGGCTCCAGCTACCAGCTCAATGCGCGGTTCGTCTTCGTCGGCGCCGGCGGCGGGGCACTGCACCTGCTGCAGAAGTCGGGCATCGACGAGGTCAAGGGCTTCGCCGGCTTCCCGGTCAGCGGCCAGTTCCTGCGCTGCCTCAACACCGACATCGCCGAGCAGCACGAGGCCAAGGTCTACGGGCTCGCCGCCGTGGGCGCTCCCCCCATGTCGGTGCCGCACCTGGACACGCGCATCATCGACGGACAGCGCAGCCTGCTCTTCGGACCCTATGCCGGCTGGACGCCCAAGTTCCTCAAGAACGGCTCGTTCACCGATCTGCCGCGATCGATCCGCCTCGACAATCTGCTGCCGATGCTCGGCGTGGGCGTCACCTCCATGCCGCTGGTCAAGTACCTCGTCATGGAGGTCCTGAAGAGCTCCAAGAGCCGCATCGGCGAGCTGAACGTCTTCGCCCCGCTGGCCGATCTCGACGACTGGGAGCTCATCACCGCCGGTCAGCGTGTGCAGGTGGTCCGCAAGAAGGGCAAGGGCGGCAGCCTGGAGTTCGGCACCTCGATCATCAGCGCCGCCGACGGTTCGATCGCGGGCCTGCTCGGCGCCTCCCCCGGTGCCTCGACCTCGGTCGCGGCCATGCTCGAGGTGCTCGAGAAGTGCTTCGCCTCGCAGTTCGAGGCCTGGAAGCCCAAGCTCAAGGAGATCGTGCCGTCCTATGGCATCTCCCTGGCCGACAATCCGAGCCTGCTCGCGGATCTGCGCGACTGGACCGATCGGACGCTGGAGCTCTCCACCAGCCAGCAGCCCGCCAGCTGAGCGACCGTCACGACCCGAGCGAGCCGTGGCGCTGCTCCCGCTCGCGAGTGGTGCAATCGTGCCCGCTCAGGTGGAGCCGGAGTTCCATCCGATCACGAGAACCGGGATTCGAGCAGAGGGCGGAACAGCTCCCGATGGTGGCCCGCGAGGTGATCGGGCAGCAGCGGCCCGACGAAGATGCCGGCGACGGCCTCCGGGGTGAGCTGACGAACACCTCGAGCGTCGTAGAGACCCGCGTCCCGGCAGTCGTCATAGCGCACCAGCAGCTCATCGGGCGGTCCTTCGCCCGATGAGGCGCGCAGCACGACCACCTCCCGGACGCCGTCGGTCGGCAGACAGCTGCTCGGGTCGTTCGGTCCGCTACCCTCCGGCGCTCGCGCGATCGCCGCGACCGTCTCGGGATCGAGCGCGGCGGAGCCGGTCAGACCGGGACCGCCACCGCCCACCGAGTAGCCGCAGGCCACGAGCCGGATGATCCCGGTCGGCTCGGTCGGGAACTCCGTATCGGGAAGCCAGTCCGCGGAGCCGACCAGCGACGGCGCTACGGGGCAACCGAGGTGGTCGGTCTCGATCTCATGTGCCGAGGACACGATCGTCTCCCGTAACTCCGGTTCGCCCTGTACGACCAGGCGGAGGCCTCCGATGCCGACGGAGACACGGTCGCCCGCGGTCCGTGCCGCGGGATCCCCGTCCTCGGTGAACGCGACGAACTCGCCAGTGGCGTCCACGGAGGTCTCCCGAGGGTCTCCCTCCGGACAGCCGACCTGCGTCATCGATCCCGGACGGCCGACGGCGGGCGCGGTCGCACCCCGCGCGACCAGACACCACTGTCCCAGACGCTGGCTCGCGGACTCCCAACCCCACTCGTCCGGGACCGCCACCTGAGCCGCGCCGTAGGACTCCCACCGGAATCCCTCCGGCAGGGCCGGGGCGGAGGTCGGCTCGCTCGTCACCGGCTCGACCGGCGACGTCTCAGCCGCGGATCCGCAACTCGCCGCGACGATCGCCACCGCCAGCCAGATCCCCGGACGCATCACTCGCATACGCCGCTATGTCGCCGACGCACCGATCGTCTCACCCGCGAGTGGTGCATCCTGCCCACGAGGGCGTCGGAGACGAGGAAGCCCCTGCCGGGAGCCGGCGGGGGCGTCCTCGGGGACGGCCTTGGATCAGGCGGGTCCCGGCTTGGTCAGGGCGCCCATCAGGTCGCGGTTCAGCTGGGAGATGACGTCCAGCGGGATGCCCTTGGGGCAGGCCGCCGTGCACTCGCCGATATTGGTGCAGCCGCCGAAGCCCTCGGCATCCATCTGCTCCACCATGTTCAGCACCCGCGACTCCCGCTCGGGCTGGCCCTGCGGCAGCAGCCCGAGGTGGGTGATCTTGGCAGCCGTGAACAGCATCGCCGAGCCATTGGGGCACGCGGCGACGCAAGCCCCGCAGCCGATGCAGGTCGCGGCCTCGAAGGCGTGGTCCGCATCCGCCTTCGGCACCGGGAGGTTATTGGCCTCGGGCGCCGAACCGGTCGGCGCGGTGATGTAGCCGCCCGCGGCGATGATCCGGTCGAAGGCTCCGCGATCGACGACGAGGTCCTTGACGACGGGGAAGGCCCCCGCGCGCCACGGCTCGATGTCGATGGTGTCGCCGTCGTTGAAGGTGCGCATGTGCAGCTGGCAGGTCGTGGTGACCTCCGGACCATGTGCGATGCCGTTGATGACGACACCGCACATGCCGCAGATGCCCTCGCGGCAGTCCGAGTCGAAGGCGACCGGCTCCTCGCCCTCCAGGGTGAGACGCTCGTTGAGCACATCGAGCATCTCCAGGAAGGACATGTGCTCGCTGACATCGTCGAGCTCATAGGGCACCATCGTGCCCTTGGCCTCGGGGCCCTTCTGGCGCCAGATTCGAACGGTGATCTTCACTTGTAGCTCCTGGCCTTCATCTCGACGTACTCGTATTCCAGCGGCTCCTTGTGCAGGACCGGCTTGTCTCCGCCGAACTCCCAGGCCGCGACATAGGCGAAATCATCGTCGTGACGCAGCGCCTCGCCGTCCTCGGTCTGGCTCTCGGCGCGGAAGTGGCCGCCGCAGGACTCGCGACGGTTCAGCGCATCGATGCACATGAGCTCGCCCAGCTCGAAGAAGTCCGCCACGCGGCCGGCGCGCTCGAGGGTCTGGTTCAGCTCCTCGTTGACACCGGTCACCTTGACATTGCTCCAGAACTCGGCCTTGAGGTCGCGGATCAGCTGGATCGCCTTGACCAGCCCCTCCTCGGTGCGCTCCATGCCGCAGTAGTCCCACATGATGTGGCCGAGCTCCTTGTGGAAGGAGTCGACCGTGCGCTTGCCGTCGATCGACAGCAGCGTCTCGACCCGCTCCTCGACCGCCTGGCGCGCCTCGACGACCGCCGGGTGATCCTCGGCGATCTTCTCGAACGGACCGTCGGCGAGGTAGCCGGCGATCGTGTACGGGAGGACGAAGTAGCCGTCGGCGAGACCCTGCATGAGCGCCGAGGCGCCGAGGCGGTTCGCGCCGTGATCGGAGAAGTTCGCCTCACCGGCCACGAACAGGCCCGTCAGATTGCTCTGCAGGTCGTAGTCGACCCACAGGCCGCCCATCGTGTAGTGCACGGCCGGGTAGATGCGCATCGGCTCGGTGTAGGGATCCTCGCCGGTGATCTGCGCGTACATGTCGAAGAGGTTGCCGTACTTGGCCTCGACCGTGTCGCGACCCATGCGCTCGATGGCATCGGCGAAGTCCAGGTAGACGCCCAGTCCACCCGGGCCGACACCCTTGCCGGCATCGCACTGGTACTTGGCGGCACGCGAGGCGATGTCGCGCGGCACCAGGTTGCCGAAGGACGGGTAGATGCGCTCCAGGTAGTAGTCGCGCTCGTCCTCGGGGATCTGGCTCGCGTGGCGGTCGTCGCCGGCCTTCTTGGGCACCCAGATCCGGCCGTCGTTGCGCAGCGACTCGCTCATCAGCGTCAGCTTGGACTGGTAGTCGCCCGAGACGGGGATGCAGGTGGGGTGGATCTGCGTGTAGCAGGGATTCGCGAAGTACGCGCCCTTGCGATGCGCCCGCCAGGTGGCGGTCACATTGCAGCCCATCGCATTGGTCGACAGGAAGAAGACATTGCCGTAGCCGCCCGTGGCCAGGACGACCGCATCGGCGGTGTGCGTCTCGATCTCGCCGCTGATCATGTCGCGGACGACGACGCCACGGGCGCGGCCGTCGACCATGATGATCTCGAGCATCTCGTGGCGCGTGTTCATCTCGACGGTGCCGAGGCCGATCTGCCGCTCGAGGGCCTGGTAGGCGCCGATGAGGAGCTGCTGGCCCGTCTGGCCGCGCGCGTAGAAGGTGCGGGAGACCTGCACGCCGCCGAAGGAGCGGTTGTCGAGCAGACCGCCGTACTCGCGGGCGAAGGGGACGCCCTGAGCGACGCACTGGTCGATGATGTTCACCGAGACCTGCGCGAGGCGGTAGACATTGGACTCGCGCGAGCGGAAGTCGCCGCCCTTGACGGTGTCGTAGAACAGCCGGTAGATGCTGTCGCCGTCGTTGCGGTAGTTCTTGGCCGCATTGATGCCGCCCTGGGCGGCGATCGAGTGGGCACGCCGCGGGCTGTCCTGGTAGCAGAAGTTCTTGACGTGATAGCCGGCCTCGCCGAGCGTGGCGGCCGCCGAGGCCCCGGCCAGGCCGCTGCCGACGATGATGACGCTCAGCTTGCGGCGGTTGGCGGGGTTGACGAGCTTGGCGGAGAACTTGCGCTCGTCCCAGCGCTTCTCGATCGGTCCCGCCGGGGCGGCATCGTCATGGATGTCATCGCCGAAGGTGATGTAATCGCCGAGGATCTGATCAGTAGTCATGTGCAGTAGCCCTTCAGCCGGTGATCCCGAGCAGGATCGCCCACGGGGGAAGCAGGAATCCGATGGTGATGACGGCCGACACGAACCACGCGAGCGGCGTCAGGCGCGAGGCGAGACGCGTCTTGCTGCGGTTCTGGCCGAGCGTGGTCAGCGCGCTCCAGATGCCGTGCCAGAGGTGGAAGCCGACGGCGAGCACCGCGATCGTGTAGGACAGCACGACCCACCAGATCTCGAAGCCGTTCACGGTCCGCTGGTAGGGGCTGTCGGAGGCACCGCCGGGGCTGATGACATTGGCGGTCAGGTGCAGCAGGTGGTAGACGATGAACACCAGGATGATGACGCCACCCCAGCGCAGGGTGAACGAGGCATAGGAGCGCTGGACGCCGGTGGCGCCCTTCGACGAGTGGTAGCGCTTGCCGCCGCTGTACCCCGCCGCCGCCTTGTTGCGGCGCCACAGCGTGATCGCCGCCCAGGCGTGCACGAGCACCGATGCCAGGAGCGCGACGCGCACGATCCACAGCAGGCCCTCGTACGGGAGCATCGGCTCACCGAAGGTGCGCAGGTGGTGGGCGTAGGTGTCGAACGCCTCCTGCCCTCCGAACACCTTGAGGTTGCCGTACATGTGCAGGATCAGGTAGCCCACCATGATGAGCCCCGATACCGCCATGGCGTACTTCATCGCGACCGTCGACCGAGAGGCCGGGACGCGCTTCTTCGTCAATTGGGTACTGGCCACGAGGACACACTAAGACCAACGTGACGATTCACGCTAAGTCCAACTTAGGCCGACTTTCATAGACGATGGGCATGGCACACTGGGGGCATGCAGGTGCAGCAGCTGGCCTACTTCCTCGCCATCGCCGAGGCGCGCCACTTCACCCGGGCCGCCGACATCGTCGGGGTCTCCCAGCCGACCCTCTCCAAACAGGTCCGTGCCCTCGAGAACTCGCTCGGCACCGCGCTCTTCACCCGCACCCGTCATGGTGCCGAACTGACCAGCGCGGGCGAGGCCCTGCTCCCCCACGCCCGGCGGATCGTCATCGATGTCGCGAATGCCGAGCGCGCTGTGCACGAGATCGCCCAGCTGCGTCGCGGACGCGTGCGGCTGGGGGCCACGCCCTCGATGATCGACGGCCTCCTCCCCGATGTGCTGCGCGAGTTCCGTCTCACCTATCCCGATATCGAGCTGGAGGTCCAGGAGGCCGGCTCGCGGGTGCTGACCGATCATCTGCTCGCCGGACGCCTCGACATCGCCGTGCTGATCGTGCCCCTGGCGGTGTCCTCGCCGGATATCGAGACCCATCTGGTCTTCCGCGAACGCCTGGTCCTCGCCAGCCCGCGCGACGCATGGCTCGGCGAGCAGGTCGCGGTCAGCGACCTCGACGACCTCCCGCTGGTGATGTTCCGCGAGGGCTATGACCTGCGCGATGTGACCGTCCGCGCCTGCAATGGTGCCGGTTTCGAGCCGCGCTTCGCCGTCGAGGGGGGTGAGATGGGTGCGGTCCTGCGCTTCGTCGAGGCGGGCCTCGGACACGCGGTCGTCCCCGAGATCGTGCTCTCCAGCCGCACCGACCTGGCCCGCTCCTGGATCATCGACCCGCCGCTCACCCGCGAGGTCGCCGTCGCCCATCGCGATGTGAGCTCGCTGCCGCTGGCCGCGCGGACCTTCCGCGACCTGCTGCTGCGCAAGCTGGGGTGAGCGCGAGAGCGCCTCAGGCCAGGGCGAAGCGCCGCTGGGGCACCCACCCGTCGACCGCCTCGTGGCAGTAGAGGGTGAGGTGCTCGACATCGAAGGAGCAGCGGAAATCGGCCAGATCGTCGAAGGCCCGGTCGAGTGCCTGCTCATCGAGGTGGTGCGCGACGGTGACGTGCGGGTGGAAAGGGAAGGAGGCCGTCGGCAACGCCACCGCCTCGCGGATCGCGCGCTCCAGCAGCTCTGTGACCGAGATTCCCTCGGAGACGGCGACGAACACCACCGGCGAGATCGGGCGGAAGGTGCCGGTGCCCTGCAGAGTCATCCGGAACGCCGGGACGATCGCGGCCACCTCGGCCAGGGCCTTCTCCAGACCCGGCAGCTCATCGCGGTCGACCTCGGTCGGGGGGACGAGGGTCACATGGGTGGGCACCGTCTCGGCCATCGTGTCGCCAAAGGAGAGGCGCTTGGCCCGCAGCTGCTCCCCGAACGGCTCCGGAACCGAGATGGCCACACCGATCGTCGGCATCAGCGGCCCTTGACGAAGCCCGATCGGTCGTACACGAGATCGAGGGTGGGCGCGGCGACCGCACGCGCACGCTCGGCCCCGCGAGCGAGGATCGCGTCGAGCTCGGCCCGATCGTCGAGCAACGCCCGCGTACGGCCACCGAAGTCCTCCACCAGGTCGCCGACGATCTCCGCCAGCGCGACCTTCAGGTGACCGTACTGGCGCCCCTCGAACTCCGTCACGACATCGTCGACCGATCGGCCGGTGAGCGCCGAGAAGATCGTCAGCAGATTCGAGACACCCGGCTTGCCCTCGGGATCGAAGTGGATCTCGGTGCCCGAGTCGGTCACGGCCGAGCGGATCTTCTTGGCCGCGGTCTTCGGGTCGTCGAGCAGATTGACCACCCCGGTCGGGCCGGAGAAGGACTTGCTCATCTTGCCGCTGGGATCCTGCAGGTCGTAGATCTTGGCGGTCTCCTTGACGATGTGCGGGGCGGGCACCGTGAAGGTCTCACCGAAGCGGTGGTTGAACCGCTGGGCGAGATTGCGGGTCAGCTCGATGTGCTGACGCTGATCCTCGCCCACCGGGACCCGGTCGGCCTGGTAGACGAGGATGTCCGCGGCCATCAGCGTCGGATAGGTGAAGAGGCCGACGCTGGCCGAGTCGGCCCCGGTCTTGCCGCTCTTGTCTTTGAACTGCGTCATCCGGCTGGCCTCTCCGAAGCCGGTGATGCATTGCAGCACCCAGGCGAGCTGCGCGTGCTCGGGCACCTGGCTCTGCACGAAGAGGACACTGCGCTCAGGATCCACGCCGGCCGCGATCAGCTGGGCCGCGGCGATATAGGTGCGCTCGCGCAGGGCGGCCGGATCGTATTCGACCGTGATCGCGTGCATGTCGGGGATGAAGTAGAACGCCTCGAACTCGTCCTGCAGCGCCACCCACTGCTGGAAGGCCCCGATGTAGTTGCCGAGATGGTACGAGTCGGCCGTCGGCTGAGCACCGGACAGCACACGGGGCTGACGTTCTGCGGGCATAGGGGCATTCTGCCAGTCGATCCCACCGCGGCGATGCGTAGGCTCGGGGCGTGAACGAGGTACGCGAGTGGACGGTCCCCGGCCGAGTGAACCTCATCGGGGAGCATCTGGACTACAACGGCGGTGCGGTGCTGCCGATCGCGATCGACCGCGGGCTGCTGATCAAGATCCGCCGGCGCGATGATGCCACCGTGAACATCTGGAGCGGCGGGCGGAAGGCCTCCTTCGAGACGACCGTGGAGCCCGGCGGGGTGGACGGGTGGGCCGCCTACGCCGCGGCCGCCGTGTGGGCCACCGGGCAGGCGGGCCTGCCCGTCCCGGGAGTCGACCTGGTGGTCGAGTCGACCCTGCCGTCGGGTGCCGGTCTCTCCTCGTCGGCCGCCCTCACCTGCGGACTGGCGGCGGCCCTCGCCGATCTCGCTGAGGCCGGCACCTCGCGGCTCGACCTCGCCCGCATCGGGCAGCGGGCCGAGACGGAGTTCGTGGGCGCCCCGGTCGGGCTGATGGACCAGCTCGCGGTGCTGTGCGCCGAGTCCGAGCATGCGCTGCACATCGACTTCGCCGCCGACGACCCCTCGCTGACGTCCGTTCCGGCCACCTGGCGCGACCACGGGCTGACCCTCGTGGTGATCGACACCGGCGTCACCCACGCCCTCGCCTCCGGGGAGTATGCGGCCCGGCGCCGCGAGTGCGCCCAGGCGGCCGAGGAGCTCGGCCTCCCCGCCCTGGCGCGGGCCCAGGTGGACGCGGTGCTGCGCCTCGAAGACGAGACGCTCAAGCGCCGCACCCGGCACGTGGTCACCGAGAGCGCCCGCGTGCGCGGTGCCGTGAAGGCCCTCGGATCGGGGGAATGGAAGCAGCTCGGGGCGATGCTCTCCGCCTCGCACGAGTCGTTGCGCGATGACTTCGAGGTCAGCTGCCCCGAGCTCGACATCGCCGTCGAGGAGGCGGTGGAGGCCGGGGCCCTCGGCGCGCGGATGACCGGCGGCGGCTTCGGCGGCAGCGCGATCGCGCTCCTCCCGTCCGCGGATGTCGAGGCCCTGCGCTCGCGTGTGGAGGCGCGGTACGCCCGCCACGACTGGAAGCTCCCCCAGGTGTTCGCCGTGACGCCGGTCGCGGGAGCCACCCGTCGCGCCTGACGCGGTCGCGTCCGCACCATGCCGATGGCGGTAGACCATCAACCGTACGCCCGCTCTCGCGGTGAGGGTTCGGGTGATCACCTACCTCCACCGAGGCGAGATCGTCTCGGCGGCGGCCCATGAGAACCTAGGACGGTGAGCAGCGTACGCATCGCCTATCAGGGCGAGCCGGGTGCCAATTCGCATCTGGTCATCAAGCAGAACTATCCCGACGCCGAGGCCATCGCCTGTGCCTCCTTCGAGGACACGTTCGCGCTCGTGGAGTCCGACGGCGCCGACCTCGCGATGATCCCGATCGACAACTCCCTCGCCGGTCGCGTCGCCGATATCCACCATTTCCTGCCCACGACCTCGCTGCACATCATCGCCGAGCACTTCCTGCGCATCCAGTTCGCGCTGATGGCCGTTCCCGGCGCGTCGCTCGACTCGATCAAGACCGTGCACAGCCATGTGCACGCGCTCGGCCAGTGCCGCAAGATCATCCGCATGCACGGGTGGACCCCGATCATCGCCGGAGACACGGCCGGTGCCGCGCGGGAGATCCATGAGGCCGGCGACACCACCCAGGCGGCGCTGGCGCCGCCGCTGGCCGCGGACATCTACGGGCTGCACATCCTCGCCGACGATGTCGAGGACGAGGCGCACAATACGACGCGCTTCGTCGTCCTGTCCCCCGATCCCGTCCGCACGCCGGCCGGGAACGGACCCGTCGTCACGACCTTCATGTTCAATGTCCGCAACCTCCCCGCGGCGCTCTACAAGGCTCTCGGCGGATTCGCCACCAATGGCGTCAACATGACCAAGCTGGAGAGCTACATGGTCGGCGGCGAGTTCACCGCCACGCAGTTCCTCGCCGAGGTGGAGGGGCATCCCGAGGACGCCGGGCTCGCCCGCGCTCTGGAGGAGCTGCGCTTCTTCACCACCGAGGTGAAGATCATGGGTGTCTACCCCGCCGACCCCTATCGGCTCGCCACCTCATGAACCCACCCGGTACCGAGATGGGCGGGTGGAGATGACCGGGCTGCCGTTCCCCCTGGGGGTCCCGGTCCTCACCGACGGCACCGTGACGCTCCGGGCCCATAGGCCCGAGGACATCGAGTCCGTCTATGAGATGGCCACCGACCCCGCGACGCAACGCTGGACGGGCATCCCCGTGCCCTATCAGCGCAGCGATGCCGAGGAGTTCGTCGGACGCATCATCCCGGCCGGCTGGGACACCGCCCAATCCCTGTCGTGGGCGATCGAGGTCGGCGGCCGCTTCGCCGGCAATGTCGACATCCGCGGAGCCGGCCCGGTCACCGATATCGGCTTCGTGCTGCATCCCGGTGCCCGAGGTCGCGGGGTGATGCGAGCCGCGGTCGACCTCGCCGTGCAGTATGCGTTCACCGAGGGCGGCAAGGAGGTCGTCCACTGGCGTGCCCAGGTCGGCAACGAGGCCTCGCTCCGCGTCGCCCACGCCTGCGGTTTCACCCTGCACGGCACGACGCCGGGGCTGCTCTACGAGAACGGGCGGCTGCACGATGCCTGGACCGCCTCGATCCGCTTCGGCGATGCGCCGACCCCGCGGACCTCCTGGCGATCCTCCGTCCTCGAGGCCGAAGGGGTACGCCTGCGACCGCTCGCCGCTCACGATCTGGCACCGATCGCCGAGGCGTGCAATGACCCCGTCACCCGTCACTACCTGGCCGGACTCCCCCACCCCTACGGCCTGGCCCAGGCCGAGGCCTACCGAGCCGACTCCATCTGGCAGGCCGCGGCCGGCACCAAGGAGACCTGGGCGGTGTGCGATCCGAAGACCGACGGGCTGCTCGGCACCGTGGCCGTCATGGGACTGCGCGGCGTCGACGACGGCTCCGGGGAGATCGGCTACTGGACGCATCCCTCGGCCCGCGGCCGCGGGATCACCATCGCCGCGGTACGCGCGACGGTCGATCATGCCTTCTCCCCCGAGGGCCTGGACCGGCGACGCCTCACCCTCTACGCCGCTGCTGGCAACGATCCGAGCAATGCGGTCGCCCGGGCGGCCGGCTTCACCGCCTTCGGCACCCAGCATTCCGCCGAGCCGCTCGGCGACGGCACAGTCGACGACCTCGTCGGCTACGAGTTCGTCCGTCCCCGACCCCGGTGAGTGTGGGGGCACCTCCCACGCTCAACGGGGTCAGCGGGGGAACTCGCCCCGCTCGGCGAGCTCGCGGCAGGACACTTTTCCCGGCACGACCCGGATGCGCAGATCGGGCAGCGCGATGTCGCCCTCGATCTGCGCCTGCCAGATATCGCCGTAGACCATGTTGAGGTCGGCCGTCGTGGCATCGATCGCGGTGTAGCCCTGGCCGTTATTGTGGCCGCCATTGCGTGAGCTGCTGTACCAGCGCGGATCAAAGGTCTTCGGCACCTCGAAGGGATTGGCATCGAATGGCGCAGTGCCCGGAGTCGTCGTCAGATCGGTCGTCGCCAAACCGATCTGCGTCGAGCCTTTCAGATCGATCCCCGGACTCGACGCCGCCCTCAGATAGGTGATGTCGAAGGCCGCCGAGCGCGCGCTGATCTCCGAGGTGGACGCGTTCCCGTCACCGGACTGGAGATGGAAGGTGACGTCACCGACGAGCGGCACCGATTCGGTCTTCGTCAGACAGAAGCCGTTCATCGTCGCGCTCGCGAAGCCCGCCCGCAGCACCGGCTGCGTCCCGCCGTCCTGCCGTCCGACCACCGCGGTCCCGAAGCCCGCATCCGCGGCATAGATACGTGAGGAGGCGAAGGTCGCATTGCCGTTGTTGATCGTGATCGTGGAGTCGAAGGCGCTGATCAGCTCGGTGCGCATCGCGGTCAGCAGCGTCGCGAGCAGGCCGATGCCGATCACCATCGCGACCGAGGCTCGACCCCATCGTGTTCCGTAGGCCGTGTCCGTCATTGCACCGTGATCGTCGTATTGGGCAGCTGGATCGAGTTGAGCGGGTTCGCGCCGCCCGGCGGATGCACATAGGGGTCGCGCGAGGCGTCCATGTCGTGGGTCCAGAGGTAGTCGAACTTCAGGTCCATGGCGATCAGGCTGAAATCCCCTCCCTGGGCGAGGCTGGAGACGATCGCGGCGATCAGCTGGCCGAGCAGCCCCGAACCGCCGCCGGCCAGGGTCTGGAGCTGGATCTTGCACACATCGCCGTTGTAGCCGGCCGTGCAGATGGCTCCCTTGCCGACGACGCTGGCCAGGAAGCTCATCGCCGTGATCTGACTCCAGGGCAAGGCGAACCAGCTGTCCCCGGTGGCGATCAGCTCGGTGCGCACCCCGGGACCGCCGACGGTCATCGGGCCATCGGGCTTGATCGTCAGGGTGTGCCCGACCGCCGGCTTGGGATCGGGGGCGGTCCTCGAATCGGCCCGCAGTACCGGCGCCCCGTGCTGGGCGACCGTGGGCCGGAAGGTGAGGTCCCGGAAGGCGAGCTGGAACAGGCTCCTGCTGCCATCGGCGGCGAGATAGTAGGTCTGGGCGTTCTGGGTGTTGATGCCCTTGACATCGGCCACGATGGCCGAGGGATTGCTGGTCGCCGGATTGCCCGCGGTCATGCGCCACTGCACGCCGCTCAGACAGGGGAACATCCGGGTTCCGCTGTTCCGGTTCTCGAAGCCGTTGCCGGTCGTCGACTTCAGCGGGATCGCCTGCCGCCGCTGCTGCGGATTGGCATTCCCCGGCTGGCTGCAGGTGAAGGGCTGGTAGGCGGTGGACGGGCTGTTGGCGGCAGCTCGGTCGGCATCGCCCGCGACCCAGGTCACCAGCCCGATTACGAGGGCGAGGAGAGCCGCGAGGACGATGAGCCGTTGCGCGCCGCGGCTAGGCGTAGGGGCCGTGCTCATCGGTCACCTCCCCGGTCGTCGTCGGAGTGATCGGCGCACGGCGCTCCTCATCCTCGGGCGACCGGGCACGGCGACCGCGGGCCCTGGGCTTCTTCTCGCCCCACGCCCACACCATCGAGCCGCCGACGATGCCCAGCACCGTGCCGATGAGGAAACCCCCGAGATTGCTGCCGACGAAGGCCGCGAGCGCCGTCAGCACGCCGAGCAGGCCCACGAGACCCGAATAGTGCGGGGTGAACCAGGCGACGAGCCCGAACAGAACCATCGCGCCGCCGAGGATGTACCCCGAGGATGCGCTCCATCCGCCCTGGACGGCGAAGCCGATCGAGGTGGAGGCGAAGTCGATGACCACATAGCCGCCCAGCAGCAGCCACAGACCGCCCCAGAACGGACGCGTCCTGCGGAAGGCCGCGAACCAGAGCCGGCCACGGCGCATCCGGCCGCCCTCCTCGGCGACCGGTGAGGTCGAGAGCGCCATCAGTACTGCGCCGCGCAATCGGACTGATCCTTGGCCCCGGGCAGGACCTTGATCCTCAGCTTCGGCAGGTTGATCTGCCCTTGCAGGTCGATGCCATAGGACTCGCCGTCCAGATGCGAGATATTCATCGTCTGGGCCTGAAGACCGAAGGCGCCGGGTGCGCCGCCGTTCAGCCAATCGCCTTGATACGACCCCATGCCGAGGGTGTCCGCGGACTGGCCCAGGGTCAGCTTGGCGATCTGGTCACCCTGCCCGGTGAGGTCCTTCGAGGCGAAGAACAACTGGTCGGCGGAGATCTGATCGCTGCCATCCACCGTCCCGTCGACCTTCTCCCCGGCGATGATCAGCATCGACACCTTGCCGATGCCGCCGATCTCCTGCTGCGCGACGAGACACAGGCCGTTGAGCGTGGCCTGGTTGAACCCGAACTGCGCCAGCGCCTCCTGGCCGTCGTTCAGCTGCTGCGCCTTCAGATAGGCGGCGGCATCGGTGCCGTTGATCCGGTCGGTGTAGACCTGATGCGGGGTATTGGCCGAGGTGAAGTTCACCGCCAGCACGTTCTGGGCCACCAGCGCGAACATCACCGCCAGGGCGGTCATGGCAGCCGTCGCGAGCGGCAGCGCACGCCATCGCGTGCCACGCCGGACGCTCGCCGCATCGGCGATCATCAGGCTCCGTCGATCGGCGATCCGCCGGCTCAGCCGCTCGGACCAGCCCGCGGTCCGATGGCCGCGTCGTCCACGACGAGACATCGAGTACTCCCTCCCAGCGCGCTCGGGCTCCCTCAAGCCCGGGCGAGCGCGCCGTGCTTCGTGTGATTCAGACGGCGCCCGTACGGAGCGCCCGGCGGCGTCCGCGGCGCTCGTCCCGTGCGGCGAACTTCGCGAGCTGCTTCTCGCTGTACGGGGTCCAGGCGAAGATCAGGCCCGACCCGATGATGCCGAGCATCATGCCGATGATCCAGCCGCCGAGATTCGCCAACGGCAGCGAGGCCACCGAGAGCATCGACGCCACGATCGCCGGGAAGTGACGCTGGGCCGGGACGCACAGGGCGACGAGCGCCGCGGCGGCCATCCCACCGGCGAGCAGCAGCGGTGTCACACCCCGCACCCCCATGTGCACGTAGAAGGCCCAGTCCCCGCCGAAGAGCGGGTTGGCCACGAAATAGGCTCCGGCGAGCAGCAGCAGGCTGCCCCAGAACGGGCGTGTGCGGCGCAGCCGGGTCACGCCGCGCCAGGCACGGACGACCGGATTCGGCCTCTGCGATGCGGACATCGTCATCTCCCTTGCCGTCGGCGGGGGGGGGGGGGGGGGGGGGGGGGGGCCCCCCCCCCCCCCCGCCCCGCC
>JAEZEJ010000075.1 GCA_023417775.1 Actinomycetes bacterium | reverse complement strand
CCCCGGGGCCCGGCGTTCTGCTTCCTGCTCGACGCCCGCCGGCGGTGCGGAGCCGTCCCAGACGGTCAGGGCCAGCCTCAGCTGCTCCAGGGGCGCGGCCGCGACCTTCGCGGCGTCGCCGTGCGTGCCCTCGCGGTCGAGCTCCTGCACCTGCACCCGGTAGCGCAGCAGGTCCTCCCGGCTCACGGTCGTCACACTGTCTAGGATGCCGAGCGTGACAGCAGACGGGGGAACCGACACTCGCTGGCTCGACGCGGACGAGCAGCGATCCTGGCGCGCGCTGCTCATGGGCATGACCCTCCTGCTCGGACGTCTCGACGACGACCTGCAGCGCAGCTGCGACCTCTCGCTCGTGGAGTACGAGATCCTGGTGCGCCTCTCCGAGCGGGAGGGGCGGCAGATGCGGATGGCGCAGCTCGCGGACGCCCTCGCCCACAGCCGCAGCCGGGTCACGCACACCGTCACGCGGATGGAGAAGGACGGGCTCGTCGTCCGCAGGTCCTCCCCCGAGGACGGCCGCGGCGTCATCGCCGCGATGACCGAGAAGGGCTGGGACCTGCTGGTCCGGACGGCGCCCCTGCACGTCAGTGGGGTTCGCGAGCACCTCGTGGACCTGGTCAGCCGCGAGGACTTCGCCGCGGTCGGCCGCGTGATGAACGCCGTCGCCGACCACCTGGTCGCCGGCCACCCGGAGATGGAGCTTCGGTAGGACGCGTCACAGACGTCGGCTGGTGTCGAGGCTCAGGCACCACGACGCCTGAGCACCACGACGCCTGAGCACCTCGACCACCAGAGCGTCAGTCGCGGGTGAGGCGACGGTGGGTGACGCGGTGCGGACGCGCCGCCTCGATGCCGAGGCGCTCGACCTTGTTCTCCTCGTACGACGCGAAGTTGCCCTCGAACCAGAACCACTTGCCGCCGTCCTCGTCGTCGCCCTCCCAGGCGAGGATGTGGGTGGCGACCCGGTCGAGGAACCAGCGGTCGTGGGAGGTGACAACGGCACAGCCGGGGAAGTCGAGGATCGCGTCCTCGAGCGAGGACAGGGTCTCGACGTCGAGGTCGTTGGTGGGCTCGTCGAGCAGCAGCAGATTGCCGCCCATCTTCAGCGTGAGCGCCAGGTTGAGGCGGTTGCGCTCACCACCGGAGAGCACGCCGGCCTTCTTCTGCTGGTCCGGGCCCTTGAAGCCGAAGGACGCGACGTAGGCGCGCGAGTTCATCTCGAAGTTCGCGACCTTGATGAAGTCCAGGCCGTCGGACACGACCTCCCAGACGTTCTTGTTCGGGTCGATCCCACCGCGGCTCTGGTCGACGTAGGAGATCTTCACGGTCTGGCCGACGGTCAGCGTGCCCGCGTCGGGCTGCTCGCCGCCGGTGATCATCCGGAACAGCGTCGTCTTGCCGACGCCGTTGGGGCCGATCACGCCGACGATGCCGGCGCGCGGGAGCGAGAACGAGAGGTCGTGCATGAGGGTGCGGCCCTCGAAGCCCTTGGTCAGGCCCTTGGCCTCCAGCACGACGTCACCGAGGCGGGGTCCGGCCGGGATGTTGATCTCGGAGGTGTCGATCTTACGGGCGCGGTCGGCCTCGGCGGCCATCTCCTCGTAGCGGGCGAGGCGGGAGCGGCTCTTGGTCTGCCGCGCCTTGGCGTTGGAGCGGACCCACTCGAGCTCCTTCTCCAGCATCTTGGCGCGCTTGGCGTCCTTCTGCCCCTCGATCTTGAGGCGCTCCTTCTTGGTCTCCAGATAGGTGGAGTAGTTGCCCTCGTAGCCGTGGATCTGGCCGCGGTCGACCTCGGCGATCCACTGGGCGACATTGTCGAGGAAGTACCGGTCGTGGGTCACGGCCAGGACAGCGCCCGGGTAGTTCTTGAGGTGGCCTTCCAGCCACTGCACCGACTCGGCGTCCAGGTGGTTGGTGGGCTCGTCGAGGAGCAGCAGGTCGGGCTGCTGGAGCAGCAGCTTGCACAGCGCGACGCGGCGACGCTCACCACCGGAGAGATGGTCGACGAGGGTGTCCGGCGGAGGGCAGCGCAGGGCGTCCATGGCCTGATCGAGACGCGAGTCGAGCTCCCAGGCGTTGCTCGCGTCGAGGTCGGTCTGCAACTCCCCCATCTCGGCGAGCAGGGTGTCGTAGTCGGCCTCCGGATCGGCGAGCTCCTCGCTGATCTGGTTGTACCGGTCGAGCTTGCCCTTGATGGCGCCGACGGCTTCCTCGACATTCTCCAGGACCGTCTTGCCCTCGGTCAGCGGCGGCTCCTGCTGGAGCATGCCGATGGTGGCATCGGGGTCTCGGACGATGTCGCCGTTATTGGGCTGCTCGATCCCGGCCATGAGCTTGAGCAGTGTCGACTTGCCCATGCCGTTGGGACCGACGACACCGATCTTCGCCCCGTGCAGGAAGGATTGCGAGACATTGTCGAGGACGACCTTGTCGCCGTGGGCCTTACGGACGTTGCGCAGTGTCAGGATGTACTCAGCCATGGTTGTTCCAGCCTAGCGAGCCATCCCCGATCACCGACGAGTGCCCGGCACTCAACGGGTACCTCAGCCAGCGGCGTCGCGTAGACCGATGCGGAAGCGCTCGTAGGTGGCGAGCTCCTTGTCGATACGGCCGATGAGCTCGTCATCGACGACCTGGGCCACCACATCGCGCAACCGTTGCTCGACCTCACGCTCACGCTGCCGGGCCGAGGAGCGGACCATCGACCGGGCCGCCACGGTCAACCCCACCCCGCCGGCGGCACCCAGGACGACGATCCACAATGAGAGCGGCAGTCCGAAGCTCGGCCCCATGCCCACCACGCCGATGACGCCGAGCAGGAACCAGGCGAGCCCGGCCAGGAGGGCGACCAGTGACAGCCACTGTGCCGCCGAGACCGCCGACCACCAACCGGGTGCCGAGGAGGGCCGCAGGTCCACGGCGCGGACCGAGGCGTCGATCCGGTTGACGGTTCCGCCGCTGCCCGAGGCCGCCTGGATCATGGAGACCCGCCAGGGCTCCGCCGCCCCCTGGACGGCAGACTCGGCGGCCTCCCGGATGGCGAGCTCGGCACGGGCCTCCTCGACCGGGGTCGGACGCAGCTCCTCGGCGCTGTCGAGGGCAGGCGTCGCACCCCGCTTGCCGCGGGCGAGCCTCAGCGGGGGCCACTCGGTAGCGGCCAGTCCCGCGCGTTCGTGGGCCGCCCCGGCTGCCTCGGCGAGCTGGCGGGCGCCGGTGCTTCCGTGCAGGGCGTCGACGAGGCGCTCGCGATCCCCGTCCTGGAGTCCTCGGGGCGCCGCATCGCCGCCGGCGCGCGACAGGCTCTCGGCGGCCGCTCGGGCCTCCGCCGCGAGCCGGGTCGTGGCGGCATCCTTCGAGGCGGTCCGCCGCGCGATCTCCGAGCGCAGCTGATCGAGTCCGAGCCCCGACCGAGCCGAGGTCGCGATCACCGGCACCCCGGTGAGCCCCTCCCGGTCGAGCAGGCGCCGCAGGTCGGTCAGGGCGGTCTCGCGATCGGCCTCGCTGAGCCGGTCGATCTGATTCATCACGACCACGGTGGTCTCGCGATGCCGGGCCAGCGGGTGCAGATATCGCTCGTGGATGGCCGCATCGGCGTACTTCTGCGGATCGAGCACCCAGACGAACAGGTCGGCGAACTCCACGACCCGGTCGACCTCGAGCTGGTGCGCATCGACCACCGAGTCGTGGTCGGGCATGTCGAGCAGGACGAGACCGTCGAAGACCGAGTCGGTGTCGTCGCCGAGCGGGCCCTGCCGGGTGAGCTGATGCCGCGGGGGGACGCCGATCCAGTCGAGCAGCTGGGAGGCGTCATTCGGGCCCCAGGTGCACGCGAGGGTCCACGAGGTCGTGGGGCGCTTGACGCCGACCCCGGCGAGGTCGATGCCGCTGAGCGCGTTGAACAGGGACGACTTGCCCGAGCCGGTCGCCCCGCCGAGCGCGACGATCGTGTACTCCGCGGAATTGCGCAGTCGCACCGAAGCCCGTGAGAGGGCATCGCGGGCCGGCTCGAGCTGGTCCTCGCGCAGCCTTCCCTCCGCCGCCGCGACGGCAGACTCCAGCCCCGAGAGCCGATCCTTCAGTGGCGTCCTCACAGGCCCTCCTCGGCGGCTCGTCGGATATCGGCGGCCAGACGGACCGCATCGGCGCGATTCGCGAGACGACGCAGCTCCCGCTGCGCTCCACGCACCACCCGCGGTTCGGGCACGAGACGAGTGAACCGCGCCGCCTCGGCCTGGAAGAGCGTCTCCACGCGACCGGCGAGGTCCGCCGCCGCGCGGTCGGCCAGCTCCCGCACGGCCTGCTCGCCGAAGGCCTCCTGGAGGGCGCGCTGTGCGGCGACCGCCGCGCCGATCTGCGCCTCCGCTCCCGTGACACCGCCGAAACCGGCGAAGACGGCCACCATGAGGGCCACTCCCCCGGCGCCGACACCACGAGCGACCGTGCTCACGGTCGACGGCTTCGGATCGCCTTGTGCGGCCAGCAGCTCTCGGACCCGCTGCTGCCATTCCCGGCTGACCCGCTCGGCCTCCTCGACGAAGCCCGTCCCGGCGCGGCCCAGGTCGTGATACTCGTCCAGCAGGGCTCGGCCGGCATGGTGGGCGGCCCATGCGCGCACCGCCTCCTCCGCGGCCCGCTCGGCCCGCTCCACCAGCAGCAGTGCCAGTCCGCTGCCCAGGACGGAGTCCACGGCCTCGGCGTCCGCCGAGGAGGCACCCTGCTGTGTGCGTCCCTCCGCACCGGCGAGCTCCTGCCAGCGCGCGAGCACCTCGCCGCGCAGCACCGTGCCATCGGTCGCCGACGAGACCGCCTCGCCGCTCGCCCGGCGATACACCGACTCGATATCGACGGTGAGCGCTTCCGCGGCCTCGGCCTGCTCGTCCAGCTCATCGGCGAGATCGCGGGCGGTGAAGACGTCATGGCGGATGGCACCGTGCAGGGTGGCCGCCACGATCGTGCGCCGGCCCACCAGGTCGGCGGCGAGATCCTGCAGCCAGAGCACGATCTGCCCGACCTCGTCGAAGGGCAGCATCCCGCGGCCGTCGACCCGCGACTCGCGGACGGTGAACAGCGGGGAATCGGAGAGACCACGTGCGGTCATCATGCGGGCCAGGTGCCGCCGGACATCGTCGACGCCCTCGGCCGGGGCTCGATCCAGCACCACCGCGACCGATGCGCTCCGCTCGGCCGCACGCCGCAGATAGTCCCACGGCACCTGATCGGCATAGCGCGCCGCGGAGGTGACGAATAGCCACAGATCGGCCGCGGCGAGCAGCTGATCGGCCAGCTCGCGATTGCCGACGTCCACCGAGTCGATATCGGGGGCGTCCAAGAGCGCGATACCGGGCGGCACCGTCGGGCTGCTGATCTGGCGCAGCGCGTACACCTCCTGGACATGCTCACCGGTGCGCTTCAGGTCGGGGAGGACCCGGTCCGAACCGAACCAGTCGGCGTCATCGGGATGATGCACGAGCACCGGGGTCCGCGTCGTGGGCCGCAGCACCCCCGAATCGCTCACATGGCGGCCGACGACGGAGTTCACGAGGGTCGACTTGCCCGCGCCGGTGGAGCCGCCGACGACGACCAGCATCGGGGCGTCGATGCGCTTGAGCCGCGGGATGACGAAATCGGAGAGCTGATCGGAGATCTCGCGGCGCAGCTCCTCGGCGTGGGCGACGCGGGGAGTCGCCAGTCGCAGGGGTACGGTGCGCACGGCACCGAGCAGTTCCTCGGTGGCGGTCAGCAGGTCACCGACGCCGGGTTCGCTGGCCACCCTCAACTCCTCGCGCCAGAACATGGTGTCATCGTGTCAAGACTATGCGACGCGGCAGTCAGCCGGGCGCATTCGCGGCAGAATCGGGCAGCGATCGGGCCTCGTCGACCAGCATGATCGCGATGTCATCGCGCACCGGGTAGGCCAGGGCGCAGGCATTGCAGACCAGCTCCCCCGCATCGGCGTCCACGAAGAGCGTGGAACGACACTGGGGACACACGAGGATCTCCAGGAGCGCGGGGTCGAGATTCATGGGTCCAGCCTAGGGTGTCCCGGTATCGCGACGGGGAGGCGCACCAGCCGTGGGGAGTCAGGAGCGGATCAGGGCGAGCACGGCATCGCGGACCCGCTCCATCGTGCCCACGTCGTCGGCCTCGACATTGAGGCGCAACAGCGGCTCGGTGTTGGAGGCGCGGACATTGAACCACCACGTGTCGGCGCTGACCGTGAGGCCGTCCAGGTCGTCCTGGGGGTGGTCGCCGTAGCGCTCACGCAGCTCCTCCAGGGTCGCGTCCTGGTCCGTCACGGTGCTGTTGATCTCGCCCGAGGCGACATAGCGCTCGTAGGCGGCCATGAGTGCCGACAACGGCTGATCGGTCTCCGCGAGCGCGGCGAGCACCTGCAGGGCTGCCACCATGCCCGAGTCCGCCAGATAGAAGTCGCGGAAGTAGAAGTGCCCCGAGTGCTCGCCGCCGAACACCGCTCCGGTCCGCGCCATCTCGGCCTTGATGAGCGAGTGGCCGACGGGGGTGCGTACCGGGACGCCACCGGCCTCGCGGATGATCTCGGGCACGGCACGCGAGCAGATGACATTGTGCAGGATGGTCGCACCGGGATGGTCCGTCAGCTGCCGCGCCGCGATGAGCGCGGTGATCGCCGACGGCGAGACCGGTTCGCCCCGCTCGTCGATGACGAAGCACCGGTCGGCATCGCCGTCGAAGGCCAGGCCGAGGTCGGCTCCCTGCTCGCGGACCGCCGCCTGCAGATCCACCAGCGTCGTGGGATCCAGGGGGTTGGCATCGTGATGCGGGAAGGTGCCGTCGAGCTCGAAGTACAGCTCGCTCAACCGGACGGAGGGCAGCCCGGCGAACACCGCGGGGACCGTGTGGCCCGCCATGCCGTTGCCGGCATCGGCGACGACGGCCAGCGGACGGTCGCCGACAGAGACGAGGCCGTGCAGTAGCTCGGCGTACTCGGTGAGGAAGTCGCGCTCCGTCCAGCTGCCGCGGGGCTCCCCCGGCTCGGCACCGAGCCGGGCGCCGGCGAGCTCGGCGATGGCCCGCAGACCGGTCTCGAAGCCGATCGGCCGGGCGCCGGCACGGCACAGCTTCAGGCCGTTGTACTGCGCGGGGTTGTGGCTGGCGGTGATCATGACGCCGGGCAGATCCAGCCGCCCGGAGGCGGCGTACAGCTCATCGGTCGACGCGAGGCCGATATCGACGACATCGCCGCCGCGCTCCCGGATGCCATCGCTGACCGCGGCCGCCAGGGCCGGGGACGAGGAGCGCATGTCATGACCGATCACGGCCGCGCCGCGACCCTCGCTGATGCCGACCTCGTCGGCGAAGGCGCTGCCCAGCGCTCGTGCGACCGGCTCGGAGAGCTGCTCGGGGGCCAGCCCCCGCACGTCATAGGCCTTGACGATGGGCGAGAGAGCGGGATCGATCACGGGTGGTCGGGCCTCACGAGACGCAGGGAGGGACGAGGAGCCTCAGCCGGCTCCTGGGCGACCGGCCGGCTGCCGACCTCGCGGACCGCCTCCGCGAGTGCCACGAGATCGTCGACCGAGGGCTCGGGAGGCTCGGCCGTGGCCGATGCGAGGCGCACGACCTGCCAGCCCTGGGGCGCCGAGAGCCGCGTGGCGTGCTCGGTGCACAGGTCGTAGGTGTGCGGTTCGGCGTAGGTCGCCAGGGGGCCGAGCACGACGACGGAGTCCCCATAGTCGTAGGTGAGCGTCGCCACGGCCGCTTGTGAACAGCCAGCACGCGTGCATCGTCTCGGTCCCACGCCCCGAGGATATCCGGCCCATCCGACACCGGGCGATAGGCTCACCGCATGCCCGGGTCCCACCGCCACGTCCACGGTCCCCGCCCCGGTCGCCCCCGCGATCGGCGCGGTCGAGGGGCTCGTGGACCGCTCTCGCTGCCGGGCCCGCTCTCGCCCAGGGGCATCCCGGCCGATCACACGCCGCGGCAGTCCTTCGACCTCGTCGTGACGGAGGTGCTGGCGAGCCTGCAGCGCCAGGAGCCGCCCGCATCCCCGCCGGTCGAGGTCGTCGTCGAGGAGGCTCCGCTGCTGCCGACGGACTGGACCGATGCGGTGCCGACCAGCAGCATCAACCCGCGCGGGGCCGGCCACCGCATCGTGGTCTACCGGCTGCCGATCACCACCCGTGCCCGCACCCCCGAGGAGCTGACCCTGCACGTCGTGGAGGTGCTGCTGCATCGGCTCGCCGATGCCTGGGGCATCTCCCCCGACGATCTCGACCCGCCAGGCTGAACGTCCCCGCGCTACCCGTCGGGCGGTGAGCAGTCGACCACCCGGGCACCCCGGCTCGCTCGAGCCCCCGCGCGCCTCGGCGGGCCGCCGGCCTCGCAGCGCCACCCCGTCTACTCATCGCCCGCGGGCGGGCGCATCAGCACATGACGAAGCCCCCGGGTCCATCGGACCCGGGGGCTTCGTTCAGCAGATCAGCGTGTCAGATCACTTGAGGATCTTGGTGACACGACCGGCGCCGACGGTACGACCGCCCTCGCGGATGGCGAAGCGCAGGCCATCCTCCATGGCGATCGGCTGGATGAGCTGCACCGACATCTCGGTGTTGTCACCCGGCATGACCATCTCGGTGCCCTCGGGCAGCGTGACGACGCCCGTGACATCCGTGGTCCGGAAATAGAACTGCGGACGGTAGTTGTTGAAGAACGGCGTGTGACGGCCGCCCTCGTCCTTGGACAGGATGTACACCTGGCCCTCGAACTCCGTGTGGGGAGTCGTGGTGCCCGGAGCGATCACGACCATGCCGCGCTCGACATCCTCGCGCTTGGTGCCACGCAGGAGCAGACCGACGTTCTCGCCCGCCTGGCCCTCGTCGAGGAGCTTGCGGAACATCTCGATGCCGGTGACCGTGGTGGTCTGCTTGTCATCGCGGATGCCGACGATGTCGACGGTGTCGTTGACCTTGACCACGCCACGCTCGATACGACCGGTGATGACCGTGCCGCGACCGGTGATGGTGAAGACATCCTCGACGGGCATGAGGAACGGCTTGTCCGTCTCGCGCTCGGGGGTCGGGATGTACTCGTCGACCGCGTTCATGAGCTCGAGGACCGACTCGGCCCACTTCTCGTCACCCTGCAGCGCCGGGTGGGCGGCCACGCGCACGACCGGCACGTTGTCGCCGTCGAAGTCCTGATCGCTCAGGAGCTCACGGACCTCCATCTCGACGAGCTCGAGGATCTCCTCATCGTCGACCATGTCGCACTTGTTGAGCGCGACGACCATCGCGGGGACGCCGACCTGGCGGGCCAGGAGGACGTGCTCACGGGTCTGCGGCATCGGACCATCGGTGGCCGCGACCACGAGGATCGCACCGTCCATCTGCGCCGCGCCCGTGATCATGTTCTTCACGTAGTCGGCGTGACCGGGGCAGTCGACGTGGGCGTAGTGACGGTTCTCCGTCTGGTACTCCACGTGCGCGATCGAGATCGTGATACCGCGCTGACGCTCTTCGGGCGCCTTGTCGATCATGTCGAACGCAGACGCCTCGTTGAGGTCCGGGTACTTGTCGTGCAGCACCTTGGTGATCGCCGCGGTCAAGGTGGTCTTGCCGTGGTCGATGTGACCGATGGTGCCGATGTTCATGTGCGGCTTGGTCCGCTCGAACTTCGCCTTAGCCACTTGGGCTCCTCCTGGATTGATTGTTGCTGTTGAACGCCGTGTGGTCACCCGCGGACGAGTACCTCAGGCCACCTTAGTTGATGGTCCGCTGTTACTCGCCGCGGGCCTTTTTGATGATCTCTTCCGCCACGGCCTTCGGAACCTCGGCATAAGAGTCAAACTGCATCGAGTACGAGGCGCGGCCCGAGGTCTTGGACCGCAGATCGCCGACGTATCCGAACATCTCCGAGAGCGGAACCAGGGCCTTGACCAGCTTGGCTCCGCCGTAACCCTCCTCCATGGACTGAACCTGTCCACGGCGGGAGTTGATATCGCCGATCACATCGCCCATGTACTCCTCGGGCGTGGTGACCTCGACCGCGAACATGGGCTCGAGCAGGACCGGGTTGGCCTTGCGGGCGGCCTCCTTGAAGGCCATATTGCCCGCCAGCTTGAACGCGAGCTCGCTGGAGTCGACATCGTGGTAGGCGCCGTCCTCGAGGGTGACCTTGACGTCGACCATCGGGTAGCCGGCGAGCACGCCGAACTCCATCGCGCCCTGGGCACCCGCGTCCACCGAGGGGATGTACTCCTTCGGCACGCGGCCGCCGGTGACCTCGTTGACGAACTCGTAGCCGCCCTCGCCGCCGGCCTCGGGGCCGTTGGGGGCGACGCCGATGATGACCTTGGCGAACTGGCCCGAACCACCGGTCTGCTTCTTGTGCGTGTAGCTGTGACCGGTGATGGTCTTCTTGAGCGTCTCGCGGTACGCGACCTGCGGCTTGCCGACATTCGCCTCGACGCGGAACTCGCGCTTCATGCGGTCCACGAGGATGTCCAGGTGCAGCTCGCCCATGCCGGCGATGATGGTCTGCCCGGTCTCCTCGTCGGTGTGGACCTGGAAGGTCGGGTCCTCCTCCGCGAGCTTCTGGATCGCGACGCCGAGCTTCTCCTGGTCGCTCTTGGTCTTCGGCTCGATGGCGACCTGGATGACCGGATCGGGGAAGGTCATCGACTCCAGCACGATGGGATGCGCGGAGTCCGCGAGGGTCTCGCCCGTGGTGGTGTCCTTGAGGCCCATGACGGCGACGATCTGACCGGCACCCACCGACGCGATCTCCTCGCGCTTGTTGGCGTGCATCTGGTAGATCTTGCCGACCCGCTCCTTGCGCCCCTTGGTGACGTTGAGCACCTGGGTGCCGGCCTCGAGCCGACCGGAGTAGACGCGCACGAAGGTCAGCTTGCCCAGGTGCGGGTCCGTGGCGATCTTGAAGGCCAGTCCGGCGAACGGAGCATCCTCCGACGGCGGGCGGCTGTCCTCGATGGACTCGTCCTTGGCATCGTGGCCCTTGACATCGCCGACATCGATCGGCGAGGGCAGGAAGTCCACGACCGCGTCGAGCAGGGGCTGGACGCCCTTGTTCTTGAAGGCGGTGCCGCACAGCACGGGGTTGAGGGCGGTCGACAGCGTGGCGCGACGGATCGCGGCCTTCAGCTGGTCGACGCTGATGTCCTCGCCCTCGAGGTACAGCTCGGCGATCTCGTCGTCGACATCGGAGAGCGTCTCCAGCAGGGTCTCGCGGGCCTCGGCGGCACGGTCGGCGAGATCGGCGGGGATCTCCTCGATCTCGTAGTCCTCGCCGATGCTCGTCTCGCCGCGCCAGGTCAGCGCGCGCATGCCGACGAGGTCGACGACGCCGATGAAATCGGACTCCGCGCCGATCGGCAGCTGCAGGACCAGCGGCGTGGCGCCGAGGCGCTCACGGATGGTCTTCACGCAGAAGTCGAACGAGGCGCCCGTGCGGTCGAGCTTGTTGACGAAGCACATGCGCGGCACGCCGTACTTGTCGGCCTGACGCCACACGGTCTCGGACTGCGGCTCGACACCGGCGACGCCGTCGAAGACCGCCACCGCGCCGTCGAGCACGCGCAGCGAGCGCTCGACCTCGACGGTGAAGTCGACGTGCCCGGGGGTGTCGATGATGTTGATCTGGTTGTTCTTCCACCAGCAGGTCGTCGCGGCCGACGTGATGGTGATGCCGCGCTCCTGCTCCTGCTCCATCCAGTCCATGGTGGCGCCACCGTCGTGCACCTCACCGATCTTGTAGGTGATACCGGTGTAGAAGAGGATGCGCTCGGTCGTGGTCGTCTTACCGGCATCGATGTGCGCCATGATGCCGATATTGCGGACGCGCTTGAGATCAGTGGTGATATCTGTTGCCACGAGTTTGGTTGCTTTCCTTGGTTGCGGAGCAGGTGGCCGGCGCGGCGCGGGAGAGCCGCGCCGGAACGGCGATTACCAGCGGTAGTGGGCGAAGGCCTTGTTGGCGTCGGCCATCTTGTGGGTGTCCTCGCGCTTCTTGACGCTGGCGCCGAGGCCGTTGCTGGCGTCGAGGAGCTCGTTCATCAGGCGCTCGGACATCGTCTTCTCGCGGCGCTCGCCGGAGTACTTGATGAGCCAGCGCAGCGCGAGCGTGGTCTGGCGGGCCGGACGGACGTCGACCGGGACCTGGTAGGTCGCACCGCCGACGCGGCGGCTCTTGACCTCGAGGCTGGGCTTGACGTTGTCGAGCGCGCGCTTGAGGGTGATGACCGGATCGGTGCCGGTCTTCTCGCGGGTGCCCTCGAGCGCGCCGTAGACGATGCGCTGAG
>JAEZEJ010000046.1 GCA_023417775.1 Actinomycetes bacterium | reverse complement strand
CCCTCGTCGTGTTCGAGATGGGTAGTCGGTCGTGATGGGCGGTTCATCCCCAGGGTGGGCCAGTGACGGCAGGCCGACGACATGGCAGGCTGGAAACGTGGGAGGGGACACGACGGGTATGTCGTGGGACGATGTCGCGCTCGCTGATGCGGTGCGCGCCGGCGATGCCGAGGCGTTCCGCGTGCTCTTTGAACGTTATCGGGGATTCGCCGAGCAGGTCGCCCGCGAGCATGCTCGCGGGGACGAGGACGACATCGTCGCTGAGGCGTTCTTCGCGATCTACCTGCAGCTGCGCGACGGTGGGGGACCGAGGACCGATGCGCGCGCCTATGTGCGCCGGGTCGTCGTGAACGAGGCGATCGATCGCCGCCGACGGGCTGCTCGTGTCTGCGGCGAGGAGGACCTCGCCGAGCGCCTGGCACCGGTCCCCGATCCTGCGGGGTCGTGGTTCGAGACGACCACGGTGACCCGCGCCTACCGTTCATTGCCGTCGCGTTGGCGGCGCGTGCTCTGGCAGATCGAGGTCGAAGGCCGCGCGGTCGGCGAGGTCGCCAGGCTGGAGGGTGTCTCCGCTGCCCGCGTCTCGGCTGTCGCCTATCGCGCCCGTCGTGGTCTGCGGACGGCGTACCTGACGGAGTGCCTGCGTCCCGTGGAGAAGGCCGCGCCGGGGTGCCAGGTGGTGCTCGATCTGTTGCCGGAGGACGTGCGTGGAACGAGCAGCCGTCGGCAGAGTGAACGGGTCCGTCGCCATCTGCGGGAGTGCCCGCACTGCAGGGATGTCCGGGCCGAGCTGGTCCGGCTCGACCAGCAGCTCGATTCCTGGCTGATGCCCGCGGCTGGGATGGGTCTCGGTGGGCTGGGACTCGCGGCCTCGGGTGGTGTGGCCGCGAGTGTCGCCGGACTGGTGACCCTGCCGCTCGTGGGCGTGGTCACTGCGGGTGTGATCGTCGGTGGAGTGCTCGGCGCGGGACCCGCGGCGTTGCCCGAGGCCCGGGCTGACACGCCGTCGGCCGTCGACCGTCAGCTCGGCGAACCGCTGCCGCAAGTGGCAGAGGTGGCGGAGGTGGTGGAGGTCGACGATCCCGCTCCCGCCGCTGAGACGACTGTGGCCGGAGACGTCCCGGCGCCCGTCACGCCCGCACCTTCCCCGTCCCCGGGCCCGGCGGAGCTGCCGGACTGGACCGAGCGCCCGCCCCAGGTAGGCGACGGGTTCACTGGCGGAACCGATGATGTGTACCGGGCCCGCGAGGTCCGTCGAGAGACCGAGACGACGCGCACCGAGGAACGTGAGCTGGTGGTCGGCCCGCAGACGCCGCAGCCCGGTCAGGTCGTGTGGGAGCGGGAGTATGACGAGATCACCGTCCAACGTCACATGATCGATCTGGTGATCGACGACGAGGACCGCTGGGAGGAGATGTGCGACGGCTCGTTGCGGGAACGCACCATGCGCGCCGTCGTAGAGGAGACCAGCACCGTCCGGCACCGGCTGGGGCACCGGATCGAAGCCGACGGGTCGCGCACCGCGGTGCGGGAGTCGGTGGAGGTCGATCGCGTCGTCACGATCGCGGCGATACTCGGCAATCCACCTCTCGCGTGCGCCCCCGAGGCTCCGTCCGACGAACAGCAGGGTGCCTGAGAGCCTGGCTCAGATCCGTGCGGCCAGTTCCGTCGCCTGCTTGATCGCCCGCTTGGCGTCGAGCTCGGCGGCGACATCGGCTCCGCCGATGACGTGCACCGTCGTGCCTGCCGTCTCCAGCGGCTCCACGAGATCGCGGACGGACTCCTGTCCGGTGCACAGCACGATCGTGTCCGCCTCGATGAGCCGCTGCTCGCGGGCATCGTCGGCGCCCACGGTGATGTGGAGTCCGTCCTCGTCGATGCGCTCGTAGCTCGCCCCGCGCACCATCTGCACGCCGGAGTCGCGCAATGTCGTGCGGTGCACCCATCCGGTGGTCTTGCCGAGGCCCTTGCCCAGTGAGGTGGCCTTACGCTGCAGCAGCGTGACCTGGCGGCGCGGCGGAGCGAGGGTCTTGGTGCCGAGACCGCCGCGTTCGACCTCGGGATCGACGACGCCCCAGCGCTCGTTCCACTGCTCGAGGCTCTCGCCGGCCTCGTGGAGCAGGAACTCGCAGACATCGAAGCCGATACCGCCGGCGCCCATCACGGCGACCCGCTCTCCGACGGGGGCTCCCTCGCGGACGACTTGTTGATAGGTCAGGACCTTCGGGTGGTCGATACCCGGCAGCTCCGGGACGCGCGGCTCGACGCCCGTCGCGATGACGACCTCGTCGAAGTCGGCGAGGTCGTCGACCGTGGCGCGACGGTTCAGATGGACCTTGGCGCCGGTCTTCTCCAGCCGGACCGTGTAGTAGCGCAGGGTCTCGGCGAACTCCTCCTTGCCGGGGATCGCCATCGCGATGCGGAACTGGCCGCCGATCGCGTCCTCGGCCTCGAAGAGCTCGACATCGTGGCCCCGATCGGCCAACTCGGTCGCCGCGGCGAGACCCGCCGGCCCGGCGCCCACCACCGCGACGCGCTTGGCGGTGCGGGTGGGGGAGAGGACGAGGGTGGTCTCGTGACACGCGCGTGGGTTGACCAGGCAGCTCGCTCGCTTGTTGGAGAAGGTGTGATCGAGGCAGGCCTGGTTGCAGGCGATGCAGGTGTTGATCTCGTCGGCGCGGTCCTGCTCGGCCTTGGCGACGAAGTCCGGGTCGGCGAGCAGCGGCCGGGCCATCGAGACCAGATCGGCCTGCCCGGAGGCGATGATCTCCTCGGCGACGGAGGGATCGTTGATCCGATTCGAGGCGATGACGGGGGTGTCGACGGCAGCGGTGAGCTTGCCGGTCACCCAGGCGAAGGCCGCACGGGGCACGGAGGTGACGATGGTGGGGATGCGGGCCTCGTGCCAGCCGATGCCCGTATTGAACAGACTCACCCCGGCCTCCTGGAGCGCCAGGGCGAGTTCGATCGTCTCCTCCCAGGACTGGGCGTCGTCGACCAGGTCGAGCAGGCTGATCCGGTATTGCACGATGAAGTCGTCGCCGACCAGCTCGCGGGTGCGGCGCACGACCTCGATCGGGAAGCGCATACGGGCCGCCGCGCTGCCACCCCAGTCGTCGGTGCGGTTATTGGTGCGCGCGGCGAGGAACTGGTTGATGAGGTAGCCCTCGGAGCCCATGATCTCGACGCCGTCGTAGCCGGCGCGCTGAGCCAGCCGCGCCGACTTCGCGAAGTCGGAGACGGTCCGGTCCACTTCGCGAGTGCTCATCGGCGAGACCTTGAAGGGGGTGATCGGGCTCTTGATGGAGGAGACGCCCTTCTTGATCGGCGAGTAGCCGTAGCGTCCGGCGTGGAGGATCTGCAGCGCGATCTTGCCGTCGTGCTCGTGCACGGCATCGGTGACCACGCGGTGCCGGTCGGCGTGCCGGCGGCTGACCATCTCCGAGCCGAAGGGCAGCAGCCAGCCGCGCCGGTTGGGGGCGAAGCCGCCGGTGATCGAGAGCGCGACGCCACCGCGGGCGCGGGCGGCGAAGAAGGCGGCCAGTTCCGGCAGGTGCTTGGCGCGATCCTCCAGACCGGTGTGCATCGATCCCATGACGACGCGATTGCGCAGGGTGGTGTGCCCGAGGTCGAGGGGTTCGAGCAGGTGCGGGTAGCGGGTCATCGGGCGTCTCCCGTCGCGGCGGCGGCCTCGTCCTTGATCTGCTCGAACTGCGCTGCCATGGCCTCGGCGAGGGCGTTCGCGGCGGACAGCGGTCGGACCATCACGGTGAACTCGCTGATGAGGCCGTCGTCGTCGGTGGTGATGAAGTCGCAGCCGTGGACCGAGATGTCGCCGATCTTCGCCTCGAAGACGAGGGCGCTCTGTCGACCTTCCTCGATCGAGGAGAGGTAGCGGAAGTCGGCGAAGACCCGGCTCACGCCGTGCAGGATCGCCGCGGTGATCGCCTTACCGGGATAGGGCGAGAAGGCGACGGGACTGCGGAAGACGACGTCCTCGGCGAGCAGGTCCTCCACGCCGCTCATCTCGCCGGTGGCGATCTGACTCTCGACGAGCTCTCGGAATGCCTTCATGGCGCGGTCCTTTCGAGACGGTGGTGGTGCGTTGGCACACTGGGGTGGTGATCGGACGACCCAGTGCCTGGCTGCTGATGGCGGCCGGCGTGTTCAATATCGTGATCTGGCCGCGTTTCGCCCGGGCGATCGTCGCCGACGACCGCGCCTGGTCGGGCGAGGCGTGGAGCAGCGCGCCGACCGGCTTCCTCTGGGTGCACGCGGTGCTGATCGCCGCGGCGATGACCTTCGGTGTGATCGTGCTGGTGATCGGATTCCGCGCTCATCGCTCGCTCCGGTCGAGCTGACGGAGGATCTCGTCGCACCAGGCGATCCCGGCCTGTTCGAGCAGGATGCCGCCGCGGAGCGCCAGATAGGGGCCGCGCTCGTCGTCGGTCAGCGAGGACGGGTCGGGATAGTGCCGCTTCTCGCTGGCCTCATAGGTGTCGAGCCGCGCCTGGTGGTCGGCCCGCCGGGCCTGGGCGTCGGCGATGGCGGCCTGGGTGTCGAGCAGGCCGCGGAGCTTGACGGCGAAGTCGCTGCGCAGCGGCTCACGCGATGAGGGCGCGGCCGAGAATCGTTCGAGCTCGGTCCGGCCGGCGGCGGTGATGGCGTAGGTCGTGCGGTCGGTGGCGCCGTCGCGGTGTTCGGTCGTGCCGTCGACCCAGCCGTCGCCGGCCATCCGGGTCAGCGTCCGGTAGATCTGCTGGTGACTCGCGCGCCAGAAGTAGCCGATCGAGGCATCGAAGCGCCGTGCGAGGTCATAGCCGGTCGCCGACTGCTCGGTGAGCGAGACCAGGATTGCGTGTTCGAGGGCCATGCCAGCAGCGTAACCATGCAACAAGTTGCATGGCAAGCGCAGTGGTAGGGAGGTCCAGCCGCTCGACTCCGCCTGACGGGGACGCCGCGAGGCGCTCGTGGGACGTCGCGCAGTAGGTCAGGAATTGCCAGACACGCCCTAGCCGCGCTCGGATCGAGCTCATGTCGTGCCCGTGCGCGCGGAGTGGAGCTACGGGAGTTGGCGGGCTGCCGTCGCCAGCCGGTCCAGAAGCTCATCGACGGACCAGGGGATGCCGAGTGCGCTGGGGCTCACGGCGGCGGCGAGCGGGCTGCCGTCCACGATCTCGGCGACTGAACCGCGTTCCGCTGCCGACATCCGGCTCAACAGCGGATTCGAACGAAGCGTGTCGAGAAGGCTCGTGTCCTCGCCGCTGTAGCCGAGGACGATGTCCGTGTCATCGAATGCATCGATCTCTTCTGCGCTGATCGAGAAGCGGAACGCCTCCGCATCCTCGGAGTTCTGCTCGACCACGCTCGGCGTGACGAGGCCGAGATCGGCGAGATAGCTGGCGCGGGCATCTGCCGATGCCGCGACGAGAACAGTGCTGAGATCATCCACGCTGACGTTGATGAACGCCGCGCTGACACCGTCGAGTTCGGGGTGCTCGGCGGCCGAGGTCTCGATCTGCTCCGTCAGATCGGCGATCAGTTCCTGCCCTTCCTCGGGCTTGCCGAGGGCCTCGCTGTTCATGGTGATGGTCTCCCGCCACGAGGCCGTCCAGGGAAGGTCCGGATAGGCCACCACCGGCGCGATCTTGCTGAGCGTCTCGTACTCCTCCGGGGTCAGTCCCGAGGTGGCCGCGAGGATGACATCGGGTTCGGTCTCTGAGACGCTCTCGAAGTCGATGCCCTCGGTCTCGTCGAACAGGATGGGCGCGTCGGCATCGATGTCGTCGAGTCGTTCGGTCACCCAGGGGAGGATGCCGTCGCCGTCGTCGTCGCCGTAGTCGGCACGGGGCATGGCGACGGGGACGATATCCAGGGCGAGCGCCACCTCGGCATTCGCGGCGCTCCCGACGGCGACCACCCGTTCCGGCTTGCTGTCGATGACGGTCTCCCCGAGTGCGTGCGTCACGGTGACGGGGAAGCCCTCCCCGGGGTCATCGGTACTAGTCGAACGATCGTTACTTCCGCAAGCGCCGAGCGCGAGGGTGGCGCTGGCGAGGACGGGGACCAGCGGTCGGCCGATGAGACGCACGAAACCTCCAGTGAAAAGCAATCAGGTGAGCCTAACCTATGCGTCGAGGTCGTCGGCGCTCACCAACACGGTGCTCAGCTCAATGACGACCGCGGGCACGCCGACGATGACGAGATCCTCGGTGCGTACCTCGATCGCTCCGGCCTCGCACGCGATGAGCGCTCCGCCCTCCAGGTCCCAGGGCTCGTTGCGGAAGGCGATCACCGCATCGATGCCGCCCTCGGCGAGCAGCGCCCAGTCCCGCGAGGGCGCCCAGGTGCGCAGGACCCGCTTGACCGAGCGTTCCAGCGGGTCGAAGACCGCGCGCCGGGCCGGATCGTCGAGGTCGATGTCGTAGCCCTGGATCCACGACACCGTCGTGCGGGCGAGCGGGACAGGATCTCGCACCGAGAGGCGGCGTCCTTCCTGCCAGGCGCCACGTCCGCGGATGGCACTGGTCGAGCGCCCGGACGGCGAGTCGTGCACCACCGCCACCTCGGCGCGACCATCCAGTAGGACCGTCAGGCAGACGCCGTAGACGTCGAGTCCCATCGCGTAGTTGTGGGTGCCGTCGAGGGGGTCGAGGAGCCACTGCACCCGGGCCGCCTCGGGGCCATGGCGTCCGGACTCCTCGCCGAGGATCGCGTGCTCGGGATAGCGCGCGAGCAGGTGGTGCACCATCCGCCGTTCGACATCGCGATCGGTGCGGGTGACCAGGTCGGTCCCATCCTTCGCCTCGACCTCGACGCCCTCGGCAGCGAACCTGCGGGCCAGTTCGCCGCCACCGCGCGCGAGATCCAGGGCGGTGGCGAGGACGGCATCGCGGTCGAGGGTCATCTGCCGAGACTACGCAGCACGCCACGCGTCGCGATGCGACCCGCGCGGTTCGCGCCGATGGTGCTGGCGCTGGGTCCGTAGCCGACCAGCTGGATCCGAGGGTCGTCGGCGACATTGGTCGGTGTGGTGGAGGACCCGTCGATGCGGATGCCGCCCTCGGGCCCCTTCAGCCGCAGCGGAGCCAGGTGATCGAGCGCATGCCGGAAGCCGGTGGCCCAGAGGATCACGTCGACCGGCTCGAAGGCGCCGTCCGCCCAGCGCACACCGTCGGGTTCGATCCGGCTGAACATGGGCCGCCGCCGGTACGCGCCGAGTCGCTCGGCCTCCTCCTCCTGGGGCCGCAGCATCAACCCGGTGACTCCGGCGACGCTGTCCGGCGGCAGTCCCGCGCGCACCCGATCCTCGACCAGGGCCACCGCCGCACGTCCGGCCTCGACGGTGAACGGCTCGGTCCGCCACCGGGGCTCGCGGCGGGTGACCCACAGGGTGTCGGTGACCGGTCGCAGCAGTCCGAGGAACTGCACGGCCGACTGCCCACCGCCGACGACGAGCACGCGCTGCCCGGCGAAGTCCTCGGGGCGGGTGAAGTCGACGGTGTGGAGCTGCCGGCCGGCGAAGGTCTCGATGCCGGGGTAGTAGGGGACGAACGGGTGGGTCCACGTCCCGGTGGCATTGACGAGCGTGCGGGTGCGCCACTCGCGGTCGCCCGCACGCACCACGAGCAGGTCGCCCTCCTCGGTGACCGCGTCGACGTCGACGGGACGGACGACCGGCAGATGGAAGCGCCGTTCGTACTCAGCGAAGTACCGGGGAACGGCGTCCTTGGCCTCCTCGTCACCGTCATCGGGGAGGCGACGCATCCCCGGGAGGTCGGCGATGCCGTGGACATCGCTCATCGTCAGCGCGGGCCAGCGGTGCTGCCAGGCTCCGCCCGGGCCGGGGTTGGCGTCGAGGACCAGGTGCGCGATCTCCCGGCGCCGCAGGTGGTACGACGTCGAGAGACCGGCCTGTCCGGCGCCGATGACGATCGACTCGTAGATCTCCACGCTCAGGTCAACATCTCGCGGGCTCGAGGACTTCCCGGTCCGAGTCTTTCGTCATCCGAGGCTCGGCGAGGCATAGGAAGGCCGGCCGCCGCCTGCCGCTCCCTCCACGACGGGCGGCGACCGACCGGTCTGAGGGGATCAGGCGGTGACGGAGAAGGGCACGCTGCCGGCCACGGCGTCGCCGCGAGCGGTGGTGTCCTCGATGATCCGGGCGATCTCGTCGGGGCAGTCGCCCATCGGCACGTGGCCCGCCCCCGGCAGGGACACATGGGTGGCCGTGGGCAGCTCGCGACGTGCTCGGACAGCCTGGCGCGGATTGAGCAGCCGGTCCTTGGTGCCCCACGCGATGGTCGTGGGCACCCGCACGCCACCGCGATAGCGGAACCGCGCCGCCTGGAAGAAGGTCGGCCAGAAGGCCTTGCCGCGCTTGAGTGATGAGGCATCGCCGAAGGTGCGCTCCACGTCGTATCGCTCCGGATGGGCGTAGAGCAGGTAGCCGGTGAGCCAGCGCCCGACGCGGGTCTGGGAGGCGAGTCGGAGGAGGGCATCGGGGCTGTAGGTCGCCAGCTTCAGCACGGTGAGGGCGGCCATCGCCTGCGCCTTGCCGGCGAACCGGAAGAAGCCGGCCGGGCTCAGGGCCACCACGCTGCGGGCCAGGCCGTGATCGCCGAGATAGAGCGCGATCGCGCCGCCGAGGGAGTTTCCGACGACGTGCGGGCGTTCGATGCCCCAGGCCTCGAAGTTCTCCGCGATCGCCGCGATGACGTTCTCCATATGGGTGGGCACGCCGGCGGCCGACAGCGGCGGCGACTGGCCGAAGCCGGGCAGGTCGAGGGCGATGACATCGTAGTGCTCCGAGAGCTGCTCGATGACCGGCTCCCAGGCCTGCCAGCGATGACCGATCCCGTGGATCAGGACGAGCGGTTCGCCTCCGCCGGTGCGCGAGTAGGAGAGCTCGGACAGCATCGGTACTCCCTCGTTCGATCGATGTGACATCGAGAGTGTGACATGGAACCTGGTCGCTGTCACCCCCTCGTCAGTCGGCCCGTCGGACCTCGATCACCGTGCCGTCAGCCTCGGCGACCAGCGAGCCGCTGCCGTAGTCGCCGGATACGTGGATCGAGATGCGTATGGGCGAGGAGCCGTCCTCCAGGGGGATCAGGGCGCGGCTCGCGTCAGCGTGGATGTGGAGGTCGTCTCCGCTCACGCCCACTTCCTCCACGGCCCGCCGGGCGAGCGAGGGGATCGCCTCCCACGTCACCTCGTCGAGCTCGAATGACGCGGTGTCATCGGGCTGGATCGTCGACGGGTCATCGTGACTGCCTCGCCCGTACCTGACGGAGTAGTCGTCGTAGGTGGTGGCGCCCGGCTCGCTCGGCGCGGTCGCGCGGACCATGTCGTCATAGAACAGGACCTGGGTCGCCACGTCGCCACCTGTGACCTCGCGCAGCGTGGCGACCGCATCGGAGACCCGATCCTCCGAGTGCAGGTAGCTGGTGCTGTCGCCGCCGGGGGCGAGGGGCCCGCCGGCGCGCCCGAGCAGGTT
>JAEZEJ010000034.1 GCA_023417775.1 Actinomycetes bacterium | reverse complement strand
GGCCGGACCCGTCTCCTCGACGTGATCGAACAGAGAGGAAAGACCATGACGGCGACGACCAGTGAACACAGCCTCTCGGCGCGGCTCCGGGCGGTATCGTTCGGCGGCGCTCACTCCGAGGGCGCCGAGGAATCGGCCGAGCCCGGCCGCTACTACGAGCTCTTCCTCGCCGGAGGCCTCAGCGGCGAGCAGGTGGCGGCACAGGTGATACAACATCTGCACATGTACGGGCCGCTGGAGGACGCGGCCCGGCACCACGACGCAGGCGGCGGATTCGCCTTCCGGTTCCCCGAGCTCGACCGTGTCCCGGCGCTGGAGCGTGACCTGGAGTTCTGGCTCGGGCCCTCGTGGCGCGAGCGGGTCGCCGCGACGCCGCGGATCGCCGCCTACGCCGACCGGCTGAACGAGGTGATCTTCGATTCCGTGCCGATGTTCGTCGCCCACCAGTACACGCGCTATCTGGGCGATCTCTCCGGCGGACAGTCGATCGGCAAGCGGTTCCGCAAGGCCTATGAGCTCACCGACGGGCGAGGAGCGGAGTTCTACCGCTTCGAGCGGATCGACGACCCGCGGGTCTTCAAGGGCCGCTACCGCGAGGCACTGGACTCCTACGGCTTCACCGCCGACGAGATGACGTCGATGGAGGATGAGGTGCGTACCGCCTACCGATTGAACAATCAGGCGGCCCTCGACCTGGAGGAACTGCTCGGCGAGGCACCGTGACGCGTGGCATCCGCCGTGCGACGGCCGTGGTCGCGATAGTGGCCGGGCTCGTCGCGACGGCGGCCTGCGGGGGCGCGAGCGAGGAGGAGAAGTCGGTCGGGCCGGACGCGCAGGAGTCTGCGGCGGTGGGGAAGGCCGATCGGGTGATCCCGCTGCCGGAACTGTCCCCCGTCGCCGAGGAGCTGAGCGTCGGCCAGAGCGTCGACGTCATCGTGGACGTCCCTGATCTCCGGTGGACGGTCTCGTCCCAGGACGACTCGGTGGTGTCGGCCGAGGACCGGATGCCGGAGGACGGCCCGTCGGTGATCCGTGTCGAGGCGGTCGGGCCGGGCAGTGCCCTGGTCGTCTTCGAGGCCGAGCCGGATCTGCGGGTCGAGCACGAGTTCACGGTGGTCTCCGCGGACTGAGACTCTCGTGCCGGGTGGCGGTGGGTTACGCACCTGTCGGCGCTCCGGATAGGTGCCTGACTCACCGCCACCCGGCTGGAGAGGCGATGTGCCGCCGGGGCCGCCCCGATCGCTGCCAGTAGGCTGGGGCCGTGACGCTGGATACCGTCGAGCACGCCTCCTCCACCCCCGACCACGAGCAGCCCTGGGCCGAGCTCGGACTCAAGCCCGATGAGTACGAGCGCATCCGCGAGATCCTCGGCCGCCGGCCCACCGGCGCCGAGCTCGCCATGTACTCGGTGATGTGGAGCGAGCACTGCTCCTACAAGTCCAGCAAGGTGCACCTGCGCAAGTTCGGCGAGCTGCCGCAGGAGACGCCGCTCGGCAAGACCCTCGCCGGCATCGGCGAGAACGCCGGGGTCATCGACATCGGCCAGGGCTATGCCGTCACCTTCAAGGTCGAGTCGCACAACCACCCCAGCTACATCGAGCCCTATCAGGGCGCCGCGACCGGCATCGGCGGCATCGTGCGTGACATCCTCGCGATGGGCGCGCGTCCCGTGGCCGTCATGGATCCGCTGCGCTTCGGCCCCCTCGACGCCCCCGACACCGCTCGCGTGCTGCCGGGCATCGTCGCGGGCGTCGGCGGCTACGGCAACTGCCTCGGTCTGCCCAATATCGGCGGCGAGGTCGTGTTCGACGACACCTATATCGGCAACCCCCTCGTCAACGCGCTGTGCGTCGGGGTGCTGCGCCACGAGGACCTCCACCTCGCGCATGCCACGGGCGCCGGCAACAAAGTCGTGCTCTACGGGGCCCGCACCGGCGGCGACGGGATCGGCGGAGTGAGCGTCCTCGCATCGGAGACCTTCGACGCTGAGGGTCCCAGCAGGCGTCCCGCCGTGCAGGTCGGCGACCCCTTCATGGAGAAGCTGCTCATCGAGTGCACCCTCGAGCTGTTCTCCGCGGGCGTCGTCAACGGCATCCAGGACCTCGGCGGCGCCGGACTCTCCTGCGCCACGAGCGAGCTCGCCAGCGCCGGCGACGGCGGCATGCACGTCGAGCTCAGCCACGTCCCGCTGCGCGACTCGACGCTCTCGCCCGAGGAGATCCTCATGAGCGAGAGCCAGGAGCGCATGATGGCGGTCGTCGAGCCGGAGCACCTCGCCGGCTTCCTGGACATCTGCGAGAAGTGGGATGTCGAGGCTGTCGTCGTCGGCGAGGTCACCGACGGCGATCATCTCGTCATCGACTGGCACGGCGAGACGGTCGTCGACGTGCCGCCGCGCTCCGTCGCTCACGACGGGCCGGTTTACGAGCGCCCCTACGAGCGCCCCTCCTGGCAGGACGATCTGCAGGCCGATGCGGCCGAGAAGCTGACGCGGCCGACCGACGGAGACCAGCTGCGGGCGCAGTTCGAGCAGGTCCTCACCAGCCCCAATATCGCTGACAAGAGCTGGGTCACCAAGCAGTACGACCGCTACGTCCTCGGCAACACCGTCCTGGGCGAACCCGATGACGCCGGCATGATCCGCGTCGATGACGAGACCGGTCTCGGAGTCGCGGTCTCGACCGACTGCAACGGCCGCTTCGCCAAGCTCGACCCCTATGCGGGCGCCCAGCTCGCCCTCGCGGAGTCCTACCGCAATGTCGCCATGACCGGCGCGCTGCCGCTCGCGGTCACCGACTGCCTCAACTTCGGCTCCCCGGAGGACCCGGACGTCATGTGGCAGTTCGAGCGCGCCACCCACGGGCTCAAGGACGCCTGCGCGGAGCTCGGGATCCCGGTGACCGGCGGCAATGTCTCGTTCTACAACCAGACCGGCGAGACTCCGATCCTGCCCACGCCCGTCGTCGGCGTGCTCGGCGTGATGGCGGACGTGCGTCAGCGCATCTCCACCGGTTTCCGCAGCGAGGGCGCGCACGTGCTCCTCGTGGGACGCGCCACGGGCGATGAGCTCTCCGGCTCGACCTGGGCCGACGTGGTCCACGGACATCTCGGCGGTCTCCCACCGGCGGTCGACCTCGACGCAGAGCGTCGACTGGCCGACTTGATGGTGCACGCCGCGAAGGAGGTCGTCGTGGAGTCCGCGCACGACCTGTCCGACGGCGGCCTGGCGGTCGCCCTCGCCGAGGCGGCCTTCCGCGGCGGCATCGGCGTGACGGTCGAGCTCGACGATCCCTTCATCGACCTGTTCAGCGAGACCACCGGTCGTGCCCTCGTGGTCGTCGCGGAGGAGAACCACGAGGCCTTCGTGTCGCTCGCCGAGCGCTTCGATGTCGAGCTCTCCTCGATCGGACGGACCGGTGGCGATCGGATCGTCGTCGACGGCCAGTTCGAGGTCGGACTCGCGGAGCTGCGCGAGCGATGGAGCGCGGTTCTCCCCGCGGTTCTCGGAAAGATCGACGCCCAGGTCGACTGAGCGGTACGCTGCGCTCTGTGGACTCGCATCCCCCCGCCGGCGGGTCCGGACCTCTCGACGAGCGCCTGCGCGATGATGCCGTGCTGGCCGAGATCGACCTGGTCAGCCGGTTGATGATCGCCGCATCGGGTGCCAGCTCGCGGCTCAGCGCGACGGAGATCGATGTCCTTCTGGGCCTCGAGATCCCTCTGCCGGATGGCCGCAGGATGAACGAACAATGACCGCGACTCGTGCTGGCGTACACCGGCCGTTTAGCATGGTGGGCGGCCAACTTCCGCCTCTCTAGGAGTACCGCGTGCGGTTCCGTATCCGACCGGTCGAGACGACCTTCTACGATCTCTTCACCGAAGCCGCCGAGCACCTCGTCGCCGGCGCGAACCTGCTCGCCCAGGTGCTCGATGCCGATATCCCCAATGGCGACATCGCCGAGCAGATGCGGGAGGCCGAGCATCAGGCCGATGAGACGACGCATCGCATCATCAAGCGGGTCAACAGCACCTTCATCACGCCCTTCGATCGCGAGGACATCTACGACCTCGCGAGCAATCTCGACGACGTCATGGACCACATGGACGAGGCGGTCGACAGCATCGTGCTGTACGGGGTGAGCGAGTTCCCCGAGGCCTTCGCCTCGCAGATCGCGGTGCTGCAGCGCGCCGCGCAGCTCACCGCCGAGGCGATGCCCCGGCTGCGCACCATGACCGATCTCGAGGAGTACTGGATCGAGATCAACCGGCTCGAGAACGAGGGCGACCGCAACCACCGGCGCATCCTCGCCCACCTCTTCGACGGCAGCTACAAGGCCATGCAGGTCCTGAAGCTCAAGGATGTCGTGGAGTCGGTCGAGCAGGCGATCGATGCCTTCGAATCGGTCGCCAATACGATCGAGCAGATCACCGTCAAGGAGTCCTGACCGGTGGATCTCACCCTGGCGATGGTGATTACCGTCGTGGTGATCGCGCTGGTGTTCGACTACACCAATGGCTTCCACGACGCGGCGAATGCGATCGCGACCTCGGTCTCGACGCGCGCCCTCACGCCACGGGTCGCCCTGGCGATGGCGGCGATCCTCAACTTCGTCGGCGCCTGGCTCGGCGTCGGCGTGGCGCAGACGATCCAAGAGCTGATCCAGATCGACACCGCCCCCGGGCAAGGGGAGGGCTCTGCCCATGCGCTGACGATCGTGCTGGCGGCGCTGATCGGCGCGATCACCTGGAACCTCATCACCTGGTACTTCGGCATCCCGTCGTCGTCCTCGCACGCCCTGATCGGCGGCATCGTCGGTGCGGGCATCGCTTCGGCGACGACGGTGAGCTGGGATCTGCTCGTCAGCAAGGTCGCCATCCCGATGGTGCTGTCGCCCGCCGTGGGCTTCATCGGTGCCTATCTGGTCATGGTCATCATCATGTGGGTCTTCCGAAAAGCCCGGCCGACACGGGTCAACCGCGGGTTCCGTCTCGCGCAGACGATCTCGGCGGCCGGCATGGCGCTCGGACATGGTCTGCAGGACGCGCAGAAGACGATGGGCATCATCGTGCTCGCGCTGGTGGCCGGCGGTCTCCACGATGGCAACGATGTGCCGTTCTGGGTCATCGTCGCGGCAGCCTCGGCGATCGCCGCCGGCACCTACTCCGGCGGGTGGCGGATCATGCGGACCCTCGGCCGGCGCATCATCGAGCTCGACCCGCCCAAGGGCTTCGCGGCCGAGGCGACCGCGGCATCGGTGCTCTACGTGATGGCGATCGGTCTGCACGCCCCGGTCTCGACGACGCACACCATCACCTCGGCGATCATGGGTGCCGGCGCGACTCAGCGGTTCAGCGCGGTGCGCTGGGGCGTGGCGCAGGGCATCGTGGTGGCCTGGGTGGTGACCATCCCCGCGGCGGCGACCGTCGCGGCCCTCTTCTACTTCGTCGCCCGCCTCTTCCTTCCCTGAGCCGGGGCGGTGAGCTGTCAACCATCAGGAAGGTCTCCGGGTGCCATGGCCCGGTGGTCGACCACTCACCGCTGTGCCCGGGTAGCGCGGGCTCACACGAAGGATGTGCTGTCGTGGTCGCTCCGGCAACCGTGAAGGCACATCCTGCGTGATCTCGTGTCTTCTCGACCGTGGAGCCCGACTGCGGTGGTTGAGTGCTCACCGCGATGACGTCCTGCCGCATCACGGTGAGTGGTCAACCACCGAGCGACGCTCACGCGACTCCCCGACGGTCTGCGGTGGTTGACAGCTCACCGCCCCGGTTCGCGAGAGGTGCGTAGGTCACCGCTCCAGATCAGTCCTGGCGGCTGTCGATGACGGCGAACTGGTCGTCGAGCCAGATATCCCACTCGGTGCCGTCCTCGGCGCGGACCTCGACCTCGTAGGCGGCCGTGGCATCGCCGACGCGGTCGTCGCTGGCGTCGACATCCTCGACGGTGCCCGCGACCTCGGCCTGCGCCGCCTCGGCGGCCTGGGTGCGCTCCTCCTCCGTCAGCACGCGGTCATCGGCATCGGGGCCGTCTCGGTCCTCGTCCCGGTCATCGCGGTCGTCATCGCTGTCGAGCACGGCGAAGTCCCCGTCGAGCTTGACGTCGACATCGCTGCCGTCGGGCCGGGTGACCTCGATCTCGTAGGCCTCGACATCGTCCTCGTCGCCGCGCTCGGCATCGGTCACCTCGCCCTCGCCGACGTGCTCGAGGGCCGCCTCGGCTGCACGGTCGCGGTCACCGCCGCGCAGGTGATCGCCGCCGGTGGCCTCGGCGATGGCGGCGCCGCCGGCGCCGAGCACGAGCACCGCGGCGATGCCGCCGACGATGATGGTCTTCTTCTTATTGGCTGCGAGCGTGTTCTTGATGTCCATGGCCTCAGTCTCGGCCGGGGTCGCTGAAGCCAGGCTGAACGAGCCTGAAACGGTCTTCAGCCCAGCACGCGGTCCAGATACGGGTTCGCGAACCGGCGCTCGGGATCGGCCTCGTCACGGACCGCCGCGAAGTCCGCGAACCGGGGGTAGACCTGGGCCAGGTAGGCGGCATCGAGGGTGTGCAGCTTGCCCCAGTGCGGGCGTCCGCCGTGGGCGACGAAGATGTCCTGGGCCGCCGCGAAATAGGAGGCGTAGTCGCTGCGGTGATACTGGTGCACCGCGATGTAGACGGTGTCGCGCTGGTAGCCCGTGGACATCCAGATGTCGTCGGCCCCGGTGAACCGGACCTCGATCGGGAAGCCGATGAACTGATCGCGCCGCTCGAACCAGCGCTGCAGCTCGGCGATGACCTGCCGGGCCGCCTCGCGGGGCATCGCGAACTCCGACTCCCGGAACCGCACCGTGCGGGGCGACACGAAGACCTCATAGGAGTGATCCGTGTACTCGCGGGCGCCGAGCGTGGACCCCGAGATGGCATTGAGACGGGGGATGAGCGTGGGCCGGGCGGTGGCGATCCGATTGATGCGCTCGTAGACCGTGTTGGAGAGGAACTCGTCATCGAGCCAGTGCTTCCAGCGCGAGAGCGGTGCGCGCGGGGTGCCGTCGGCGACCCGATTGTTGCGCTTGGTCAGCGCCTTCTCGGTGTGCGGGAACCAGTAGAACTCGAAGTGATCGTTGCCGCCGACGAGATCGTCGAGACCGTCCAGCACCTCGGGGAGGGCCATCGGCTCCTCGCGGGCGTGCAGCAGGAAGGCCGGCACGCACTGCAGGGTGACCTCGGTGACGATGCCCAGAGCCCCGAGACCGACGCGAGCGGCGTCGAACCACGGATGTCGCTCGTCGATCTCGATGATCGAGCCGTCTCCGGTCACCAGTTGCAGTCCGACGACCGCCTTCGCGATGCCGAAGAGGCGCCCGCCCGTGCCGTGGGTCCCGGTGGCGATCGCCCCGGCCACCGACTGCGGGTCGACATCGCCGAGATTCGGCAGGGCGAGCCCGCGCCGTTGAAGCTGAGGGTTGAGGTCGTGCAACGAGATCCCCGCCTGCACCCGGACCCGGCTGGTCGAGGCGTCGTAGGAGAGCACCCGGTTCATCCGGTCGAGCCGCAGCTGGACGCCGTCGGTGACCGCGATATCGGTGAAGGAGTGGCCGGCCCCGACGGCCTTGATCGCGGCGTGCTCGCGCACCAGGTCCGCCACCTCGTGGGCATCGGCCGGGTCGGCGACCTGCGACGGGGTGGCCGTGACATTGCCGCCCCAGTTGGTCCAGCGGGTCATCGGAAGTTCATGCCCTCTCCGCGATAGGTGGGAGTGCGGACGACCTGACCCCCCGAGGTGACGACCGCGACCTCATCGAAGCGTTCGCACATCTCACCGGCCTTGGCATGCCGGAAGATGATCCGGTCCCCGACCGACAGCGAGCGCGCTGCACGCCCCTCGACGGGCGTCTGGACCTCGCCCGCGCCCTCGGTGTGCAGCAGCGAGAGCCCCTCGGGCCACACCGGCCGCGGTGCGCGCGACTGACCGGTCTGCCCCGAGGCGATGTAGCCCCCGCTGAAGCAGGTGGCGATCTCCCGGGCAGGCTTGCGGACGACCGACAGCGCGAAGAATGCCGCCGGGCGTGCCGTGAACGCGCGGTACTGGTCGAACAGGGTGGGCGTGAACAGCCCGGACCCGGCGGTGAGCTCGGTGACCATCGGGTCGCGGCCGGTGACGTGCAGGCTGCCGGTGCCACCGCCGTTGACCAGTGGGATGTCGGTGACGGCTTGGACGGCCCGGACGATCTTCTTGCGTCGGCGGCGCAGCTCGGTCGCGGACCGCCGCTTGACGAAGCGCACCGCGAACGAGGTGTCCGGGAGGCCGGCGATCTGCGCGTCGTAGAACATCAGCCCGGCGAAGGTGAACCCGGGACGGTCGACGATGCTCTGGGCGAGGCGCCGCGTCTGCCGCTTGGTGTGGACCGGCGAACGGCGCACGCCGAGATGCGCCCCCGCGACCCGCCAGGAGGCGTCGACATCGATGGCGACGCGGACGGCGGGGTGGTCGCGGCCCAGGACGTGATCGATGTAGTCGAGGTGGTCGACCGAGTCGACCATGAGCGTGATCGAGGCGAGCCGGTGCTCCTTCTCGGCCAGCTCGAGCAGGGCGTGGCGGTCGACCGTCGGGTAGGCCAGCAGGATGTCCTCGACACCCTGATCGGCCCACCAGACCGACTCGGCCAGCGAATAGGTCATGAGCCCGGAGAAGCCATCCAGGGTCAGTGCGTTCTTGATGATCGACCGCACCCGCACCGACTTGGTGGCGAGGCGGATCGGCCGGCCCCCGGCGCGGGCGATGAGATCGCGGGCATTGGCCCACAGCGCGTCCTCGTCGACGATCGCATAGGGCGTGTCGAGGGCGGCGGTGGCGGCCAGCAACCGTTCGTAGTCGGGCATCGATCCAGTATCGCGCAGATCACAGGCCAGGGGTGGGAGATCGCCCCAGTCGTGCCGCCGCAGCGGAGTCGTGCCCTACGATGGTCGCGCACGCCCCTGTAGCTCAGTTGGTAGAGCGCCTTACTTGTAATAAGGATGTCGCGGGTTCGAATCCTGTCGGGGGCTCCACTGCGAAGCCGGCGTGGCATCACGCCCGCTCCCTGACGTCTCCGGTACCGTTCCTCGCCTTCCGCGGCTCATTCGTGTCCTCTCAAAGACGATATGAATGGTGATTCAGGGTGCTATTCAGTATGCTTTTGATATGACGATCCACATTGCCCGACCGGATCTGCTCGCGCATCAGAAGGCGGTGCGTCTGCCCTTCGCGGCCCTGGTCCAGGAGCTTCGAGAGATACTCGGAGCCCGGCTCGTGGCTTATCTCGGAGATGTTAAAGCGACTCGCCAGGTCTCTGAATGGGCTGAGGGGCGGCGGGTGCCGTCGCAGCTGGTGCAGGAGCGGTTGCGAGCGAGCTACCAGATCGCCCAGACGCTCGCGGCAGCTGAGGAGCCAGCGGTCGTCCAGGCGTGGTTCCAGGGTATGAACCCGAAACTCGACGATGTCTCACCGGCTCGCGCTCTGCGGGAGGCCGCAGGCGGTGACGTCGGCTCGCAGGTGATGGCAGCCGCCCGGGCGTTCCTGGCATCGTGAAGCGGGAACCCGGTCTCGCCGTCGATGAGCTCGCGGGGCTGGAGGTCTGGCGGATCGGCCACCACCCGTTCCCCTGGCGTTGGGTCGACTGGCGCTATGCCGAGCACGGCATGTTCAGCAATCGGTGGGACGATCCGGATGGTCGCTTCAGGGTCGCCTACGCGGCATCGTCGCTGCGTGGTGCCTTGCTGGAGGTATTGGCTCAGTTCCGCGTCGACCCGCAGCTCGACAAGGCGCTCGTCGAGATCGACGACGATCCCTCTCACCCGACACAGCCCGCCGGAGTGGTGCGTCGGTCGTGGTTCGACCGACGGTCGGCGTCATCGGCGTCGCTGACGGGTCGTTTCTGCCAGATCGGGAGGTCCGAGACGATCCGCGCGCTGCGTCCGCACTTCCTCGCCACTGCCAAGCGCCTCGGGTACGCCGACTTCGATGCCGCGGTCCTGCGCGACTCTGTGCCCCGCGAGCTCACCCGGGCGGTCTCGGCCCACCTCTATGCCGTCCGCGAGGACCTTCACGGCATCTCCTACCGATCCCGTCATGGCGACGAGGAGAAGCTGTGGGCGATCTGGGAACAGCCGACGGATGTCGACTCGTCACAGGCTCTCAGCGCGCTGTCCGCGCCGGTGGCGTTGACCGAGGACATGGTCGAGGTCGAGAACGTGCTCGATTTCTTCGCGTTGCGAGTCCAATGACCTGAAGGACGGATCGGCGTCTGACATCGGTGGGCACCTCGCGTCTTCGATCTCGGCGGGGCTGACCGCTTACGCTGAGCGCATGTCTGAGCGCCCGGTGATCCTGGTCGTGACCAGCCGCTACCGCCACAAGCTCGAGTCGGAGTTCCGCAGCCGCTACGACCGTGACTACGACGTGCGCTTCGTGCCCGATGGCGCGAGTGCGCACGAGACCGTCGAGGCGCTCGTGGCGGGCGGTGTCCCGATCGCGATCCTGGCGGCTGAGCTGACGCTGCCCGATGGCGACGGGCACCTGCTGCTGCGCCACCTGCACCGTGTGGCGCCCACGGCCGGACGACTGTGCCTCATCGGGGTCGGCGAGTATCGCGAACGACTCGAGGAACTGCGGCTCTCGCTCGCTGCCCGGGATTTCGATACCTTCCTCGGGGTCCCCCGTGGCCAGCGGGACGAGGAGTTCCACGTCGCGGTGAGCGAGATGCTCTCCGAATGGGGAGCGACGGTGGGCCGGCCGGTGGTCTCGTCGGTGACGATCGTGACCGATGCCGAGACACCCCGGGTCGCCGCCATCCGCGACGTGCTGGCGCGGATGGCCGTCGCCGTGGAGACCCACCCGCCCGACTCGGAGATCGGGGAGCAGATCCGTCAGCAGGCCGGTGACGACCAGCGGTTCCCGATGGTCCGGACGATGTCCGACGAGGTGCTGGTCGATCCGGCCCCCGGTGAGGTCACCGAGTCGTGGTTCGGCACTCCCGACACGATCCCACCGGGCACGGTCGCCGATGTCGTCGTGGTGGGAGCCGGCCCGGCCGGGCTCGCCGCCGCGATGTACTCGGCCTCCGAGGGCTTGACGACCATCCTCATCGAGTCCGAGGCGATCGGCGGGCAGGCCGGGACGAGTTCGATGATCCGCAACTATCTCGGCTTCCCGCGCGGCATCTCGGGCATGCGGCTGGCCCAGCGCGCCCGGATCCAGGCCACGCGCTTCGGCGCCCGCGCCTTCACCGGCCGGGCCGTCACCGCCGTCGAACGTGGCCCGGCCGACCAGCCCGAGCATCATCACGTCCACGTCGGGGACACCGTCTTGTGCGCCCGCACCGTCGTCGTCGCGACCGGCGTGGCCTATCGGACCCTCGGCGTGCGCGGTGTCGACGACCTCGTCGGCACCGGAGTCCACTACGGGGCGGCGGCGACCGTGGCCCGCGAGATGGCTGGTCGGACGGTGTTCGTGGTCGGTGGCGGCAACTCGGCGGGTCAGGCGGCCGTCCACCTCGCCCGCTGGGCGCGACAGGTCACGCTCATCGTCCGCCGCGACTCGGTCGAGGAGACCATGTCGGACTATCTCGTGCGCGAGATCGCGGCCACGCCCACGATCGCCGTCCGGACGGGAGCCAGGGTGGTCGACGGGGGAGGAGACGGACGACTCGAGTGGATCGCCGTGAGCTCCGGGGACGTCGATCCAGGGCGCGAGCAGGCCGACGGACTCTTCCTCATGCTGGGGGCGGAGCCGCACTGCGAGTGGCTGCCCGAGGACATCCCGCTGGACGAAAGCGGCTTCGTGCTGACCGGTCGGGACGTGCCCCGGGACCGGTGGGAGGGCGAGCTGCCCCCGGCCAGCCTGGAGACGGGGGTGCGTGGCATCTTCGCCGTCGGCGACACGCGGGCGGGGTCGATGAAGAGGGTCGCCTCGGCGGCGGGCGAGGGCGCCTCGGCGGTTCCGCTCATCCATGCGCATCTCGCCTGGGTGCGCGCCCAGGAGTTCGCCTCACCACACTGAGACACGATCGCCCGTATCGCGCTTCGGCCATCGGAAGACCCATGGGTGGGAGGGTCGGCCGCGGACCTCTCCTGGGCCGGGGAGGGACGCCCTCAGCTGCCCAGGTGGTTCTCCAATGAGTCGAGGGCCTCGCTCCAGCCGTCGTAGACATGGTCGTCGCCCGGCTCTCCCGCGATTCCCCGCACGTGCAGGGTCAGCTCGACGCCGTTCCCGGTGGAGGCCAGCGAGAGGCTGATCACCGGTTGATCCTCCTTCGGATCCTCGGGGGTGCCCCAGGTGAAGACGAGGCGGTGGGGCGGGTCCACGGTGAGATAGATGCCGGCCGTCGGATAGGTCTCGCCGGTCTCGTCGACCACCATCGTGTACGCATAGGAGCCGCCTTCGCGGAGGTCGACGCTGATGCTCTCGCGGGGCGTGCTGACGCCGACCGGATGATGCCAACGGGCCAGCTGGTCGGGGTCGGTCCAGGCCTCCCATATGCGCTGGATGGGGGCATCGAGGGTGCGGGTGAGGGTGAACTCAGGTGTGGTCATCGTCGTGCTCCTTCGTGGTGTCGAGGAAGTCCTCGAGGGCGTCGAGACGCTCGTTCCAGTCGCGGCGGTGCCGTTCGACCCAGGCGGCGGCCTCGTCCAGCGGCTCGGTGCGCAGCGACACGGTGCGCCACTGCGCATGTGCCGTACGACCGACGAGTCCCGCCCGCTCGAGCACCTTCAGATGCTGCGAGACGGCCGGGGCGCTGATCTCGTACTCGCCGGCCAGCTCGCCCACGGTGATCGGGGCGCGTGACAGGCGGCTCACCATGTCGCGTCGCGTGGGATCACCCAAAGCGGTGAACACCAGGCTGAGCCGATCGGTGGCCCTCATTAAGCAACTCCTTAATTAAGTATTTCCTTAATCGTGAGTGCGGAGCGATCATTCGTCAAGTGCTCGTATAGGTGCGCACCTCGGCGCGCACGAGCTCGGCCAACCGCCGCGCTCGGGGAGACCACGATGTACTCACGATCGCGCGTGGTGGAGGTGAGATCCACGACGGCATGATCGCCCAGCAGACGGGCCGGGGCCTCACGGGCGCGGGACCACCCGGTCACCCAGGCGAGGACATCGGCGGCGAGGCGATCGGCGAGCATGGATCGATCCTGACGCCGGCCACTGACAGTCCGCGATGATGCCGTCAGCCCCGCAACCGGTCCACGATCGTGTCGGCATCGTCTCCCGCCAGATAGCCGCCGGCCGATCCGTACTGCTCCTCGACCCAGTCCAATGCCCCGCTCATCCCCTCCGGGGAGACGCCGGCCAGCAGCCGATCGAGCTCCGGCGTGACCTCGACGCCCCAGGACCGGAGCTGGCGCACCATCTCATCGCGCCATGCTCCCGCGAGACATTCGGCCGACAGCGCGTAATCGGCCAGGACTGCGGACCGGTCGGCCCCGGCAGCGGTCAGGAGGAGGGCCACCGCCACACCGGTACGGTCCTTGCCGGCCGTGCAGTGCACTAGCACCCCGCCCTCGGCATCGGTCACCAGGCGAGCGACCTGCTGGAAGGCGGAGCGCTGCTCGGCGACGAGCTTGCGGTAGATGCCGCCGAGGGTCGGCAGCGAGGTCAGCGACTGCTCGATCGCACCGTCGAGGAGCGGCACTGCCACCCGGTCCGGATGGCCGAGGGGATGCCACGGATCGCGCATCGTCTCCTCCGGGCTACGCAGATCGACGACGGTGGCGACGTCACCGTCGCTGAGCTGCGCTCGTCCCTCATCGGTCAGCCGGGTCGGCGACTCCGATCGCAGCAGCACGCCGGGCCGCAAGCCGAGTTCCGCCCCGGCATCGCGGTAGTTGACCAGTCCGTCGAGAACCCGTGGCGCCATGGGCCCACTCTGTCGCATCGTCGCCATTCCGGCCTGCTGACGCCCGCGGGTAGGCTCGCGGCGTGGACACCCGCACCCTCGTCTTCGGCATGGTGATCGGCCTCGTCGTCGGCCTGCCGCTGTGGGTGGCGACCGACATGGCGATCTTCCTCTTCGGCGGACTGGCCGCCGGGGTGGGTCTCAGCCTCGCGCTGACCTGGTCGCCGGAGGACCACGACCGCGGCGATGACTGAGACGAGGAGGCCGAGGGTGCCCGACTACGAGTTCTCGACCGACCCCGGACGGGTCGACCGTTCGCGCGTGCACGGCTGGCTGAGCCAGCTGTCCTACTGGGCCAAGGGCCGCGACCGCAGCGTCACCGAGGCCGCCCTCGACGGTTCGCGCCTCTTCGGCCTCTACGACGTCGAGACGGGGGAGCAGGCCGCGTTCTGCCGCGTGGTCACCGATGGCGCGACCTTCGCCTGGCTCGCGGATGTCTTCGTCGACCCGGCACGCCGTGGCCAGGGACTCGGTCAGCGTCTGGTGGCCGAGGTCCTCGCCGCCCTCGAGCCGCTGCGGCTGCGCCGGATCCTGCTCGCGACGGCCGATGCCCACGGTCTGTACGCCCAGCACGGCTTCGGCGCGCTCCCCGATCCCGAGCGCTGGATGGTGCGCCCGATCACACCAGTCGCGAGCTCGGCCGAGACGGACTGAGACCATCGCAAACACCCCGGATTGGCGGCCCTGACCGCCGCGCGACGGTCCCGGCGGTCTTGCTAGGTTGGAGAGCGACCGAATCTTCGAAGGGGAGTCCATGTCCAACCGCTTTGACGTCGTGGTGCTGGGTGCCGGTCCCGGCGGCTATGTGGCCGCGATCCGCGCCGCACAGCTCGGCAAGTCCGTCGCGATCATCGAGAGCAAGTACTGGGGCGGTGTCTGCCTCAATGTCGGCTGCATCCCCTCCAAGGCGCTGCTCCGCAACGCCGAGCTCGCCAATATCGTCAACCACGAGGCCGATGTGTTCGGCATCAGCGGCGAGGTCTCCTTCGACTTCGGCAAGGCCTTCAGCCGCAGCCGCGAGGTCGCCGAGGGGCGCGTCAAGGGCGTGCACTTCCTGATGAAGAAGAACAAGATCACCGAGTTCGACGGACGCGGCACCTTCACCGGCCCCAACTCGATCGAGGTCACGCTGAACGACGGCGGCACCGAGAGCATCGAGTTCGACAACGCCATCGTCGCGACCGGCTCGCGGGTGCGGATGCTGCTGGGCGTCGAGAAGTCCGACAATGTGCTCACCTATGAAGAGCAGATCATGCGCGAGGACCTCCCCGAGTCCATCGCCATCGTCGGCGCCGGCGCGATCGGCATGGAGTTCGCCTATGTGCTGCGCGCCTACGGGGTCGACGTCACCATCATCGAGTTCCTCGACCGCGCTCTCCCCAACGAGGATCCCGAGGTCTCCAAGGAGATCACCAAGGCCTACAAGAAGCTCGGCATCCCGATCCTCGCCTCCACCAAGGTCGAGGAGGTCACCGACAACGGCGACGATGTCACCGTCCGCTACTCGGGCAAGAAGGGCGAGGAGACCATCACGGTCGACCGCGTCCTGGTCTCGATCGGCTTCCAGCCCAATGTCGAGGGCGTCGGCCTGGATGCCGCCGGGGTCGAGCTGACCGACCGCGGGGCCATCGCGATCGACGAGCGGATGCGCACCAATGTGCCGCATATCTACGCGATCGGCGATGTCACGATGAAGCTCCAGCTGGCCCACGTGGCCGAGGCGCAGGGCGTCGTGGCGGCCGAGACCATCGGCGAGGCCGAGACCATGGAGCTCGGCGACTACCGGATGATGCCGCGGGCCACCTTCACCACGCCGCAGGTCGCCTCCTTCGGTCTCACCGAGGAGCAGGCCAAGGAGGAGGGACACGATGTCATCGTCGCGAAGTTCCCCTTCACGGCCAATGGCAAGGCGCACGGTCTCGGCGATGCCACCGGCTTCGTGAAGCTGATCGCCGACAAGGAGCACTACGAGCTCCTCGGCGGACACCTCATCGGCCCCGACGTGTCGGAGCTGCTGCCGGAGCTGACGCTCGCGCAGAAGTGGGACCTCGGCGCGCTCGAGCTGGCCCGCAATGTCCACACGCACCCGACTCTCAGCGAGGCGCTCCAGGAGGCCTTCCACGGCCTCGTCGGTCACATGATCAACTTCTGATCCGACCCGGTCCAGAGCCCGTTGAGTGTGGTGCCCCCACACTCAACGGGCTCTTCAGGTCAGGAGGGACTCGAGGTCGGCGCGGGCGGTGAGCAGGCTCGGGCCGTACCAGGTGAGGGAGCGCCCCGAGCAGAGCACGGTGCGCACGGTCGAGAAGGCCTCGGGCCCGTCATCGGCCGTGAAGACATAGGGCTCATCGGGCAGCAGCACGAGGTCGATGTCATCGCGGTCGATCTCGTTCAGCTCGACATGCGGGTAGCGGTCCTCGTGCTTCTCGAAGACATTCTCCAGCCCGAGCCGGGCCATCACATCACCGGTGAACGTCGACGAGCCGACCACCATCCACGGATCGCGCCACACCGCGACCGCCGCCCGGCCGCGCGGGGTGGAGGCCGGGGCGGACCAGGCCTCCTCGGCCTCGGCGAGCCAGTCGGGGACACCCCAGGACAGTCCGTCGGTGAACAGCCGGCGCATCGAGGAGAAGGCCTCGTCCAAGGTCTCGATCCGCGTGACCCACACCGGGATCCCCTCCGCGCGGAGCCGCTGCACGTCGAGCTCACGGTTCTCCTCCTGGTTCGCCACGACGAGATCGGGACGCAGCGAGGAGATGAGGTCGAGATTCGGATTCTTGGTGCCGCGGACGCGGGTGACGTCCAGGCCGGCCGGGTGCGTGCACCAGTCGGTCGCGCCGACCACGGCGTCCGGTTCGGTCACCGCCATGGCCTCGGTGAGCGACGGGACGAGGCTGACGACGCGGCGTACCGGTCGGCGGGTGATCAGCTCGGCTCCCAGGTCGTCTCGCATGTCTCCAGCCTAGATTGCGCCGCGTAACCGCGATCGACGGCTGACCGCCGAGGGAAGGGCGGTGTCCACTACTGTTCAGCGGTGACCATCGCCCCGCCCTCGCGCTCGCGACTTCTCGGCCGTCTCGTGACCTTCGGCCGCCCTCCTCGCGTCATGGGGCTCGACATCGCCCGTGGTCTCGCCGTGATCGGCATGGTCGGCGCCCACATGGGCAGCACCCCCGATCTGGTCTGGACCGATCCGCAGACCTGGGGCGGCGTGGTGCACGGCCGATCGGCGATCCTGTTCGCCCTGCTCGCCGGCATCTCGATTGCGCTGGTCACCGGCCGCACCGTCCCGCCCGCGCGCGAGGCCCTGCCCGGCGTCCGGCTCCGGCTGATCGGCCGGGGGGCCGCGATCTTCGCGATCGGCGTGGTCCTGGAGATGCTCGGGACCGGCGTGGCCGTCATCCTCACCTTCTACGGTGTCCTCTATGTCGCGGCGATCCCCGTGCTGCGATGGTCGCCGCGGAGGCTCTTCCTCGCCGCCGCGGGACTCGCGCTCCTCGGGCCGCCCCTCCTCGCCGGTGTGCAGCTGCTGGCGCTCTATGCGACCGGGCCGGGCACCGATCTGGTGATCTCCGGCATCTATCCGATCACCGTGTGGCTGGTCTTCGTGTTCGTCGGGATCGGCCTGGGACGGCTCGGCATCGACCGGCTGAAGCTCGCGGTCATCAGCCTCCTCGCGGGGCTCGTGCTCGCCGGCGTCGGATACGGCCTCGGGGCCGTCGCCGAGCAGGTCGTCGACGGGGACCCCGATGCCTCCTGGTCGTCCTCCTCCAGTTTCGACTCCTCGCAGGACGGCACCTGGGCCGTCCCCGCCGACGAGGTCGACCTCGACGGGTATCTCTGCGATGTCGAGGAGGAGTGGGTCGGCTGCTATCCGGAGGAGTCCGGCTCTTCGGCCGGGGAGGAGGAGATGTGGGAGGAGCTCTCGTACTGGGAGCAGCTGCGCGACTCCGATCCGTGGAACTCGCTGCTGCGGGCCACCGTCTCCGTCTACCCGCACTCCGGGGGCGTTCCCGAGATCATCGGCTCGGGTGGCTTCGCGCTGGCCGTGCTCGGACTGTGCCTGCTCGCCGCGCGTCCCGGTCGATGGGTGCTCATCCCGCTGGCGGCGCTGGGGTCGATGCCGTTGACGGCCTATGCGGCGCATGTCGTCGTCATCCTGCTGGTCGGCGGAGGGCCGATGGGCTTCGAGGGCAGCAACGTGATCTGGGGCTGGACGATCCTCGGACTCGTCACGGCGACGACCCTGTGGGCCCTCCTGTTCGGGCGGGGGCCGCTGGAACGGCTGGTCGGCCGCTCGGCCGAGGCGATGGCGGCTCCCCGCGCCGCCGACGCCGTCTCACCGCACTAGTCTGAGCGGCATGACTGCGACCGACTGGAATGCCTCGGGGGACTACTCCGATATCCGCTACGAGACCACGAGCGACGGGATCGCCAAGATCACCATCTGCCGTCCCGAGGTGCACAATGCATTCCGTCCGCAGACCATTCGGCAGATCTCCCATGCGCTGAACGTGGCCCGCGAGGACGAGCGGATCGGCGCGATCATCCTGACCGGCGAGGGCGACAAGGCGTTCTGCTCCGGTGGCGACCAGCGGGTGCGCGGCGACTCGGGCTACAAGACCGACGAGGGCGCCACCGGGCGCTTCGATGTCACCGATCTGCACGTGCAGATGCGCCGCACGCCCAAGCCGATCGTGGCGGCGGTGGCCGGGTGGGCGATCGGCGGCGGCCATGTGCTGCATCTGGTCTGCGATCTCACCATCGCGGCGGACAACGCGCGCTTCGGTCAGGTCGGCCCCAAGGTCGGCTCCTTCGACGGCGGCTACGGCGCGAGCGTGCTCTCCGATCTCGTCGGTCCGAAGAAGGCCAAGGAGATCTGGTTCCTGTGCCGCCAGTACGACGCCCAGGAGGCCCTCGAGATGGGGCTGATCAACACCGTCGTGCCGCTGGCCGAGCTCGAGGCGACGGCCGTCGAGTGGTGCCGCGAGATGCTGCAGCGGTCGCCGTGGGCGATCCGGCTGTCGAAGATGAGCTTCCACGCGGCCGAGGACGGCTACGCCGGCATCCAGCAGCTCGCCCACGATGCGAATCTGCTGTTCTACGGCCAGCCGGAGGCCCAGGAGGGTCGCGACGCCTATAAGGAGAAGCGCACCCCGGACTTCTCGCAGTTCCCGCGCCGACCCTAGGCCCGCGCCGTGGCGGTACGTCGTCAACCTCACCTCGCGGGCGGCGGTGCGTTGGCGACGTCATCGAGGCCTGGTTGACCAGCTACCGCCACGGAGCGGCGCGGGGAGCTGACGCGCGTGGCTCGTTCGGACTAGGTCGCCGTCGCCGGATGTGGCCGCACGTCGGCGGTGGACGTCGTCTCTTTAGAATGGTGCGCATGCGTTCTCCCCGAATCCTCGGCCTGTCGGCGGCCGCGGGCGTGCTCGTGCTCGCCTCCGCCTGCTCGCCCGCCGACGACAATGACAACGACTCCGCCTCCGCCTCGCCCGGCGAGGGCGAGTGCTCGGTCGACAGCCTGCCCGTCAAGAACGAGGGCACCCTGACCATCGCCACCGACGACCCGGCCTTCGAGCCGTGGTTCGCCGACAACGATCCGAGCAATGGCGAGGGATACGAGGGCGCGGTCGCCTATGCCGTCGCCGAGGAGCTCGGTTTCGCCGCCGAGGACGTCGAGTGGGTCGTCGTGCCCTTCAACTCCTCGTACCAGCCCGGCGCGAAGGACTTCGACTTCGACATCAACCAGGTCTCGATCTCCGAGGATCGTGAGCAGGCCGTCGACTTCTCCGAGCCCTACTACTCCGCCGCCCAGGCGATCATCACCCTCGAGGACTCCGACTTCGCCGGCGCCACCTCCCTCGAGGAGTTCGCCGACGCCCGGCTCGGCGCTCAGATCGGCACCACCTCGCTCACCGCGATCGACCAGATCGATCCGTCCAGCGAGCCGCTGGTCTACGACGACACCGTCAAGGCCGCGCAGGCCCTGGAGAACGACCAGGTCGACGCGATCGTCGCCGACCTGCCGAGCGCCTTCTACCTGACCGCCGTCGAGATCGACGGCTCCGTGATCGCCGGACAGTTCCAGCCCGAGACCGGGCAGTCCGAGGAGTTCGGCCTGCTGATGGAGAAGGACAGCGAGCTCAAGCCCTGCCTCGACGCTGCTGTCGTCGAGCTCCGGGACAACGGCACCCTCGACGACATCGAGACCGAGTGGCTCTCGGAGTCCGCCGACGTCCCTGAGCTGCAGTGACCTCGCCCCCACCCCGGGCGGACCGCGTGCTCAGCGCCCGCCAGCTCGAACGCAACGCCTACCGCATCCGCCAGTCGCGGCGGCGGGCGACGATCGCGGCAGTGTCCACGATCGTGGTGCTCGGGCTGCTCGTGCTCGTCGTGGTCAATGCCCCGGGGTGGGATCGGGTGCGCGTCACCTACTTCGACTGGGGACACGCCAAGGAGTCGTTCCCGAAGATCCTCGACGCCTTCTGGCTCAACATCCGGCTGTTCCTGACGATCGAGCTCCTCGTCCTCGCCGTCGCCCTGCTGGTGGCCGTCATCCGGGTGATCCCCTCACCGGCACTGATGCCGTTGAAGATCATCGCGGCCCTCTACACCGATGTCTTCCGCGGCATCCCGACGCTGCTCATCGTCCTGCTGATCGGATTCGGCGTTCCGGCGCTGAACCTCAACGGGATGCCGACGAGCCTGTTCTGGCTCGGCGTCATCGCGCTCACCTTGAGCTACGGCGCCTACGTCGCCGAGGTGCTGCGCGCGGGCCTGCTCTCGATCCATCCGACGCAGTGGGCCAGCGGCCGCGCGCTCGGCATGAGCTATCGCCAGACGCTGCGCCACATCGTCCTGCCCCAGGCCGTGCGCCGGGTCGCCCCTCCGCTCATCAACGACTTCGTGTCCCTGCAGAAGGACACGGCGCTGCTGTCGACCATCGGGCTCGTGGAGGCCCTGCGCGCCGCGCAGGTGTACTCAGCCTCGACCTTCAACTTCACCTCGCTGTGTGTCGCGGCGGTCTTCTTCATCGTCGTCACCATTCCGCTCGCGCGGTTCACCGACTGGCTGACCATCCGATCGCTGCGGCGCGAGAACGGGATCTGACATGTTGCGCATCCATCAGCTCACCAAGGCCTATGACGACCACGTGGTGCTCGACGGCATCGACCTGCAGGTCGCGCACAGCGAGGTCGTCTGCCTGATCGGTGCCTCGGGCTCGGGCAAGTCGACCCTGCTGCGGTGCCTGGACCTGCTGGAACTCACCGACGACGGCGATGTCTGGCTCGACGACCGGGAGATCACCGATCCCTCGGTCGACCCCGATGAGATCCGTCGTGAGATCGGCATCGTCTTCCAGTCGTACAACCTGTTCCCGCATCTGACCGTGCTCGACAATGTGACGATCGGGCCGCGTCGGGTGCTGCGGCGGAAGCGTGCCGAGGCCGAACGTCACGCCCACGAGCTGCTGGCCCGGATCGGCCTCGACGGCAAGGCGGGTGCCTACCCCGATGCCCTCTCGGGGGGTCAGCAGCAGCGGGTCGCCCTCATCCGGGCCGTGGCGATGCAACCCAAGCTCCTGCTGCTCGACGAGGTGACCGCCGCGCTCGATCCGATGCTCGTCGGGGACGTGCTCGATGTGGTGCGCGATCTCGCGGCCGAGGGGCACACCATCGTCATGGCCACCCATGAGATGGCCTTCGCCCGAGAGTCCGCCGACCGGATCGTCTTCCTCGCCGATGGTCGCATCGTGGAGGAGGGCACGCCGGAGCAGATCTTCACCGCCCCGCGCGAGGCCCGGACCCGGGAGTTCCTCGCGCGGCACCTGCCTGCCTGATCCGGTCGGCTAGAAGGCCTGATGCGTGCCGAAGGTGCGCTGCCAGTACGAGAGCGGACGTCCTCCCGCCGCCTCGGCCTCCACGACATCGCCCAGCACGAGCGTGTGATCGCCGGCCGGCACGAGGCTCGCGACCTCGGCGAGCACCCAGGCGTGGAGGTCGTGGAGCCGCGGTGCCCCCGCGTCGTCCCAGGGGATGTCGGCGAACCGGTCGTGGACGTCTTTGCTGAACCGCAGCGCGATCTGATCGTGATGTGCGGCCAGCACATTGATCCCGAACTGGCCGCCACGGCTCAGCCGGGCCAGCAGGCTGGACGTCCGCGACAGCGACAACAGCACCATCGGCGGGTCCATCGACAGCGACATCACGCCGCTGAGGGTGGTGCCGTGCGGTCGGCCTCCGCCGGACGAGGTCGTGACGACGCAGAGCCCGGTCGTGAGATTTCCCATCGCGCGCCGGAGCGCATTCTGCAGATGCGGATCGCTGCGGGTCACGGTCACGAGAGCACTCCCCGGGCCTGCTGGATCGGACGCACGCCCTCGGCGAACCAGTAGGCCAGCGGAAGCAGTCCGACCTGCGGGGCAGCGATCGGTACCAGCGGATTGATCGCGCGATGCCGGCCGCCGGCGCGGCGAACCGGGTACGTCCTCGCGGCGGCTAAGGGAGCGGTCGTTGCCATGCCTCCAACAGTGCTCTGCCCGCCCGCTGACACGAGGCTTGCTCACACTGTGGCCAGGTCGCCCGCAATCGGTCGAACTGTGCTAGGGCGTCCCGTGGTTATCAGTGGTCGACTCGGCGCTGTTCCGCACGTGCCAGCTGGCGAGGGCGTGAGGATCCGCCAGATCGTCGACGACCCGATGCTCCCGGCCGGGAGCTGGACTCTCGGTCGGCAAGGATCGCCTCGGTCACCGATCAGTTCGAGGCGAGAGCGGAGGGGGTGAGGTCGTCGCAGCCGGGGCGACCACGACCTCACCACCGCCGTCGTCGTTCAGGTCAGGGGATCATCGCGACGGGCGTGGCGCGGGTCATCGCCGGCGATCCGCTCATCGCGCGGGCCGTCGTCGACCGGCGGCTGGCCGTGATCCGTCCGGCGGTCGCCGGCTCCGGGGGCACGCCGATCGCTGGGGGTTCCGTCGGCCGGTCCGTCCGGGTCGATCTCGTCGGCCTGCCGCAGCTGGTCGTCGGCCGTGCTGCGCGTCGACGAGGCCTCGCTCTGCAGGGTCTCGGCCTCCGCGGCCAGCCGATCGGCCTCGAGCTGCGCCTGCTCGGCGTCGGCATGTGCGGTCGTGGCCTCTGCCTCGGTGCGATGCGCCTCGACATGGGCTTCGCGAGCGTTCTCGCGCAGATCGGCGGCCTGGACGCGACGGTGCTCGCGCTCCTCCTGCTGACGCTGCTGCTTCGCCTTCGTCCCATTGCGCAGCGCGAACGCGATGACCGCGATCACGATGAGGACGACGACGATCCCGATGATGATCCAGATCGTGGTGTTCATGCGGTGCTCCCTTCGCCGGGTGATCCGCTGTCACCCCTCCGCACCTTCGTACAGCAATCACGGCCGCTCCGCTCGGCGACGGTCGCGAGGTCAGACGTTGCGGCGGTACTGGCCGCCGACCTCGAAGAAGGCATCGGTCACCTGCTGCAGTGAGCACACGCGGGCTGCGTCCATCAGGACCGCGAACACGTTCTCCCCCGCGACCGCCGCCTCCTTCAACCGTGTCAGAGCCGCCTCGGCCTCCTCCCGGTGCGCGGCGTGGAAGGTCTGCAGCCGGTCGAGCTGCGACTGCTTCTCCTGCTCGGTCGCGCGCGCCAGCTCGACCGTCACAGGCTCGGTCTCGCTCTGCGGCGGACGGAAGGTGTTCACGCCGATGAGGGGCAGGGAGCCGTCGTGCTTGCGTTGCTCGTAGAGCATCGACTCGTCCTGGATGCGGCCGCGCTGGTAGCCGGTCTCCATCGCCCCGAGCACGCCGCCGCGTTCGCTGATCGCGTCGAACTCAGCGAGCACCGCCTCCTCGACCAGGTCGGTCAGCTCGTCGATGATGAACGAGCCCTGCAGCGGATTCTCGTTCATCGCGAGTCCCCACTCGCGGCCGATGATGAGCTGGATGGCCAGGGCGCGGCGCACCGACTCCGAGCTCGGCGTCGTCACGGCCTCGTCGTAGGCATTGGTGTGCAGGCTGTTGGCATTGTCGTAGATCGCGATGAGGGCCTGCAGCGTGGTGCGGATGTCGTTGAAGTGCATTTCCTGTGCGTGCAGTGAGCGTCCGGAGGTCTGCACGTGGTATTTGAGCTTCTGGCTGCGTTCACCCGCCCCGTACGTGTCGCGCATGGCGACCGCCCAGATGCGCCGGGCCACGCGCCCGAGCACCGAGTACTCCGGATCCATGCCGTTGCTGAAGAAGAACGACAGATTCGGCGCGAAGTCGTCGATGTCCATCCCGCGGGCGAGATAGGACTCGACATAGGTGAAGCCATTGGCGAGGGTGAAGGCGAGCTGGCTGATGGGGTTCGCCCCGGCCTCGGCGATGTGATAGCCGGAGATGGAGACCGAGTAGAAGTTGCGCACCCCTTGCTCGATGAACCACTCCTGGATGTCGCCCATCATCTTGAGGCTGAACTCGGTGGAGAAGAGGCAGGTGTTCTGGCCCTGGTCCTCCTTGAGGATGTCGGCCTGCACGGTGCCGCGGACGCTCTGCAGTGCTCCGCGGCGCAGCTCCTCGCACTCGGTGTCGTCGGGCTCGCGGTCCTCGCGCTCGCGGAAGGCGTCGACCTGCTGGTCGATCACGGTGTTGAGGAAGAAGGCGAGCACGGTGGGTGCCGGCCCATTGATCGTCATCGAGACGCTGGTGGTCGGCGCGGTCAGGTCGAAGCCGTCGTAGAGCACCCTCATGTCGTCGAGCGTGGCGATCGACACGCCGGAGGTGCCGACCTTGCCGTAGATGTCCGGGCGCAGGTCCGGGTCGCGGCCGTAGAGGGTCACCGAGTCGAAGGCGGTTGAGAGGCGGGTGGCGGGCTGGTCCTCGCTGAGCAGCTTGAAGCGGCGATTGGTGCGGAACGGATCGCCCTCGCCGGCGAACATCCGTGCCGGATCCTCATTGTCGCGCTTGAACTTGAACACGCCGGCGGTGAAGGGGAAGAAGCCCGGCAGGTTCTCATCGCGCCAGAACCGGACGAGCTCGCCGTGATCGGTGAACCGGGGGAGTGCGACGCGCGGGACGCGGCTGCCCGAGAGCGACCTGCGGGTAAGGCGGGTGCGGATCTCTTTGTCCCGGACCACCACGATCTGTTCGTCCCCGGAGTAGGACTCGACGATCCCGGGCCAGGCCGCGAGCTGGTCGCGGACCTCGACGGGCAGCTCCTCCTCGGCGCGGTCGGCAGCCTCGCGCACCGAGGTCTCCTCCAACTCAATCGCGACCTCGCGGAACCGCTGGGCGCGGGACGCCTGCCGGGCGAGATCCTCGGTCCGGGCGTGATAACCGCGGACGGTCTCGGCGATCTCGGCGAGATAGCGCACCCGGTCCGGGGGCATGACGTGGTCTTCGTCGCTGGAATGCCGCACCGAGACGTGCGGCAGCACCCCGGGCTCGATGCCGAGGAGATCGCGCAGGACCTGGTAGAGCGCGGTGACGCCGTCGTCATTGAAGGTCGCGGCCGAGGTGCCGAAGACGGGCATGTCCTCGGGCCTGCTCCCAAAGGCCTCGCGATTGCGCACGAGCTGGCGGCCGACATCGCGCAGCGCGTCCTTGGCTCCCCGCCGCTCGAACTTGTTGATCGCCACCACATCGGCGAAGTCGAGCATGTCGATCTTCTCCAGCTGCGAGGCGGCGCCGAACTCCGGGGTCATGACGTACAGCGAATGGTCGACGAAGGGCAGGATGCCGGCATCGCCCTGTCCGATGCCCGGGGTCTCGACGATGACCAGATCGTGTCCCGAAGCCTTCAGCACCGCGATCGCGTCGGCCAAGCCATCCGGTGTCTCGTGGGCACCGCGAGTGGCGAGGGACCGGAAGTAGACGCGGTCGCCGTCGAGGGAGTTCATCCGGATCCGGTCGCCGAGCAGTGCGCCGCCGCCCTTGCGGCGCGTGGGGTCGACCGCGATGACGCCGATGCGCAGCTTGTCTTGGTGGTCCATGCGGAGGCGCCGCACGAGCTCATCGGTGAGCGAGCTCTTGCCTGAGCCGCCGGTGCCGGTGATGCCGAGCACGGCCGTGGTCGATGCGGCGGCCGCCTCGTGGATCCGGTCGCCGAGGGGGCCGTCGAGACGACCGAGCTCGGCACCCGAGATGGCCCGTGCGATCGCGGCGCGGTCTCCGGCGAGTACCGCGGCCGGATCGGGGTGGCCCAGCTTCCAGACGTCGATATCGCACTCGGCGATCAGCTCGTTGATCATGCCCGCCAGGCCGAGGCGTTGGCCGTCCTCGGGGGAGAAGATGTGTACGCCCGCTTCGCGGAGCCGGGTGATCTCCTCGGGCACGATGACGCCCCCGCCGCCGCCGTAGACCCTGACATGCCCGGCGCCGCGCGCAGCCAGCGATTCGACGAGGTACTCGAAGAACTCGACGTGGCCGCCCTGGTAGGAGCTGACGGCCACGCCCTGCGCGTCCTCCTCGAGCGCAGCGTCCACGACCTCGGCCACCGACCGGTTGTGGCCGAGGTGCACCACCTCGGCACCCTGCGACTGCAGGATGCGCCGCATGATGTTGATGCTCGCGTCGTGACCGTCGAACAGCGCGGAGGCGGTGACGAAGCGGACCGGATGGGTGGGAACGTGCATGGGATACCTCGCTGACCTGATTCCTAGGTCATAAAATAGTCGGCCTTCCTAGTAAATGGAAGGGAGGGGGCGAGTCGGTTAGGCTTCTGCGCATGGCGCCGCTGGAGTTCGACCCGATCGAGCGCGCTGGCGAGCTCTGGGAGGAGCACATCGGCGATGCGACGTCGATGCGCCTGGTCACCTCGCTGATGCGGGCCCAGCAGATCGTGCTGGCCCGGCTGGAAGCGGTGCTGAAGCCGCTCGGCATCACCTTCGCGCGCTATGAGGTGCTGCGCCTGCTCTCGTTCAGCCGCTCCGGCTCCCTGCCGCTCAGCAAGATCGGCGAGCGGCTCATGGTGCACCCCACGTCCGTCACCAATGCGATCGACCGGCTGGTCGCGCAGGAGCTCGTGGCCCGCGAGATCGACCCCACCGACCGCCGCCGCGTCCTCGCCTCCCTGACACCGGCCGGCCGCCGGGTGCTCGACGAGGCCACCGAGGCCCTCGTCGCCGCGGACTTCGGCGTCGATCGCCTCAGCATCGCGAAGCAGCGCGAGGCCTACGGGTTGCTGCGAGATCTCCGCGCCGTCGACTGGTCCTGACCGCGGAGTGGCACGTCAGCGTTGCACGCGGTACCAGTGCGCCGCGGTGCCCGGCTTGCGTTCGAGTCGCACCTCACGGCCGCCGGGGCGGTCGAAGAGCCGGGTGCCGTCGCCGAGGAGGACCGGTGCGATGAACACCAGGATCTCGTCGAGCAGGCCGGCCTCATGGCAGCTGCGCGCCGCTTCTGCTCCGAGGACGTTCACATAGCGGCCCCCGGCGAGTTCGGTCGCCCGTTCGACGGCTGCCCGGACGTCGGCGGTGACGAGGTCGACACCCGGCTGCGGATCGGTCAGCTCTCGGCTGAGCACCACGGCGGGGCCGCCGTACGTCCCGCCGAAGGCACCCTCGCTGTCGGTGCCGGCATTCGGGTCGTCGCCGCGGTGCGTGCGCCCACCGACCAGCAGGCAGCCGACCTCGGTGACGAGCGTGTCCGCCTCGGGTCCGAGATCCTCACCGAGGTAGGAGGTCAGCCAGCTCATGTCGCCACCGGGCCCGGCGATGAAGCCGTCGAGTGACATGGTCGCCGCATAGAGGGTCGTCATCGGCGTAGCGTCTCATGTGTCCGATGCGCGAAGTAACCCTCAGCCGGGCGGCAGCAGGAGGGTCCGCGCCAGCACGGTGCGCAGGCGGATGAGCTCGGACCCCGCGTCGAAACCGTCATCGCCCGCGCGCAGGTAGAGGCCGTCGCTGATCGACTGCACCCATGTCGCCGCGTGCGCCGGCTCCCACGCGGGATCGGCGCGGCCCTCGTCCTGCAGGCGGGCGATGAGATCGGACAGCCGGGCGTGAGCCACGGCGTCGACGGCGCCGAGCAGCTCTCCGACGACCGGATCCACCAGGAGCTGTCCGAGCAGGGTGACGGTCAGAGGGCCGGCGAGCGGGTCGCGCAGGTCCTCGGTGATGCGGTCGATCACCCGCCAGAAGGCGACCAGCGCGTCGTCGTCCTCGATCTCCCGGAGGGCCTCCACCGTCACATCGCGGTCCACCTCCAGCATGCCGTGGAGGATGGCCCGCTTGTCGGCGAAGTAGTGGAAGATCGTGCCGGACCCGAGACCGCTCGCGCGGCAGATGTCCTTGACCGTGGCCCCGTCGTAGCCCTTCTCGGCGAAGGCGTGCGCCGCGCCGGAGACGATCTGCTCACGCCGGCGGGCGTGCAGCAGGGGATCAGCCCGGCGAGCCATCGTCGTCCTCTCGTTCGCGTTCCTGACGTTTGCGGCGCCGATCCAGCTCGCCCAGCCCGACGAGGACCGCGACGATGAAGGGCACCGCATACTGCAGCCACGACAGGTCGAGATCGGGCAGCCAGCCGAACCAGTCCCAGTCGGGCAGCAGTCGCGAGATCCAGTAGACCGGATCGATATAGCGCAACCAGCCCGGGGGCGAGATCTCCGGGAGAGTCGGCAGCCAGGACCAGTCGATCCGCGGCAGCAGACCGCGGAGGAAGGCGCTCACCAGGGCACCGATGCCCAGTAGCCCGATGAGCATGCCGAGTCCGGTGGTGAGGACGTGACGGGCGGCGAAGAGGCGGGGGTGCTCTTCGCGCCAGTCGTGGCGGCGGCGGGCGCGGGTTCCCTCGGGCGGCATGAAGTCGATGCGGACGGCCCGGGCGCCCTCGACCCGTTCCACGAGTCGTGCCCGGCGGATGCCGCGGCGCAGGCCGAGGCTGATGAGCACCGACTGCTCGACCTCGTCGTCGACGGTGCCGAGTGCGATCGTGATGTCGTCGAATGCCCCGGCGCGGCGCTCCTCGACCGGCTCCTCGTCGCGGAGGAGGCGCACCGCGCCGTCGCCGAGCTCCTCGACGACGAAGAGCCGGCTGCGGTCCCGCAGGGTCCACGTCCTCATCGGGACGTCTCCTGGCCGGCGCGGTGGACGCACCAGGCGGTCAGGGCGAGGACCGCGAGGAGCTGGACGATGTTCGTGGCGTACTTCGCCATCGCATCGCCCTCCGGCGGCAGCAGGAAGGCCTGTGCCGAGTACACGATGAGCGGTGCGCCCGCGACGGCCGCGAGGTGGCGGCCGGTCCATCCGTCCTGTGAAGACCATCGGCTGGTGAGCCAGGCGATGAGGCCGAGGACGACGACCGCGATAGCCACGCCGGGCCACGCCCACGGGCCCGGCTCGGGAGCGGCGGCGGTCGAGTAGACGGCGATGAGCAGTAGCGCCGCGACGGCCGTGACGGTGAGGCCGGGGGCCCGGCCGGAACGTCGTCGGCCGGGGCGTGGGGCTCGCCAGGCCAGGACCGAGCAGGCGGCCAGGGCGATGACGACCCCGCCGATTTCCGCGGGAGTCGGGACATAGGAGGTCTCGGCCGCGATCGCGGCCGCCGCCAGGAGATAGGCGACGCCGGCGAGGGCGCCTCCCCACCAGGTGAGCCATGGGCGATGCCGGGTGCGCGGGCTGGCGGCCTCGACGAGGGCGATCGGCGCGCAGAAGCTCCAGATCACGTGCCCGACGACGAAGACGAGCACCTGGCTGACATCCATCCCGAGGAGCGGCGTCGGCAGCTCCTGCCAGAAGTCCGAGTCGTCGAAATAGGTGGGGTCGAACAGGGAACGATCGATCACGGCCGCCTGGATGACGCCGAAGGCCGCCGCCATCGCGATCATGCTCGGCCAGCCGCGACCCGTGCGCCGGGCGAATTCGCGGATCAGCAGGGCCGGAACCCCGTAGAGCGGGCCGAGGATGAGCAGGCTGACGGCGATGCCCGGGAGATCGGCGAGCCGTTGGCCGAGGTAGCCGCTCAGGTACTCGGCCGAGATCGGCGCGAGCGCGAGCAGGCCGAGGATCGGCCCGATCGTGAGCGCTTTCCTGGAACTCATATTCCAAGAATAGCCTGTCCGGCGCCTCCGCGTCGATCACCGCCCAGGGGCGAGGAAGAAGCGGACGCGAGAGAGGCGGTGCGAGTAGCGTCAGGGTGTGGAACTCACGCTGATCGTCGTCCTCGCGCTCCTCGTGATCGTCGCCGTGCACGCGCTCGCGGGCCGGGTCGGGGTCGCCGCGCCCCTCGTGCTGGTGATGGTCGGCATCGCGGTCAGCCTCGTCCCCGCCGTGCCGGAGATCGAGATCGGGCCCGAGTGGATCCTCGGTGTGGTGCTCCCGCCGTTGCTCTATGCGGCAGCGGTGCGCGTGCCGACGATGGATTTCCGCCGCGACTTCAAGGTGATCTCCGGCCTCTCGGTCGTGCTGGTCGTGATCTCCTCGGTCGTCATCGGCTGGGTGATCTCGATGCTGATCCCCGGCATCGGACTCGCGACCGGTATCGCCCTCGGCGCCATCGTCAGCCCGACCGATGCCGTGGCCACCTCGATCGTCCGTAAAGCCCGGGTATCGCCGCGCATCGTCACCGTGCTCGAGGGCGAGAGCATGCTGAACGACGCCTCGGCACTGGTCCTGCTGCGATCGGCCATCGCCGCGACGGGAGCCAGCGTCTCGCTGTGGGGCGTCGTGGGCGACTTCCTCTATGCCGTGGCGGTCGCCGTCGTCATCGGCCTCATCGTCGGCCACCTCAACCTCGCGGTCCGCGCCAAGCTCGGTGACCCCACGGCCGGTGTGGCCATCACCATCGTCGCGCCCTTCGCGGCCTATCTGCCCGCTGAGCATCTCCATGCCTCGGGCCTCGTCGCCGCGGTCGTCGCCGGCCTCGTGGCCGGACACGGGACACCGCGGCGGCTCACCGCACAGGACCGGGCGACCGAGCGCGCGGTCTGGGGCACCTTGGAGTTCGTGCTGGAGAGCGCCGTCTTCCTGTTGATCGGTCTCGAGCTCGAAGCGATCGTGCGCGACGTGGAGGATCAGCACGGCAATCCCTGGCAGGCCCTCGTCTACGCCTCGGTCGTGGTAGCCCTGGTCCTGGTGCTCCGGTCGGGCTTCGTCGGCCCGCTGATCTGGTGGATGAGCCGCCGCCAGCGACGCTTCCCCGAGCTGCGCGAGCGGATCAACGAGGCCCAGGGTCGCGTCGCGGCGGCGCCGGACCACCCGCGCTCGAAGCGGATCGGATGGGTGCTGAACCAGAAGCTCGCGGATATCGACTACTTCACCGAGGTGCAGTTCGGGCGCCGCGCGGCCGTGGTGCTCGTCTGGGCCGGTATGCGCGGCGCGGTCACCCTGGCCGCGGCTCAGACCCTCCCGGCCGAGACGCCGCAACGCTCGCTGCTGGTGCTCATCGCCTTCGTGGTGGCGGTCGGGACGCTGATCATCCAGGGCGGCACGCTGCCCTGGCTCGTCGGCCGGCTGGGCCTCAGCGGCGGCGACCCCGGTGCCACCGAGCGAGAGCGTGAGGAGCTCCGATCGCATCTGCGCACCACCTCCCGCGCGTGGCTCGACGAACAGGAGCGACTCGACGACAGCGTCCTCGACGACGCGATGATCGAGCGCCTGCGTCGGCTGATGGAGGCCCAGGAGAGCGCCGAACCGGCCTTCGACATCGCGCAGGTGCGGCGGATGCGGCTCGCGGTCATCGACGCCGATCGCGCGGAGCTGCTGCGGCTGAGCGAGCTCGGCACCTTCAGCTCACAGGTCATCGACGAGCAGTTGAACCGCCTCGACGCCGAGCAGATCGGCCTCGAGCTGCGCGATCACGAGGACGACTGATCCTCATCCTCATTCGTCGCTCGTGCCGACCTTCGTGAGACCGAACAGCGAGTAGGCGCCGCTCACGATCTGCTCGTCCGGATACCGTCCGTCGGTGCGATACCAGCGATAGATATTGGCGATCGCACCGAGCATGATCTCGGTGAGGATGCCCGAAGGGGTGTCATCGGGCAAGGCGCCGCACTGCTGACACTGCTTGACCACATCGTCGATGCGGTGGACGAAGCGCGCCTTCGAGGTATTCATGGTCAGCGCGGTGCTCGCCGGAATGGAGTGGTGCTCCTCCCAGTACAGCGTCCATGCTCCGATGTTCTCGATCTGCCCCATGATGAAGTTGCGGATGATCGCCTTCAACCGGTCGACGGGCTCGTCGGTGGTCGCGATGGCCTCGTCGAGGCCATCGGACAGGACTCGCCCGGCGTGCTCTGCCAGGGCCGAGAGAAGGTCGGCCTTCGAGCCCACGTAGTGATAGATCGAGGGCTGACTGAGGCCGGCGAGCTGAGCGACCTCCTTGGTGGTGCCGCGTTCATATCCCCGACGCAGGAAGACGTCGGCAGCACATCGCAGGATGTGCTGCCGCTTGAGTTCCCAATCGGTCGTGACCGCGGAGTCGTCCCCTATCGGTTTCTGGCTCACGGGCCCACTCTATAGGCGACCACAGGCCGGTATCGCCTATCGGGCGACTCATCGCTCGGCTCCGAGGGCCGGAAACTCCCTTGACGTCAGTGGGGGAGGAGCCAATAATGACATCAATTGATCGATCGATTGACTAGGTGGCGATGTGCGAGACCCGCAACTGATCCCGGAGATGGCGACGCACGATGGATTTCGTGCGGCGGCTCGTCGCTGGCTGGCCGAGCATTCCTCTCAAGCGCCGAGGACGGACGATCGCGAGGAACTCATCGCGTGGCAGACCCGGCTCGTGGAGGCCGGGCTGCTCGGAGTGATGTGGCCGAGCGAGTACGGCGGAGGCGGCCTCGGACACCGTGAGTCCGCGATCGCCCAGGAGGAGATCGAGCGTGCCGGCGTGCCGGGTGTCTTCGACGTACTCGGCATGGAGATCTTCGGGCCCACCTTCGTCCTCGAAGCCGGATCGGAGCAGAAGCAGCGCTATCTGCCGGGCATTTTGCGAGGGGAAGAACTGTGGTGCCAGCTCTTCTCCGAGCCGGCCGCCGGTTCCGACCTGGCGGGCATCCGCACCCGCGCCCGCCGTAGCGAGCAGGGGACGTGGGTCGTCAACGGACAGAAAGTCTGGACGACCAATGCGCAGTTCGCCTCGTTCGGTGCCGCATTGGTCCGGACCGATCCCGATGTCCCCAAGCACGCCGGTCTCACGCTCATCGTGATTCCGATGGACGCGCCGGGAGTGAGTGTGAGGGGACTGCGGCAGATCTCGGGCAAGGCGGAGTTCAACGAGGTCTTCCTCGACGACGTCGAGGTTCCCGAGGCCAATGTCATCGGCGGCGTCGGGCGCGGCTGGGCCGTGGCGATGCGTGCGCTGATGTTCGAGCGGTCGAGCATGGCGCTGAGCGGCGAGGGCATGAACCTTCGCATCGAGCGCTTCGCGAATGCGCTGCGCGCCCGCCCCGATCTGCGTCACGATCGTGACGCACTGCGTCGGCTCGGCGATATCGCCGTCGAACTGCTCGCCGTCGCAGAAGGCAGCGCCCAGATGGTCAAACGTCTGCGCGACGGCGAGGCACCCTCTCCGACGGTGGGTCTGAACAAGGTGACGCTCGTCAACGCCGCGATGCGCGGATGTGATCTGCTCGGCGAGCTGCTCGGCCCTGACGTGCTGGCACCCGGCAGCGAGTGGGCTGAAGCGATCTCATTCCTGCCGGGCATGCGTTCGGCGGGCGGCACCGAGGAAGTGCTCCGCAACAATATCGGCGAGCGGGTGCTCGGACTGCCTCCCGAGCCGAGGCCCGATAAGAACGTGCCCTTCTCGAGCCTCCTCGCAGGCGGTGCGGCATGAGCGGCACGACGACCGAGGCCGGCGACCTGCTCGTCGAATTGCGAGCGGCGGTCACCGCGGCGATGTCACGCAGCGATTTCGTGGCGTCGGCCCGAGAGGACACTGACACCGGAGCGGTGGGATCCTGCTGGGATCTGGCGCGAAGCCTCGACCTCCCCGCCGCGCTGGTCGCCGAACAGCACGGGGGTCTCGGATTCGGGCCCGCCGAGGCGATCGTGTGCCTCGAGGAGTGTGCGCGATCTCTGGCCCCGATCTGCCTTCCGTCTCACTGGGGCGGCCTGCGGTTGCTCGAGGCGGCGGGAGCAGCCGACCTGGATCAGCTGGTTGCCGATGCGGCGCAGCTGGCCTTCGCCCCGGCTCGTCCACCCGTCATCGCGGGGGAGCCCTGGTTGCAGGGAGCGGCCGGCGAGCGTGCGCCGCTTCCGAAGGCGGTTCGCCGTGATGATGGCTGGAGCATCGACGGCACCCTGCGCTGGGTAGCGGGAGCCGGTGAAGCCGATGTCCTCGTGCTCATCGCCCTCGCGGGGGAGATTCCGACAGCCTTCCGGGTGAGCCCGGACGACCCTGGTGTCACTCTCACCTCGGTCGTGCGGTTCGACCATACAACCGACCTTGCCCATCTGCGACTGAGCGGTGCACCGGCGTCACGTCTTGATCTGACGGAGGACGAACTCGCCCGATCCTGGGCACTGCACCAGGCGATGCTGGGTGCGGAGGGCATCGGTGTCACGCGGCGTTGCCTGGAGATGTCGCTGGCGCATGCGCGTGAGCGATACGCCTTCGGACGGACGATCGGTTCCTTCCAAGCCATCAAACATCGCCTGGTCGAAATGCTCCGGCTGGTGGAGATGACCGAGAACTGCACGACCTGGTTCGCGGACGCGTGGGATGAGGACCTCGACGACGCGATGCTCGCTGGTGTCGCGGCCCGGGTGGCCGGTGACCGGGCCCAGCAGCACGCCACAAGCTCGAACATCTTCGTGCACGGGGGCATGGGCGCCACGTGGGAACACGATGCGCCCTACTTCTACCGGCGCTTCCAGCTGCGCCGGCTGCTGGCACTCGGCACTGAGGAGGCGCTCGTCGAGCTCGGTGCGCGTGTGCTCGACACATCGTGGGAGGTCATGGATGTCTGAGGTGGAGACCGAGGTGCGCGAGGGCATCGGCTGGGTGACCTTGAACCGCCCGGAGCGGCGCAACGCCTTGTCGACCCCGCTGTTGGACCAGCTGCACCAGACGCTCGAAGAGCAGTCGCGGCGACCCGACGTGCGCCTCGTGGTCATCAAGGGGGCGGGTGGACACTTCAGCGTCGGGGCCGACCTGGAGGAGTTGGCGGACGTCCCCTTCGCCGACGGCGATCGGGACGTCCAGATCGAGCGTCTGCTGCGGCATTCGACCTCCAGCCGGCTCCTGCGCGAGATGCCGAAGATCACCGTCGCGGCGATTGACGGCGCCTGCGCCGGTGCCGGCATGGGATTGGCGATGGCGGCGGACTTCCGCGTGATCTCCGATAGGGCGGTGTTCAAGTCGGCCTTCGTCAGTGCCGGCATGTCGGGCGACTTCGGTCTCGCGTGGACCTTGAGCCGGCTGTTGGGTGATGGCCCGGCCCGGCACATCCTCCTCGAGGACCCGCGGATCGAGGCCGAACGGGCCGTGGAACTGGGGATCGCGAGCGCGCTGGTGCCGTCGGCGGCGTTCGCGGCCGAGCTGACGCGCTTCTGCCAGGCCAAGGCGGCTCTGCCGTCCATGGCCGTCGCCGGGATCAAGGCCAACCTGGCCGACGCGATGGTGCCCTTCGGCGAGGCATTGGCGGCAGAGAGCCCGCGCCACATCGACGGCGCGCGATCGGATGAGGCGGCTGCCGCGGCGCGCGCCTTCGTGCGGACGCGTTCGACACGCGGATAAGAGGAACAACGACGAGGAGTGTCCTGTGAACTATCAACTTTCGACCACGCATTTGGTGGTGCGCGGACCTGAAGACGGGGTGTTGCGGATCAGCCTCAACCGGCCCGAGGCGCTCAACGCCTACACGGCGGAGATGGCCGAGGCGCTGCGCGATGTCATTCATCAGGCGGCACGCGATGACGAGGTGCGCGTGGTGCGGTTGACCGGCGCAGGCCGCGCGTTCTGTTCCGGTGGAGACGTGTTCGAGCCAGAGACCCCAAAGAAGGTCGCCAGCCGGCAGCTCGGCTGGTGGGTGACGATGAGCGAGAGCATCCACGAGGCCACCATCGCGATGTGGAACTTCGACAAGCCCATCGTTGGCGCCATCAACGGCCCGGCGGTCGCCGGCGGTCTGACGTTGGCACTGCTGTGCGATATCCGGATCGCGGCCGAGTCGGCTCGCCTCGGTGACACCAGCGGGCGCTTCGGTTATCTGCCCGACGAGGGCGGAGCGTGGCTCTTCCCACGTACCATGGGGTACCGCCAAGCTCAGCGGATGACGTGGTTCAGTGAGGTGTATTCGGCCGATCGGGCTCAGGAGCTCGGGCTCGTCGATGAGGTGGTGCCGGATGCCGAGCTCGAGGCGAGGGCCGATGAGATTGCTCAACGGCTCGCCCGGGAGGCCCCTCTCGCCGTGCGCATCTCGAAGCGGATGATGCGCCGGGCGCTGAGCCTGCGGTTCGAGGAATCTGTCGAGGATGCCCAGGTAGCGGTCGCGCTGGTCAACGACTCGCGCGATGTCGTCGAGGGCGTGACGGCGTTTCGTGAGAAGCGTCAGCCTCGGTTCACAGGTCAGTGAGTGGTCGAACGAGCGGGTGTGTGAAGACATCCCGTCTGCCGTATCGGAAGAGGAAGTGAGCAGGACATGGCTGGCTACACCATCGGCAACATCATCCGAAAGAACCGCCTGTCGCGAGGGAATCCGGACAAGACCGCGGTGGTCTTCGGGGACCGGCGCCTGACCTACGGCGAACTCGACGACCGTGTGAACCGGCTCGCCTCGGCGCTCGAGCGGCAGGGTTTCGAGCGAGGCCAGCGGATGGCGATCTTGTCCAAGAACCGCATCGAGTGGTTGGAAGCGTTCTTCGGGGTGGTACGGCTCGGCGGAGCGGTCGTGCCGATCAACTACTTCTTCAAGCCCGCCGAGTTGCGGCATGCGCTGGCCGACTGCGAGGTCGATTGGCTGTTCATCGAGGAGGATCTGCTCGACACGTATCGCCCCATCGAGTCCGAGACCCAGGTGCGCGTCGTGGTGGCGGGAGTCGAACACGGCGGGCTGCACGATGGCGAGCTCGAGTTCGACGAGCTGCTCGCCGGCGGCGACCCGGCGGGAGTCGATGTCCTGGTGGGGCTCGACGAGCCCGTTCTCTTCCAGTACACCTCCGGGACGACAGGATTTCCGAAGGCCGCGATCCACACCCACGGTGGCCTGCTGTTCAACACCGTGACTCAGCCGTACGACCTCGACATCCGTCGCGATGACGTCTACCTGTCCGTGCCTGCGCTGTGCTGGGCCGCCGGGCTCCACGACTATCTGCTGTCGGGTCTGTGGATCGGTGCCACGATCGTGTTGAACCCCAGCCGCGCCTTGGACTGTGATGCGCTGTGCGCCTCGATCGAGGCGGAGAAGGCGACGATCATCGTGCTCGCACCGTCGGTCATGAGGATCCTCCTCGCATCCGATGCCCTCGAACGTCACGATGTGTCGAGCCTGCGTGTGGTGATGACCGGAGCAGAGCCGATCACGGCCGAGACCCTCGATGAGCTCGCTGATCGGGTGCCGGGGTGTGCCGTCCTGCAGGGTTACGGGCAGTCGGAGTTCCCGATCTTCACCTCGGTGCTCATGGCCGACGAGGCCCGGACCAAGACCGGATCGGCCGGCAAGTCCACCTCCTTGTGTGAGCTGCGCGTGGTCGACGAGCACGGCCAGGAGACGCCTACCGGCGTCGAGGGGGCGATCGTGTCGCGGTCACCCGCCACGATGATGGGTTACTTCCAGCGCGACCGGGAGAACACCGAGACGATCGTCGACGGCTGGTTGCAGACCGGCGACCGCGGGTACGTCGACGAAGACGGTTATCTGTACATCGCCGGCCGGTCGAAGGACATGCTGATCACCGGCGGCCTGAACGTGTACCCGGCCGAGGTCGAGCGGATCATCACCGACTTCCCCGGGGTCGCCGAGAGCGCGATCATCGGTGTCCCGGATGAGAAGTACGGCGAAGTGGGGTGCGCCTTCGTGGTGCCGGAGCCTGGAGCTGAGGTCGACCTCGGAGTGCTGCGCACGACATTGAAGGAGCACGTCTCGAACTACAAGATCCCGCGGCAGTGGCAGGTGCGCGACGAACCGCTGCCGCGGACGGCCTCGGGGAAGATCCGCAAGTTCCTTCTCAAGGAGGCTCAGATCGATGGGTGACGATGAGAGCGTCGTCGCGTACGAGGTCGTGTCCGGCGTCGCCTGGATCAGGTTGAACCGTCCGGACCGGGGCAATGCGTGGACTTTGCGGATGGACGACGAGTGCGCGGCCTGCCTGGCGCGGGCGGAGGCCGATCCCGAGGTCCGGGTGATCGTGCTAACGGGTGCGGGCCGGAAGTTCTGCGTCGGCGCCGATGTCGAACTGCTGGGCACGATCACGGATGCAGCGGCCGCAGCGGCCGCGCTCGGCGGTCGGATACACCCGTTGACCGACCCGAGCTTGGTCGTCAAGCCGGTCGTGGCGGCGATCAACGGGTCGGCGGCCGGCCTCGCGCTCGCGCTCGCCCTGTTGGCGGATGTCCGGGTGTGCGTGGACGATGCGCGTTTCACGACCGCCTACTCTCGGCGTGGCCTCGTTGCCGAACACGGCGAGGCGTATCTGCTGCAGCGCACGGTCGGACGTGGGCACGCTGGCGAGCTGCTGCTCTCGGGCCGTGTCTTCGATGCCGAGCACGCCTTGCGGATCGGTCTCGTCTCAGCGACGTACCCGCGAGCGGATTTCGAGGCGGCCGTGCGAGAGTACGCGGAGGACCTCGCGGTCAACTGTTCGCCGTTCTCGATGGCCGCCGTCAAGAGACAGCTCTCGCTCGACATGACCGGTGACCTACCCGACTCGCTGGATCGCGCCGAGGACTACGTCCGGATGTCTTTCGAGCAGCCCGATCTCGCCGAGGGCGTCCAGTCTTTCCTCGAGCAGAGAGAGCCGCGCTTTCCCGCTGTGGCTAGGGAGCTGTGGTCGTGATCTCGCCGTACGACACCATCCAGTGTGAGCCGGGTGAGGGTGGTGTCACCGTCCTCACGTTGAACCGCCCCGAGAAGAAGAACGCCTACACCTGGCAGATGTGTCAGGAACTGTGCGCCGCACTGGCCGATTTCATGGCCGACGATGCTCAACGGGTGCTCGTGCTGACCGGGGCAGGACAGGCCTTCTGCGCCGGTGGCGATGTGGAGTCCGACCCCGATCGCTACTGGGAGGGGGCGTCCGGGCGCGAGCTGGGCCATGGGATGGCGATGCGCGAGAGCATGCACGCGGTCGTGCGGGCTCTGCATCGTGTCGACAAGCCCACGATCGCGATGATCGACGGGCCGGCGATCTCCGGCGGACTGACTTTGGCCCTCCTGTGCGATGTACGGATCGCGTCAGAGCAGGCGCGCCTCGGTGACGCCAGCCTGCGCTTCGCCTTGTTACCCGATGAGGGCGGTGCCTGGGTGTTCTCCCGGTTCATGCGGCCGGATCTCGCGCGGCGCATGGTGCTTGGGTCGCAGATCTACGGTGCGGACACCGCGTGCGAACTCGGCCTCGTCACCCAAGTGGTACCACGGGACGAGCTCGTGGACACGGTGATGGCGATGGCTACGGGGATGGCCGCCGCGGCGCCGCTGGCCTCCCGGCTGGCCAAGCGGATGATGCGGTTCGCCGAACGGGCGAGCCTGGACGAGACGCTCTCGTTCACCGAGCTGACGGTGACGATCGGCAACGAGAGTCCCGATGTGCGAGAGGGTGTGGCGGCCTTCCTCGAACGGCGGCCCGCGCGATTCGGGCCGGGGCGTTCGTCATGAGTCGGGAGTGGCAGGCCTCCACATTCCGTGAGGACGTGCGGGCGTTCGTCGCTCGTCTGCTCCCGCGGGACTGGACGGGTGTCGGTGCGCTCCCGGCCGGTGAGGCGGAGACCTTCGTTCGGCAATGGCGTGACACGCTGGCGATGGCCGGACTGCTGGGACTGTCCTGGCCGCGAGAGTACGGCGGTGGGGGCCTCTCTCACGCGGAGGAGATCGTCCTCGCCGAGGAACTGGCTCGTGCCAAGGTCCCGGGGGGCGCCCCCTACGACCCGATGGGCATGCAGATGCTCGGTCCCACCCTGCTCGAGTGGGGGTCGGAGGAGCAGAAGGCGCGTTTCCTGCCGCGCATCCTGGCGGGAGAGGATCGATGGTGTCAGGGCTTCTCCGAACCGGACTCCGGCTCGGATCTCGGCTCGCTGAGTACCCGCGCGGTCATCGATGGCGAGTCGTGGCATGTCGACGGGCAGAAGGTGTGGACCTCGTCCGCGCAGATGGCGGACTGGATCTTCGTGCTGGCGCGCACCTCGCGGGAGGAGAGCACACACCACGGCATGAGCTTCGTGCTGGTGCCGATGGACCAGCCCGGCGTGGAGGTTCGCCCGATCACGATGCTATCGGGGGAGCGCGAGTTCAACGAGGTCTTCTTTACCGATGCTGTGACTCCCCGGGAGAGTGTTCTCGGTCCTGTCGGCGCCGGATGGAAGGTCGCGATGACCCTGCTCTCCTATGAGCGCAGCCATGTGGCGGCGACGTTGCCGATCCAGTACGAGCAGGAGTTCGAGCGGCTGCTGGCGCTGGTCGAGCAGCGCGGCCTCGGGAGGGATGCGCTGGTGCGTGATCAGATCGCTCAGGCATACACGCAGCTGAGCGTGCTGGCCAGTCTCGGACGCAGGGTCAAGGCGCAGGTTTCGCAGGGCGGGCCACCCGGCCGTGAGAGTCAGCTCATCAAGCTCGCCTGGAGCGAATACCATCGCGATCTCGCCGAGCTCGCGATCAACCTGCTGGGGCCCGAGGCCATGGTCGTCGAAGGGCGCCAGGGTCCCTTCCTGCCGTATACGGCCGACTATCCAGGTGCGCCGATCAGCAGCGGATCGTGGATCGGCACTCTGTTGCACTCCCGCTCGGACACGCTCGTCGGCGGCACCTCGGAGATCCAGCGCAATATCTGTGCCGAGCGCGTGTTGGGACTTCCACGATGACGATGACCGATGACCGAGTGCTCAGCCAGGAACATCGGGTTTTCCAGCAGACGATGCGGCGCTTCTTCGACAAGCAGGCCTCCGAGAGCTACGTCCGCGATTTCTGCGAGGGGGAGGTCGGACTCGATCCGGCCATGTGGAGACGACTGAACGCCGAATTCGGCCTGTCTGGTCTGGCCGTCCCCGAGGAGTTCGGCGGGTCCGGGGCGGGTTTGATCGAGCTCGTGCTGGTCATGGAAGAGATGGGCCGCTGCCTGCTGCCGTCTCCCTTCCTCGGTTCGGCCTGTCTGGCCACCAGCGTGCTGCTGCACCTCGGCGATACGGAGGTGAACACCTGCCTGCTCCCGCGGCTGGTGTCCTCGGGCGACTTCGCGGCGCTCGCCGTGACGGCGAGCTCGGGTGACTGGAGCGAGGATGTGGTCTCGGTGCGCGCAGAGGAGAGCGTCGATGGCAGGTTCCGACTGAGCGGTGCAGTCCGATTCGTGCTCGACGGCGATCTCGCGCCGCTCCTGCTGGTTGCCGCCCGCACGACATCAGGCATCTCCCTGTTCGAGGTCGAGCCGGATGCCCGTGGTCTCGACCGTCAAGCCGCGAGGAGCTTGGATCCCACCCGCAGGCTGGCGACCGTGGTGATGCGCGATGTCGATGGACGGCTGGTCGGTCACGAGGGCACCGCCTGGCCGGCGATCCGGCGCGGCCTCGACGATGCCGCGCTGCTGCTGGCTGCCGAGCAGGTCGGGGCGGCGGAACAGTGTATGGACTTGTCGGTCGAGTACGCCAGGACGCGCCACCAGTTCGGCCGGCCTATCGGCTCGTTCCAGGCGATCAAGCACAAGTGCGCCGACATGCTGCTCCGGGTGGAGTCGGCACGATCGGCGGTCCATGCGGCCGCTTTCGCGCTGGACCAAGCGGATCCGCAGGCGTCGAGGGCGGTCGACGTGGCGGCGGCCTACAGCGCCGATGCGTTCTCGTGGGTAGCGAAGGAGATGATCCAGGTGCACGGGGGCATCGGGTTCACGTGGGAGCATCCGGCACATCGGTACTTCCGTCGGGCCACGTCATCGGCGGCGCTCTTCGGTTCGGCAGCTGCGCGGCGGCGTAGGATCGCCGATGCGCTCGGGATGCCCCTCTGACTATCCGAATCGGAGGATGGTTCAGCGTCGGCGCGGCTTTCGCCAGGTCGTGGGTCGGACGCCTCGGGCACGTAGTTGATGTTTCTGCACGCGGAAGGTGGGCGTCTGCGGTAGCTCCTCGAAGAACTCGATGTACTCCGGGAGCATGAATCGCGGCATGAGGGGTTCGAGGAAGTCGCTCAGCTCCTGCTCGCCCAGCGTCGATCCCTCGCGTAGCACCGCACACAGCATGACCTCGTCCTCGCCCTTTTTGGAGGGCACACCGATGACGGCGGCCTGCTGGACGTCCGGATGCGTGAGCACGTCGAGCTCCACGTCGAGGGAAGAGATGTTCTCCCCTCGTCGGCGCAGGGCGTCCTTGCGGCGGTCGACGTAGTAATAGTTCCCCTCGGGGTCCATGCGGAACGCATCGCCGGTGTGGAACCACAGGTCCTTCCACGCCTCGACCGTGGCCTCCGGCCGGTTGAGATATCCGGCCATGAGGGCATGCGGGATCTCCGAGCGCACCAGCAGCTCGCCGACCTCGCCCGGGGGAACCGGTCGACCCTCGTCATCGGCGATCCGCGCGGCGAAACCGTCGCGGAGCTGGCCGCAGCTCGCAGGTCCGGACAAGGCGAAACCGCGAGACACCAGCGGCGCGGAGGTCTCGGTCATGTTCCAGGTCGTGCAGATCCGCAGGTCGAATCGCTCGCTGAACTCCTCGAACTGCGCAGTTACTGGTGCCAGGAGGACATTCCGCAGGGGATTGCGGGCGTCATCCGGTAGCGGTGGTCGGTCGTGCAGGAAGTGCATGGTGGCGGGAAACAGCTGCGTGGTGGTGCAGCCGTGCTCGCGGATATCGGGCCAGAACCGTTCGGTGTCGAAGGACTCCCTGATGACGCAGCGTGAGCCCAGGAGCGCGGCCAGGTAGGGGCCGATGCGGCCGGCGACATGGAACATCGGCAGAGCGGTGTAGTAGACATCGGCGGAGGTGAGCTCGGCCAGCGGGAACACGCCGATGGCGGTGAGTGCGGTCTGAGCCCAGGTGCAGAGGACCCCCTTGGCGGGCCCGGTGGTGCCCGAGGTGTAGAGGATCCAGGCGATGTCCTGGGGGCGCGGCTCTGCCGGCACGAAGCCCGCGGCCGGCTCGGGCAGCTCGCGCAGCCACCGCACGTTCGGCGACGATGAGGGGGTCGGGTGATCGGTCTCCGGGAGGACGATCACCTGCTCGGGCAGGCTGTCGGCCGGCACCGTCTCCAGCAGGTCCAGGTAACGCTCGGCCAGTATGAGGGCCACGGCGGATGAGTCGGTGAGCACATGCTGCAGGGTGCGTCCCCGCAGGGCCGTGTTGACCGGTACCTCGGTCGCCCGGCTGCGGCCGAAGCCCAGCATCACCGTGACGTAGTCGATGCCGGTCGGAAGCATGGTGGCGACGGTGCGATCCGCCCCGCCGACGACCCCATCAAGGAAGGCCGCCCACCGCAGTGCCGCGCGGTCGGTCTCCAAGTAGGTCAGATGGCGGCCGTCGACATCGCGCAGGAACTCTGCATCGGGCTGAGTTCGGGCCAGCGCCGTCACTCGCTGGGGGTAGAGGTCGTCGATCTCGATCATGGTCTGGACCCTTCCGCCGCCGATCGCTAGGTTGAGTACATACCAATCGGTTTGTTTTCGCAAGGTCCGGTCGCGAAGGAGAGACGATGTCGGTTTCACCGTTGAAGCATGTCCAGGTCGAGGGTGATGAGGTCGCCGTAGTGACCTTCGATTCGGGCAAGAATCTCAACGTGTTCACGCTTGAGCTCCTGCGCGAGCTGCAGCAGGTGGTGCGAGGCTTCGAGACGCACCGGCCGCGTGCGGTCGTGTTCGTCGGCGATGAGGACCGCTTCAGCGCGGGCATGTCGGTCGATGACGCACTCGGATTGACGCCGGCGCAGTTCCGGGAGTTCGTGGAGCTGGAGTATGCGGTCTTCGGCGAGGTCGAGCGACTCGGCTGCGCCACGGTCGCGGCCCTGAGCGGGCCGTGCATCGGCAATGCGGCGGAATTCGCGCTGGCTTGCGATTACCGGGTCGCGACTCCCGGGGTGCGTTTCGGTCTGCCGGAGGTGGCGATCGGCTTCGCCGCGCCGACCCAGCGGATCCTGCGCTATCTGTCGTTCGACCAGGCCAGGGACTTCCTGCTCCGCAGCAGGATCGTTACCGGTGATGAGGCGTTTGAGTTGGGGCTGGTCAACCAGGTGACCGCCGAGGGGTCGCCCCTTGCGGCGGCCATGAGGTTGGCCGGGAGTCTCGCCGCGCTGTCGCCGATGGCCGTCGAGCTGACCAAGAAGAGCCTTTTCGCGCAGTATGCGGCCGAGACCCACCGGGACGCTCTTGAGATAGAGTCCTCGGTGAGAGCGTTCGCGTCCGATGACACCCATGAGGGCATGGTGGCGTTCCTGGAGCGGCGCCAGCCGATCTATCGTGGGAAGTGACGACGACAGGGGTGGCCATGGCGAGGCGTGACTCTCGCGCGGCTCTCGTCGACGCGGCAGCGGCGCTGTTCGCCCAGCAGTCCTATGCCGAGACCAGCGTGCAGGATGTGTGCGAGGCCGCCGGTGTCACCAAAGGCTCCTTCTACTACCACTTCCGCTCCAAGGAGGAAGTCCTCTACGAGATCTATGCACGCATGTTCCGCGTCCAGTTGAGTGATCTCGAGGAGGTCTCGTCCTCGGATGCCGCCGTCATAGAGAAGCTCCGGGCGGTGGCGGATGGGGTGGTGCGCTCGAGTATCGAGCACTTGCACGAGGCGACGGTCTTCTGGCAGTCGCTGCCCAATGTCTCCGAGGGCATGCGCACCCGCCTGCGAGCGCAGCGCCGCGAGTATCACGAGCGCATCAAGGCGCTCATCGAGCAAGGCCAGGCGGAGCGCACGCTGCGCACTGATCTTCCAGCTGACATCATGGTGAACTTCTTCTACGGCGCCGTACACCGGCTCGATGACTGGTACCGCCACGGCGGGGCCTATGACGGCGCCCAGGTCGGTCAGGCCTATGCGGAGCTATTCGTCTCCAGCGTCACCTGTCGAACATCGACCCGTACGTCGCCCGCAGCTCAGGCTTGAGGATCTTGCCGAGGGTGTTCTTTGGCAAGGCGTCGACGATGATCACCCGGCGCGGGGTGTTGTAGCCGGCGAGGCGTTCTCGTACGTACGTCATGACATCGGTGCGGAGGGCGTCGTGGTCGGCACCGCCGTCGCGAGCGACCACGACGGCGGTGACGGCCTCCTCGTAGATTGGATCGGGCAGACCGATGACCGCTGCCTCGGCGATCGCGGGATGGTTCGCGAGGCAGTCCTCGATCTCCTTGGAGTACACGTTCTGCCCACCGCTGCGGATCATGTCCTTCTTGCGGTCGACGATCCGCAGGAAGCCGTCGGCATCGGAGATGGCAACATCGCCCGTGTGCAGCCATCCGTCCGCCAGGGTCGCGCGGGTCTCCTCCGGGCGATTCCAGTAGCCGCTCATGACAGGGCCCCGGACCAAAATCTCGCCGGGCTCGCCGATGCCAACCGCGCGGCCGTCGTCCACCAGGCGTACCTCCACTCCGGGGATCGGCCGGCCGATCGTCCCCCACTTCTCGAAAACCCGGTCCGCGGGGCAGGCCGCGACGATGCACCCGCCCTCGGTCAACCCGTAGCAGTGCACCATCTGGATCCTGTTCTCGTGCGCTCCCAGAACGGTCGCTGCGCGGTCCATGATCCCGGAGGGGTCGTAGGCCCCGAAGTAGACCAGGCGCAGGCTGGCGAGGTCGGTCTCGGCGAATCGTGGAAGGTCCATCATCTGCTGGATCATCACGGGAACGGTCAGCAGCACCGTGATCCGGTGATATTCGACGGCCTCCAATGCCACAGCGGCGTCGAACTGGGGATAGAGCACGACGTGTGCGCCCATGACCAGGAAGAACTTCTGGTGATCCCAGTTGCCGACGTGGAAGGGGGTGAACCAGTTGCCGTAGACATCGCTCTGGCGTACCCCGAGCACGGCGGCCATCGAGATGGCATCGCTCACCGTGCGCTCGTGTGACAGCACGGCACCCTTGGCCTGGCCTGTGGTGCCCGAGGTGTAGAGGATCATGTGTCCCTCCGCGGGATCGATCGATACCTCGGGGTCGGTCGTATTCTCGGTCTGGCCGACGAATCGCTGCCACGGCGACTCGTCCCCTGCCGGATTGGCACCCCAGGGATCCAGCTCGATGAGCCCTGGGTCGATCTCGCCGGCCAGGGAGAGGGCCTCGCCGGTGATCTGTGCGTACTCGGGGTCGTTGAACAGCAGGCGAGGCGTCACATCGGCGAGCACCGCGGCGTGCTGCGCGGGCCGATTCCAGTAGTTCAGCGGTACCAGCATCGCGCCGATCTTGGCGGTGGCGAAGTACAGCGCGAAGTACGCGAGGGAGTTCTTGGCGAGGACGGCGACACGGTCGCCCGGCTGGACACCCGAGGCGACGAGAGCGTGGGCGACACGGTTGACGTAGGCATTGAGTTCGGCGTAGGTCAGCGTGTGGTCGGCGTGCGTGAGGGCAGGCTGCTCTGGCAGCGTCCGTGCGTTGACCCGCAGGATGTCGCCGACGAGGCGGAGGGCTGAACCGGTCACGATGAAACCTCGATCCCTACAAAACAAACCGATTGGTATGTAACCTAATGCAGGTGGCCGAGAGTCGGCAATACTGAGATTGCCGGTGAGTCGCCACCTGACGGAGGTAGCGATGTCGACATCGGATGTACTGCGCTGGGAGCAGATGAGCGTCGGGGACGAGCTGGGCCCGCTCGACTATGTCGTCTCCGCCGAGGTGGCGCACGAGTTCTTCGAGGGCTCGATGATCGACCCGGTAGTCGTCGACCGGCTCGGCGCGATAGACGGCGGCGTGGCCCATCCTCTGCAGACACTCACCGACTACCTATGGCTCATCCAGGAGCGCTACGCCCCCATGGGGACGGGCCTGCATGCCTCGCACGAGACCCGCTGTCTGCGTCCGATCCCGCTCGATCAGTCGCTGGTGGCCACCGGCCGCATTCTCGACCTCTATACGCGACGAGACCGGGACTACTGGGTGGCGGCCTACGAGATCAGCGATGCCGACGGGGTGCTCGTCGAGCACGTCATGAAGGCCGCCGTCGATCGTGAGGCCGGTACCGCCCCCGCGTCGGCGGAGCAGAAGGCCGGCGCGGCTCCCGGGCGAACGCCCCGGAGCGCGGAGGAGCCGGCGACCTGGAGCTCCTTCGCGCGCCACGAGTTCTCCCTGCCGATGCAGCGTGCGTATGACCGCCAGTACTGGCTGCGTCGCGGGGCAGACTTCGCGACGACGCCCAATGCGCACACGAGCGTGGAGGTGGCCCGGGGCGCGGGACTGCCCGACGCGGTGGCCCATTCGAGCCACTACTACTGCTGGTTCGCCGATGCGGCGTTGCTCGAGTTCGGCACCGAGTGGATGTCGGACGGCACGCTCTCGGCCCGGTTCCTCGCGCCGGTCTATCCCGGTGAGACGGTCGTGATCGAAGGGGGACGGGCGGGTGATGAGCTGCGTCTGCGAGCCGTCGATGCTGCGGGGCGTCCCGTGGCGGTCGGCACTGCGCTGTCCTGCTCACGCGACTGAGATGGATCTCACATTTTTTTGACCTGAGTCCTTGACGGGGTGGGTCTCGGCGGTGTTTATTAACATCGACGATCAATTGATTGATTGATCGAGAGACCGCCCCAGGGAGGATCAGTGCTGAAGTTCGAAGCGGTCAGCCTGAGCTTCGGAGGCGTCGCTGCTTTGCAGGACGTGTCCTTCGAGGTCGCCGACGGAGAGATCTGCGGCTTGATCGGGCCGAATGGGGCAGGCAAGACGAGCCTGTTCAACTGCGCGAACCGCCTCTACCGGCCTACGTCGGGAGAGATCACCCTTGATGGCACCGACCTGCTGGCCTTAGCTCCACATCAGATCGCTTCACACGGGCTGAGCCGCACCTATCAGAATCTCGCACTCTTCGAGACCATGACCGTCCTGGAGAACACCATGGTTGGTGCCCACCATCGTGCGACACCCGGATTCCTGCGATCGCTGACCGGCGGGTTCGGGGTACGACGCGATCAGGAGCGCATCCGCGCAGAAGCCTTCGACATCCTCTGCGAGCTTGAGCTCGACCAGTACGCCCACGTCCCTGCTCGAGGAATGCCCTTCGGCACGCTGAAGCGCATCGAACTCGCGCGGGCGATCATCTCCCGGCCGCGGGCACTGCTGTTGGACGAGCCAGCCGGCGGTCTGACCCGCGAGGAGGTCTCCGAGCTGGGAGACGTCATCCTGGCGATTCGCGAGCGACATGGTTTCTCGGTGCTGATGGTCGAACATCATCTCGGTCTGGTCGGGCAGATCTGCGACAGCCTCGTGGCACTCAACTTCGGGCGCGTGCTCGTCAGCGGGCCTCCTGCGGAGGTCCGCTCGCACCCCGAGGTCGTCCGCGCCTATCTAGGAGGAGAGGAATGAGCCTTCTCACCGTCAGGGGGCTTTCCGCCGGATACGGCGCGGCTCCCGTGATCGAGGACATCGATCTGGACGTCCGCGCCGGGGAGATCACCGTCATCCTCGGTGCCAACGGCGCTGGCAAGACCACCACCATGCGGGCACTGTCGGGCGAGATCAAGGTCAGCGGCAGCATCGAGTTCGACGGAACACAGATCGCCAACCTGCGCCCTGACCAGATCGCGCGGCGAGGAATGCGGGTGGTCCCACAAGGTCGCGGCACGCTCACCTCGCTATCCGTGCGCGACAATCTGCGCGTCGGGGCCTCAGCGCGCACCGATGGAGACATCGAGCGGGACATCACGAGCTGGACAGATCGCTTCCCGGCGCTCGGCCGCCGGATCGATCAACCGGCCGGCAACCTCTCGGGAGGGGAGCAACAGATGCTCGCGCTGGCGCGCGCGCTGATCAGCCGACCCCAGCTCCTGCTCTGCGACGAGCCGAGCCTCGGCCTCGCCCCTGTCATCGTCCGCGAGCTGTTCGCCTTCCTGCGCGAGATCCAGGAGTCACTGGGCACCGCGATGCTGCTCGTGGAGCAGAACGCCAATCTGGCGCTCAATCTGGCCACCGATGTCTACCTGCTCGAAGTCGGCAGGACCGTGGCACAAGGGTCGGCCGATGACTTCATCAACAACGACGCCATCCGTCGCGCGTACCTGGGAATGTAGAGGGCACCTTCATGACGCAGCTGATCGAACGACTCTCCGACGGGCTGACGAATGGGTTCGTCTATGCGTTGATCGCCCTGGCCCTGGTGGTGGTGTTCAAGGCATCGTCCACCGTCAACTTCGCCCAGGCCGAGATGGCTCTGTTCACCACCTATGTGGCGTGGTGGATGACCACGAGGGGAATCTCGATCTGGCTCGCACTACTGGCGGCGTGCGTCGTGGGATTCATCATCGGAGCAGCCATCGAACGCACGCTGGTCAGACCAGCCGAGAAACGCGGCGAGATGCCGACACTGCTGATCCTCGTCGCGCTGTTCACGGCGATCAATGCGATAGACGGTCTGATCTGGGGCTTGGAATACCACTCGATGGACGGACTCTTCCCTGCCGGACTAGATGACTACGTCTCGGTGGCCTCCGCGCGCATCTACTACGAGGACATCGGCGTGTGGGCCGCGGCGATCATCGCCCTGGCCGTCTGCTTCGCGGTCATCAACAAGACCCGGCTCGGATTGCTCATGCGAGCTGCAGCGGACAATCCTGCGTCGGCGGCGCTCTCGGGGATCAACGTCGGCAGGGTCTATACCTTCGGGTGGGGTAGCGCCGCGGTGATCGGCAGCATCGCCGGCATTCTCATCGCCCCCATCTCCCCGCATCAGTTGAGCATGGCGACGATGTTCCCGGTGCTGATCTACGGATCGGCGGCGGCCATCATCGGCGGGCTCAACAGTCTCGGAGGCGCCGTCGTCGGCGGCCTCACCCTCGGACTCGCCGAGAGCCTGATCACCGGCTACGTCGGGTTCATCGGTCCGCAGCTACACCAGACCACTGCTCTGGCGGTCATGGTGATCGTGTTGCTGGTCCGGCCGACCGGAATATTCGGAAGCCGCCGACTGGAGCGTGTGTGATGACTCGAGAATCGACCCTTTCCAAGCCCCCCTCACTCCCGGCCAAGCGGAACATCGTGCGTCCGGCGATGATCGGCATCCTCGCGGTGGCGCTCCTCGTCGCCGGCGGTCAACTGCCCGACTTCCGGGTCTCGCAGATCGCCTCGATGCTGATCTTCGCCATCGCCATCAGCGGCCTCAACCTGGTGGCAGGCTACGGCGGAATGTTGTCCCTGGGGCACTCGGCCCTCTTCGGGGTGGGGGGGTACACGACGGCCATCTTGATTAGCGAGATGCGCTTAACCCCGTTGTCGACGATGCCGATCGCCATCGCCCTCGGTGTGCTGGTCGGCGCGCTGATGGGTCTGCCCGCGACACGGGTGAAGGGCATCTATCTGGCCTTGGTGACGCTGGCCTTCGCGGTCGCGTTCCCGGAGTTCCTCAGGCGTTTTGAGGAGCTGACGGGAGGTGCCGGCGGTCTCGTGGTGCGATCGGTGGATCTGGCGCCTCCGGTGTGGAGCGGTTTCGATCGGTTCGAGCGCAATCAGTGGATGTACTGGTTGTCGGCCGCCGTGCTCGTCCTGTGTCTGTTCGTCGTCCGCAATCTCATCAGGAGTCGTCGAGGACTATCGATCACCGCGCTGCGTGACAACGAGATCGCGGCCACGGTGTGCGGTGTCTCGGCGGCGCGGGATCGGATCTCGCTCTTCGCCATCTCCGGTGGCATCACTGCCGCCGGGGGCTCGCTCTATGCGATGTACATCGGGGCGCTCTCCCCGGAGCTGTCCTTCACCGTCTTCACGTCCATCCAGCTGATCACTGGACTGATCATCGGGGGAGTCGCGACCTTGCTCGGGCCGCTGGCCGGGGGTGTCGCCATCGTCATCATCCCGGCCGTCACCTTGGACCTGGCCAACGGCCAGGCCTATGGACTGGTCTTCGGGATCGTCCTCATCGTTGTGGTCTTCCTGCTTCCCGACGGGATCGTGGGGCGGCTGCAGAAGATGAGTGTCTTCAAGGGCACGAGCCAGTCGCCTGCTCACACCTCCACATAGAAAGCGAAAACTCATGCACACATCACTGCTGGGTCGGGTGGTCCCCACCGTTTCAGCGCTCGCGCTGCTACTGGCGGCGTGCTCGATCGACGACCAGGGCTCGGGTTCGAGCGATGACGGAGACGGCGGTGAGTTCACCGTCAATACCGAGAACTGCCCCGATCCCGAGGCGGTCAACACGGAGATCGGCGACACGATCAAGATCGGCTGGTCAGCCGCGCTGTCCGGGCCGGTCGCGGCGACCCAGGTGCGGGTCAACCGGGGGATCGACGCTCGCCTGAAGCTCTATAACGAGTCGCAGAAGGACATCGGCGGCCGCACGATCGATTTCCAGATGAAGGATGACGGCTACGATCCGCAGAAGGCCAAGCAGAACGTGGCCGAGCTGATCCAGCGCGACAAGGTCGACATCCTCGGTGCGGTCGGCGGCGGCCAGCTCGCGGCCGTCGTGGACGATCAGAACGAGGCCTGTGTTCCGCTGCTGAACTCGCAGGTGGGGTCGCCGGAGTGGCGGGATGCCGAGCTCTACCCCTGGACCACCTCCTATCTGCCCCGTAACGACATGGAGCTGATCGCCTCAACCCAGCTGATCGAGAACGAGGTCGAGGACCCGAAGGTCGTGGTGGTGTACCAGCAGACCGAGAGTGGAACTGCGCTGCGCGATGCCTTTGACGATGCAGCCGAGGATGCCGATCTGGAAATCGTGGACCGCATCGCCCTCACCACCCCCTCGGATGCGGCCTCGTCGGCACGCGAGAGCGGTGCGAACGTCCTATTCAACGCGACGATCGGTGCCGACTGCCTGGGCGTGCCGGAGGCCGTCGCCCGAGCCGGTTTCGAGCCGGAGCTGCTGATCCAGCCGTCGGCTTGTGCGGACGCGAAGAGCATCTATCAAGCCGGCGGTGAGGCGATGGATGGGGCCATCTTGTTCACCTGGACCGTCCAGGGTCTGGATCCGGCCGCGACCGAGGACGAGGACTGGGCGGAGTACTCCGCCGCAGTCGAGGCCGTCGACGGTGACCCGCAGGACAATTACACCGTCTTGGGCTGGAGCCTCATGGACATCATCATCGGTGGCCTGATCGAGGCCGATGCCTCCGAGGACGGGCTGACGCGCAAGAGCATCATCGAGGTCGCGCAGACGCTGCAGTACGAGCCCAGCATGTTCCGCGATGGCATCCCGTGGTCGATGAGCCCCGAGACCGGCAACGGCATCAACAAGCTGCAGCCGCTGCGATGGAATGCGGCGGAGGGCGCCTTCGACCCGATGGGAGATGCGCTGACCCTGGAGACCGACTGACGACCGTGCGTCACGTTGACAGATGGCCTCCCCCGTCTCGCGGGGGAGGCCATCTGTCTTCGGTGTCGGTGGACCGGGATCCGTTGTGAGCGGAGTCACTCGCATTGTGAGAGCTGAGGGGAACAACAGCCGCTTGAACAAAGTTGATAGGATTAGACTCAAGTCGGTTGACCCACAGTTTTTCAAGCATTCCACCCACTCATCAGGAGGACATCACATGGCTCGCGCAGTCGGTATCGACCTCGGCACGACGAACTCCGTCGTAGCCGTGCTGGAGGGTGGCGAACCCACCGTCATCGCGAACGCCGAGGGCGCCCGCACCACCCCGTCGGTCGTCGCCTTCGCCAAGGACGGCGAAGTGCTGGTCGGCGAGGTCGCCAAGCGTCAGGGCGTGACCAACGTCGATCGCACCATCCGTTCGGTCAAGCGCCACATGGGCACGGACTGGACCACGTCCATCGACGACAAGACCTTCAACCCTCAGCAGATCAGTGCCTTCGTGCTGCAGAAGCTCAAGAGGGATGCCGAGGCCTACCTCGGCGAGAGCGTCACGGACGCCGTCATCACGGTGCCCGCCTACTTCAACGACCACCAGCGCCAGGCCACCAAGGAGGCCGGCGAGATCGCGGGCCTCAATGTCTCGCGCATCATCAACGAGCCCACCGCGGCCGCGCTGGCCTACGGCCTGGACAAGGCCGATGACCAGACGATCCTCGTCTTCGACCTCGGCGGCGGCACCTTCGACGTCTCGCTGCTGGAGATCGGCGACGGCGTCATCGAGGTCAAGGCCACCAGCGGCGACAACCACCTCGGTGGCGACGACTGGGACAACGCGGTCGTCGACTGGATCGTCACCAAGTTCAAGAACAGCACCGGCATCGACCTGTCCAAGGACAAGATGGCCATGCCGCGCATCCGTGAGGCCGCCGAGCGCGCCAAGATCGAGCTCTCCAGCTCGTCCAGCAGCTCGATCAACCTGCCGTACATCACGGTCGACGCGGAGAAGAACCCGCTGTTCCTCGACGAGACGCTGACCCGTGCCGAGTTCGAGAAGATCACCGCCGATCTGCTCGAGCGCACCAAGGCGCCGTTCAACAACGTCATCCGCGATGCGGGCATCAAGATCGACGACATCGACAGCGTCGTGCTCGTCGGCGGCTCGACCCGCATGCCCGCCGTGAGCGAGCTCGTCAAGAAGATGACCAATGGCAAGGAGCCCAACAAGGGCGTCAACCCCGACGAGGTCGTCGCCATCGGCGCGAGCCTGCAGGCCGGCGTCCTCAAGGGCGAGGTCAAGGACGTGCTGCTCCTCGACGTCACCCCGCTGAGCCTCGGCATCGAGACCAAGGGCGGCGTGATGACCAAGCTCATCGAGCGCAACACCACGATCCCGACCAAGCGCAGCGAGGTCTTCACCACGGCTGACGACAATCAGCCGTCCGTGGCGATCCAGGTCTACCAGGGCGAGCGCGAGATGGCCGCCGGCAATCAGCTGCTGGCCACCTTCGAGCTCACCGGCCTGCCGCCGGCGCCGCGCGGGGTCCCGCAGATCGAGGTCACCTTCGACATCGACGCCAACGGCATCGTCAACGTGTCGGCCAAGGACCGCGGCACCGGCAAGGAGCAGTCGATGACCATCACGGGCGGCAGCGCGCTGTCCAAGGACGATATCGACAAGATGGTCAAGGACGCCGAGCAGTACGCCGAGGAGGATCGCCAGCGCCGCGAGGCCGTCGAGACCCGCAACCAGGCCGAGGCCCTCGTCCACTCCACCGAGAAGTTCCTCGAGGAGAACGGGGACAAGGTCGGCGATGACGTCAAGACCGAGGTCACCGCGGACCTGGAGGCCCTCAAGGAGGCGCTGAAGGGCGAGGACAACGACGCCATCTCGGCGGCCGTGACCAAGCTCGGCACCTCCAGCTCCAAGATGGGCGAGGCGATGTACGCCGCCGCTGCCGCCGAGCAGCAGGCCGCGGGCGACGCCCCGACCGCCGAGGGTGACGACGACGATGTCGTCGAGGCCGAGATCGTCGACGAAGACGAGGGTGAGCAGAAGTGACCGAACAGCCCGACCACGGACAGTCCGACCCCTCGGTCGACGAGCCCGAGGTCGCGGCGGCCGGTGAGCCGGAGGCCTCTCCCGAGGGGGAGGCCCCGGCCGCCGAGGCCACGCGCGGCGAACCGTCCGTCGAGCAGCAGCTCGCCGAGCGGACGCTCGACCTCCAGCGGCTCCAGGCCGAGTACGTCAACTACAAGCGCCGGGTGGATCGCGATCGCGAGCTGATGCGCAAGCAGGGCCGCGAGGACGTCCTCGTCGCCCTGCTGACGGTTCTCGACGATATCGGCCGGGCCGAGGAGCACGGCGAGCTGACCGGTGGCTTCAAGGCCGTCGCCGACCAGCTCCGGTCGACGCTGGCGAAGTTCGACCTCGAGTCGTTCGGGGAGGTCGGCGAGCCGTTCGACCCGAACCTGCACGAGGCCGTCTTCCACGCCGGCGAGGACCCCGAGGTCTCGGTGCAGAGCATCGCCCAGGTGATGCGCACCGGCTACCGGATGGGGGACCGCGTCCTGCGGCCCGCCGTCGTGGGGGTCGTCGACCCGGGGGTGGCCGCCGAGGCCACCGAGCAGCCGACGACCGACGACTGATTCGACAGACCAGGGAGGAGGGGTGAATGAGCGCACCGACTGACTGGGCGACCAAGGACTTCTACGCGGTCCTGGGCGTCAAGAAGGATGCCTCGGCCGACGAGATCAAGAAGGCGTACCGCAAGCTGGCACGGGACAACCACCCCGATTCCAAGCCCGGTGACAAGGAGGCCGAGGAGCGCTTCAAGGCGATCTCGGAGGCCTACGGCGTCATCGGCAACGCCGAGAAGCGCAAGCAGTACGACGAGCAGCGCTCGCTGTTCGGCCAGTTCAAGGGCGGGTTCCCGCCCGGTGGCGGCGCTCCCGGTGGAGGCGGGGTCGACTTCGACCTCGGCGACATCCTCGGCGGCATCTTCGGCGGGGGTGCGCGCGGCGGTCCCCCGCGCGCCCCCCCGCCCCCCCGCCGCGACGCCCACGACACCGA
>JAEZEJ010000009.1 GCA_023417775.1 Actinomycetes bacterium | reverse complement strand
CCGCGGATGCGGTCCCGCCCTTCGTCTTTTCCAGCCCTGGTGACCTCGACACGCGAGCTTGCTCCACTGAGTTGGTTCGACCCCGGGTGGTCGAGCGGCGGTTCGGCGGACCCCGATTTGGAGTTCGGGGGAGCCGCCCTCTACGATGGAACCTGCCGAAGACCGCCGGTGGCGATTCACCCGAAGAGCCCCAAGCGCCCGTCTGGGCGGCCCGCGCAGGTGAGTGTACGTCTCCTGGGACTCGCAGAGTCCGAAGAAGCGTCCCGCGCCTGCGTCGGGGCGCTTTTGTCGTGTCGGGCCCGGTCCTTGGCATCGAACCAGTGCTGGAAGGAGACCCATGGCACGCCCGGACAAGACCGCCGCCGTCGCCGAGATCGCGGAGAGCTTCCGCGAATCGAACGGTGTCGTTCTCACCGAGTACCGTGGCCTGTCGGTCAAGCAGCTGCAGGAACTGCGGCGCTCGCTTGGCCAGGCCGCGAGCTATGCCGTCGCCAAGAACACACTGACCAGGATCGCTGCCAAGGACGCCGGTGTCGAGCTCGCTGACGAGCTGCTCACCGGACCGACCGCCATCGCCTTCATCAACGGCGATGTGGTGGAAGCGGCGAAGGGTCTGCGTGACTTCGCGAAGGCGAACACCCAGCTCGTCATCAAGGGCGGCTTCCTCGACGGGAAGTCCCTCTCGGCCGACGAGATCAACAAGCTGGCCGATCTCGAGTCGCGCGAGGTCCTCCTCGCGAAGCTCGCGGGCGGCATGAAGGCCAACCTGAGCAAGGCCGCGGCCCTGTTCCAGGCGACGCTGTCCAAGACCGCCCGCACCGTGGCGGCTCTGCAGGACAAGGCCCAGGCCGATCCCAGCGTTCTCGCCGGCGGGGCTGCCCCCGCCGCCGAGGCCGCGACCGCCGACGAGGCCCCCGCGGCCGAGTCGGGTGAAAGCACCGAGGGCTGAACCGCCCGATCACCATCGGGGCCCCCTCGGGGTCTCACACTTAGAAAGGACGCCACACCATGGCGAAGCTCAGCACCGATGAACTGCTCGACGCGTTCAAGGAGATGACGCTGATCGAGCTCAGCGAGTTCGTGAAGCAGTTCGAGGACACCTTCGACGTCACCGCCGCCGCCCCCGTGGCCGTGGCCGCGGCCGGCGCTCCCGCCGCTGGCGGCGACGCCGGTGGCGACGCCGCCGAGCAGGACGAGTTCGATGTCGTCCTCGAGTCGGCCGGCGACAAGAAGATCCAGGTCATCAAGGAGGTCCGTGGCCTCACGAGCCTGGGTCTCAAGGAGGCCAAGGACCTCGTCGAGGGCGCTCCCAAGGCGATCCTCGAGGGTGTCAACAAGGAGGCCGCCGAGAAGGCCAAGGAGGCCCTCGAAGGCGCCGGCGCGACCGTCACCCTCAAGTGACACGTCGCTGACGTTCTCCACGCGAAGCGCCCGTCCCCACTGGGGGCGGGCGCTTCGTCATGTGCGGGGGCGATGGTCGATGGCTCACCGTCATCGCGTCGTGGCGGAGAGCGGTGCGCGGTCAACCATCGCCGTGGTCGGGATGGTTGATGGTTCACCGCAATCGCGACCGGCCCGATCGCGGTGCGTGATCAACCAGAGGGTCACCGCTCGGGTGGTTGATGACTCACCGCCCCGGGTGGCGGCCGATCTGTCGGGCCTCGCGAGGCCGTGAAAGCCGCCAGCGATCGGTCGAGTGGCCATGGGGGTCACGGTGAGTTACCGTGCATGAGCCCCTGCGGCACCCGATGGTTACTCATGGGTCACTTTCTATGTAACTGGCCGTGACCTTTGTCCCACGGGTTCGTTGGGGCTTGTGTCGGGGCTCACAGGGAGATGGCCCGCGACATGGTTCGACCACGCAGAAGGAGGGTCTGGTGGGAGTCGAGGTAGAGGTCACCGGACTGACCAAGAAGTTCGGCAAGCAGCTCATCTGGCGCGACGTCACGCTGACGCTGCCGGCCGGAGAGGTGTCGGTCATGCTGGGCCCCTCGGGCACCGGCAAGTCGGTCTTCCTCAAGACCCTCATCGGGCTGATCAAGCCCAATGAGGGCAGCGTCGTCATCGAGGGCGTCGACATCGCCAGCTGCCCCGAGCGCGAGCTCTACGAGGTGCGCAAGCTCTTCGGCGTGCTGTTCCAGGATGGCGCCATGTTCGGCTCCATGACCCTCTTCGACAATGTGGCCTTCCCGCTGCGCGAGCACACCAAGAAGTCCGAATCCGAGATCCGCAAGATCGTCATGGAGAAGATGGACCTCACCGGTCTGGTCGGTGCCGAGGACAAGCTGCCCGGTGAGATCTCCGGCGGTATGCGCAAGCGCGCCGGACTGGCCCGCGCCCTCGTGCTGGATCCGGAGATCCTGCTCATCGACGAGCCCGACTCGGGCCTCGACCCGGTGCGCACCGCCTACATCAACCAGCTCTTCATCGACCTCAACGCGCAGATCGACGCCACCTTCCTCATCGTCACGCACGACATCAACACCGCCCGCACGGTGCCGGACAATATCGGCCTGCTCTATCACAAGCACCTGGCCATGTTCGGGCCCCGCGAGATGCTGCTCAGCAGTACCGAGCCGGTGGTCGCGCAGTTCCTCAACGCCCAGCGCGTCGGCCCGATCGGGATGAGCGAGGAGAAGGACGCCGACGAGCTCGCCGCCGAGGCCGGCTTCGATATGCCGCCGCTGCCGCCGATCACCCGTCAGCTCGAGCCCAGCAACGGCCTGCCCCGCCGCGCCGAGCGCCCGGCGGGCGAGTGGTGCCGCGAGAACGGCGTCGTCCCGCCCGCCGGCTCCTTCGACGATGCGGTCGCCGCCCCCGGGAGCGCCGGATGAGCGTGACGTCCGCCGTCGCCGCTCCCGCTCGCATCGCCGGCGGTCTCTTCGCCTTCATGATCGACGTGCTGGTCACGACCTTCCGGCTGCCCTTCCAGTTCCGGGAGTTCCTCCAGCAGGCCTGGTTCATCGTGACGGTGACGATCATCCCCACGATGTTCGTCGCCATCCCCTTCGGCGCCGTCATCGCCTTGCAGGTCGGTGGGCTGATCCAGCAGTTCGGCGCCCAGTCCTTCACCGGCTCGGCGGCCGTCCTCGCCGTGGTCAAGGAAGCCGGGCCGATCGCGACGGCACTGCTGATCGCCGGCGCCGCCGGATCGGCGATCGCCTCCGACTTCGGCGCTCGCAAGATCCGCGAGGAGCTCGACGCGATGATGGTGCTGGGCATCGACCCGATCCATCGCCTGGTGGTCCCGCGGGTCTGGGCCTGCGTCATGGTGGCGGTCGCCCTGAACGGGCTCGTCACCATCGTCGGCGTCGCCGGCGGCTACTTCTTCAATGTCGTCCTGCAGGACGGCACCCCCGGCGCCTATATCGCCTCGTTCTCGGCCCTCGCCCAGGTGCCCGACCTGGTCCAGGCGATGGTCAAGTCGATGATCTTCGGCTTCCTCGCGGCGATCGTCGCCGCCTACAAGGGCATGAACGCCAAGGGCGGACCGAAGGGCGTGGGCGATGCCGTCAACGAGGCCGTGGTCATCACGTTCACCCTGCTGTTCGTCGTCAACTTCGTGATCTCGGCCGTGTACATGCAGCTCGTCCCGCCCAAGGGGATGTGACGATGGCACGCCTCTCCACGCTCTACGAACAGCCGCTCAGCACCCTGGACACGCTGGGCCGGCAGATGCTGTTCTATGTGCGCGTATTGATGTCGATCCCGCGCACCATCGCCAACTACAGCCGCGAGATCATGCGCCTGCTGGCCGAGGTCGCCCTCGGCTCGGGCTCCCTCGCCCTCATCGGCGGCACGGTCGGCGTCATCACCGCGATGACCTTCTTCACCGGCACCGAGGTCGGCATCCAGTCCTTCGCGGCCCTCGACCAGCTGGGCACCGCGCCGCTGACCGGTTTCGTGTCGGCCTACTTCAACACCCGCGAGATCGCCCCCATCGTCGCCGGCATCGCCCTGGCGGCGACGGTCGGCTGCGGTTTCACCGCCCAGCTCGGGGCGATGCGGATCAGCGAGGAGGTCGACGCCCTCGAGGTCATGGCGATCCCGTCCCTGCCGTATCTGGTCACCACGCGGGTGTTGGCCGGGCTGGTGGCCGTCATCCCGCTGTACATCGTCGGCCTGCTGTCCTCCTATTTCGCCACCCGTCTGACCATCACGCGGTTCTTCGGCCAGAGCGTGGGCACCTACGACCACTACTTCATGACCTTCCTTCCGCCCGAGGACGTGCTCTGGTCCTTCGCGAAGGTGCTGATCTTCGCCGTGGTGGTGATCCTGATCCACTGCTACTACGGCTACTACGCCTCCGGAGGGCCGGCGGGCGTCGGCGTGGCGGTCGGTCGCGCCGTGCGCACGTCGATCGTCGCGATCACCGTCGTGGACCTCCTCGCCTCGATGGCGATCTGGGGCACCAATGTCACCGTGAGGCTGGCTGGTTGATATGGCTCGTACACCCGTGATGGAGCGCACCGCCTCGATCCGCGCGCTCGGCATCGTCTTCCTGGCGCTCGTCGTCTTCCTCGTGTGGGTCACCTACGCGTTCTTCACCAAGCAGTTCGTGTCCTCGGTGCCGGTCACCATGTACGCGAGCACCGCCGGTGCCAGCCTGCCGAGCAATGCCGATGTGAAACTGCGGGGCATGCGCGTGGGGGAGGTGCGCGAGGTGGAGACCGATGGCCGGCAGGTCACCATGAAGCTCGCCATGGACCCCGACTACATCGATCGCATCCCCGCCGGGGTGACGGGGCAGATCGTGCCCAAGACGCTCTTCGGCGAGAAGCAGGTCTCGCTCGTGCCGCCCGAGACCTCTACCGGCGACACCCTGCGGGCGGGCGATGTCATCGCCCGAGCCGAGGTGCCGGTCGAGGTCGAGGAGCTGCTCAATGATCTCTATCCGCTGCTCACCGCCGTCGATCCTCAGGACGTCGCCTACACGCTCTCGGCGGTCTCGCAGGCGCTCGAGGGTCGCGGCGAGCAGCTCGGCGAGACCCTGGTGACCGCCCGTGACTACCTCCGCGAGATCAATCCCGAGGTGCCCCAGCTGATCGACGATCTGACGGCCCTGGGCACGGTGGCCGACGGCTATGCCGATGCGATGCCCGATATCGGCCGGCTGCTGGAGAACGCGGTCTTCACCGGCGACACCGTCGTGGCCAAGCAGTCCCAGCTCCTCGCCTTCTTCAACGAGGGCACGGCGCTCGCCGACACCCTCACCGAGTTCGTCGACGTGAATGCCGAGAATCTGGTGACCGTGCCCCGGCAGACCGCACCGGTCGTCGAGGTCCTCGACCGCTACTCCAGTACCTTCCCCTGCTTCCTCGACGCCATGGCCGAGCTGCGTCCGCGGCTCGACTCGGTGCTGCGCGATCAGACGGTGCACATCGACCTCGAGCTGCTGCCCCTGGCCGGACAGCCCACCGGCTATGAGGACGGCGAGCGGGCCGAGATCTCCCAGCAGGTGCTCGACACGGACCCCGCCGCGCAGCCCACCTGCCTGCAGCTGGAGCAGGCGGTGAACGGGGAGAACCCGTATCCGCAGGAGAACCCCTTCAGCGTCCCCGCCGAGGTGTACCAGCTCGTGGGCATCGACAACGACCACAACGGCAAGTTCGGATCCCCCGAGGACTTCGAGCGTGTCGCACCCGGTGCCGCCTCGCTGGACGCCGCCGTGCAGCCCAGCGTGCTGTCGGACACCGCAGCCCAGCGCACGGCGGTCAAGTCGCTGGTGGCCGCCCAGACCGGGCAGAAGGCCGAGGAGCTGTCCGACCTCGCGCCGCTGCTCGTCAGCCCCCTGCTGCGCGGATCGGAGGTGAAGATCAGTGAAGCTCGATAGAGCCTCAGCCTCGGCGGCGGTCAAGCTGTCGGTCTTCCTGGCGTTCACGGCGGCCACCACCTGGGTGCTCGCCCTGACCCTCGGTGCGACTTTCTTCGACCAGCGCACCGAGTACACGGCCGTCTTCGACGACGTCACCGGTGTCGCCAAGGGCGACGAGGTGCGGATCGCCGGTGTGCGCGTGGGCTCGGTCCGCGGCATCGACATCGTCGATCGCGATCAGGCGGAGGTGACCTTCGCGGTGGACGAGGAGGTCCCGCTGACGCAGAACACCAATGTCACCATCAAGTTCCGCAATCTCGTCGGACAGCGCTATATCGCCTTGACGCAGGGATCCGAGGGAGCCACCGACCGGCTGGAGGCGGGCGCGACGATCGGCCCCGACCAGACCCAGGAGGCGCTCGACCTCAATGTCCTGTTGAACGGCTTCAAGCCGGTCTTCCAGGCGCTGTCTCCCGATGACACCAATCAGCTCGCCTTCGAGATCGTGCAGACCTTCCAGGGAGAGAGCGGCAATGTGGAGACGCTGCTCGCGCGAACGGCCTCGCTGACCTCCACGCTCGCCGACCGCGACGAGCTCATCGGCGATGTCATCGTCAACCTGAGCGAGACCCTGGACATGATCGGCAGCCGCGATGCCGAGCTGACCCGCACGATCGACACGCTGCAGCAGTTCGTCAGCGGGCTGACCGAGGACCGCGACGCCATCTTGAACTCGATCGACTCGGTGTCGGCCTTGTCGACCGAGACCGCCGACCTGCTCCAGCAGGGGCGTCCCGCCCTCGCCGAGGACGTCCGGCAGCTCAACGCGCTCACCGCGAATCTCAGCACCGACGAGAACCTGGCGGCGCTGTCGACGTCGATCCAGATCATGCCGCACAAGGCCGAGACCCTCGGCAATGCGGCCTCCAGCGGCAGCTACTTCAACTTCTACCTGTGCGAGCTGAAGGGTCAGATCGTCATCCCGGCGATCCCGATCCTCGGCCTGCCCGAGACGCCGCTGAAGCTCGGTGGCGACGAGGGCCTGGACGTCGGGGGAGCGAGGTGCGCGTCATGAAGCCCTTCCGCGAACGCAATCACACGGTGATCGGCATATTCAGCTTCGCCGTGATCGCCGCGATCATGTTGGCGGCCTTCCGTGCCGATCGGCTGCCGATCATCGGCGGAGGAGACACGTACACCGCCGAGTTCGCCGAGATCGGATCGCTCGACTCCGGAGCCGAGGTACGGGTCGCCGGCGTGTCCGTGGGCAAGGTCGGCGATATCGAGCTCGACGGCGACAAGGTCAAGGTCGAGTTCACGCTCGACGAGGGCACCGATCTCGGCGATCAGGCACGTGCCGAGATCCGGATCCGCACGCTGCTCGGTGCCCAGTACCTCGCCCTCGTGCCCGATGGCGAGGGCGAACTGGAGAAGGGGGCCACGATCCCGGTCGACCGCACGGTCCCGCCGTACGACGTCGTCGAGGCCTTCTCCGAGCTCAGCACCACCACCCAGGAGCTCGACGTCGACCAGATCTCCGATGCGCTGACGACCCTCGGCGATGTCTCCGGGCAGGTGCCCGAGGAGTTCCAGGCGGCGTTGACCGGCGTCTCGGATCTCTCGCGCAATCTCGCCGCCCGCGATGAGCAGATCAATACGCTGCTGCAGAACGTCAAGAAGGTCACCGGCGTGCTCAATTCCCGCGACGAGGAGCTGGTCAAGCTCTTCGAGGATGCCGACACCCTCTTCTCCGCGGTGGCCGCGCGACGGGACTCCATCCATGCCCTCCTCGTCGCCGCGACCGAGCTGTCCACCGAGCTCAGCACGCTGGTCGACGAGACGCGCGACGACCTGAAGCCGGCGCTCACCCAGCTCGACGCCGTCACCGACATGCTGCACCAGCATGAGGCGAGCCTGGACGAGGCGCTGCGCCTGCTGCCCGGCTTCTATCGGGTCTACGCCAATGCCCTCGGCACCGGCCCCTGGTTCGACGTCTATCTCGGCAACGTGCCGCCGAATCTCGGCGTCGCCGATGCACTGCGCGATGCCCTCGGCAATGTCCCCTTGGGAGGTGACGAGTGATGCGTGAGGCGCTCGCGATGCGACTCGCCAATACGTCCAAGCTGGTGGTCGTGGTGGTCTTCCTGGCCCTCGTGGTCAGCGCCGTCGTCATCTGGACCGCCCGTGACACCGACAAGACCGTGACGGTGGAGTTCAGCGAGACCACCGCGGTCTACGAGGGCTCGGACGTCAAGGTCCTCGGGGTCGCGATCGGCAAGGTCGAGAAGCTCACCCCGAGCGGGGACATGGTCGTGGCCACCATCAGCTACGAGGACACGTACGACCTCCCCGATGATGTGAAGGCCGCGATCGTCTCACCGGCCATCGTCGGCGACCGCTATGTGCAGTTCGCTCCCGCCTACACCGAGGGGCCGACCCTCGAGGACGGCGCCACCATCGGCAACGACCGCACCGCGGTACCCGTCGAGCTCGACGAGGTCTACTCCTCGATCAGCGACCTCTCCGTGGCCCTCGGCCCCGATGGCGCCAATGACGACGGATCGCTCAGCCGGCTGGTGGACAACCTCGCCGGCCAGCTCGACGGCCAGGGCGCGCAGGTGAACGAGACGATCCAGAACTTCAGCAAGCTCGCCACGACCCTCGACTCCAACTCCGAGGACCTCTTCGGCAGCGTCCGCGAGGTGCAGGAGTTCGTCGAGGTGCTGAACCGCAACGATGCCACCGTCCGGGCCTTCAACGACAGCACCGCCCAGGTCTCGGAGGTCCTCGAGGGCGAGCGGGACGATCTCGCCGCCACCCTGTCGGCCCTCAGCACCGCCCTCACCGATGTCAACACCTTGGTCACCGAGAATCGCGATGTGCTGCGCAGCAATGTCGACAAGATCGAGTCGCTGTCCCAGGTGCTGCGCACCCGGCAGGGGGAGTTCGAGGAACTGCTGGTCGCGGCGCCGACCGCCCTGTCCAATATCGCCCTGACCTATAACGGCAACTACGGCACGCTCGACAATCGTGCCGGGCTGGAGGAGCTCCTCCTCGGGGGCATCAAGGATCCGGCGGGTCTGCTGTGCAATCTGCTGGACGAGTCCACCGACGACGCCCTGTGCGGGGCGGTGAGCGGGATCCTCGATCCCATCCTCGGCGGGCTGTCGCCGCGCACGGCTCCCGGCGGTGCGCCGATGCAGACGGAGCAGAGCGCGTCCTCGCTCGAGGAGATGATGGAGGTGCCCCAGTGAATCGCATCGTCCGCGGTGCCGCGGCGGTCGCCTCCGCGGCCGTGCTCGCCGGCTGCAGCTTCACGCCCTATGACCTGCCCTTGCCGGGCGGAGCCGATGTCGGCGACGACTCCTATGATGTCGAGATCGAGTTCCGTGACGTCCTCGACCTCGTGCCCCACAGCGCGGTGCGCGTCGACGATGTCGCGGTCGGACGGGTCACCGATATCCAGCTCGACGGGTGGAATGCGCGGGTGACGCTGAGGATCAACGGCGATGTCACCCTCCCCGACGATGCCGAGGCCACCATCCGGCAGACCAATCTGCTCGGGGAGAAGTTCGTGTCCTTGTCGGCGCCTGAGGGCGGCGGCTCGGGGGAGCTCTCCGATGGCGATCTCATCCCCCTCGACCGATCGGGCCGCAACCCGGAGATCGAGGAGGTCCTCTCCGCCGCGTCCATGCTGTTCAACGGGGGCGCGCTGGAGAAGACGAACACCATCGTCAAGGAGCTCAACCTCGCGCTCGGGGACAAGGACACGGAGGTCCGCGACCTGATCTCGGTCACCTCCGAGCTGCTCGGCCAGCTCGACGACAATTCCGACCAGATCCTCGCCGCGCTGGAGAAGGTCGACCGGCTCGCCCGGGAGACCAATGCACAGCGGGCCGCGATCACCGGTGCCCTCGACGACCTGCCCGAAGCCCTCGAGGTCCTCGACCAGCAGCGCTCCGATCTCGTCGGCCTGCTGGAATCGCTCGACCGCCTCGGCGACACGGCCACCGGGGTGATCCGCGATTCCAAGGCCGATACCGTCGCGACCCTGCAGCACCTGGAGCCGGTCCTCGCGAATCTCGTCGAGGCGGGCGACAGCATCGCGCAGTCGGCCGGCCTGCTGCTGACCTTCCCGTTCAGCGACGGTTATATGGGCGGCACCGTCGAGCGGGCCGCCGGCCGGTGCAGCAATGTCGATCGCTCCGCCAACACCGGCGTGTGCGCCGGTGACTACGGCAATCTGTCGATGAAGCTCGAGATCAGCGCAGCCCAGGTGCAGCAGCTCTTCGACGGGTTCGGCGCGGAGTCGATCCCCGGACTGGCCGATCTGGCCCCGGAGACACCGCTGACCGGAGAGGACGCCCCCTCGGAGGATCTGCTGGGCCTCGTCGAGGGCCTGCTGCCCCCGTCCGCCGATGACGAGTCGCCCGCGGTGCCCGGCGACACGCCGCAGGACGGCGAGAAGCCCCGGGACTCCAAGCCCTCGCCACGGCCCTCCGCATCGCCACCGGCCGGTGACGATGACGACGACGAGCCCTCGGGGATCGGCCGGTGGCTCAACCCGCTGTGCTGGTTCGGCTCCTGCCGCACGGCCCCGGCCGCGGAGACCGATCCCGCGGGACACGACCTCGACCGGTTCTTCGCCGAGGCGGTGACGACGCCATGATCACCCGGCTGACCAAGATCCAGCTCATCGTCTTCGCGATCGTGACGCTGATCGGCGGCACGATCGTCGGTGGGCGATACGCCCAGCTCGACCGGCTCTTCTTCGAGCGCACCTACGATGTGCGAGCCGAGCTGTCCTCCTCCGGCGGTATCTTCCAGGGCGCCGAGGTGACTTATCGCGGTATCAAGATCGGCCGCGTCAGCGCGGTGGACTTCACCGAGGAGGGGGTCGACGCCGTCATGGCCATCGAGAACGACGCCCCGGACATCCCTCGTGACACCGAGGCCGTGGTCGCCAACAAGTCGGCGATCGGCGAGCAGTACATCGATCTGCGTCCCCGGCAGCGCACCCAGCCCTATCTGCAGGCCGGCGATGTCATCGGGCGTGACGACACGCAGGTGCCGATCGACACCACGACCCTGCTGCTCAACACCAATGCCCTGGTCTCCTCGATCGACACGGGCAATCTGGAGACGGTGGTCTCCGAGCTCGGCCAGGCCTTCGAGGGCACCGGCCGAGACCTCGAGACGATCCTGGACGCCTCGACCTCGTTCATCGGCGAGGCGCACGCCAATATCGATGTCACCCGGCGGCTGATCCGAGAGTCGGGCACGGTGCTGCAGACCCAGGTCGACAAGCGCGGGGAGCTCGCCTCCTTCTCACGCGATCTCGCGCTCTTCTCGGACACGCTGCGCTCCTCCGATCCGGACCTGCGGGCGGTGATCGACAATGGCGCGCCGACGGCGGCCACGCTCGACGAGGTGGTGGATGAGAACGCCGAGGACCTCACCTCCCTGCTGGACAATCTCTCCGTCGCCGGCAAGCCGTTGCTGGAGAACAAGATCGGCCTGCAGTCGATCCTCGTGCTCTATCCCTACCTATTGCAGGGGTCCTTCTCGGTGGTGGCGCCCAGCGACGAGGAGGGCGAGTACGACGCGCACTTCGGGCTCGTCCTCACCCCGACACCCCATACCTGCAGCTACTACGAGGACGGGCCCAGCTCGGGCTATCGTGAACGGCGCGATCCGGCCGATGTCGAGCGCCGTGAGTTCGACACCTCGGTCGACTGCACGCTCCCGGACAACGACATCGCGCGGCAGACGTCGAAGTCGGAGTTCACACCGCGCACCGCGGTGCCGGATTCGCGGGAACGAGAGGACTGGGGATGGATGCTGCTGGACGTGGCGGCCCGATGACCGATGAGACGTCGCGCGGCCGGTGGACCTGGTGGGCGACGATCGTCGGCATCGTGCTCGCCGTCGCCGGGGCCCTGCTGGTCGGCTTCGGCGATCGGCTGGCCGGAGCGAGCGAGCCCTCGGGCACGGCCAGCGCGGTCGCGGTCAGCCAGGACTTCGCGGTGGCGTACAACACCTACGATGTCGCCGACCCGGAGGACTACAAGGAGCGGCTGGAAGGCCTGCTCACCGACGACTACCGCGAACAGGCCTTCAGCGTGATCGACGCGATCTTCGAGGCGCTCGCCGAGAAGGAGCAGACGAGCGGCGATGCCGATGTGCTCGCGGTGGGCGTGCCGTCGATCGACGATGACTCGGCGCAGACCCTCGTCGCGGTGGACGCCACGATCAGCAACACGGATGTCGCCGATGCGGGAGTCGAGCGGCACTTCCGCTGGAAGCTCTCGCTCGTACGGGACGGTGACGACTGGAAGGTCGACGGCTTCGAGAGCGTCGCCTCGGTCGAGGCCGAGGCGATTCCCGATGGCGGTGGGTCCCAGTGAGCGATCCTCGCCCGGCCTGGACCGAGATTTGCTGGGTATTCGTCAACCCGGCACGGTCATGGTCAACGAATGAGGAGCAAATCTCGGTCCAGAGGAGGGTGTCATGAGCGAACCCCGTAAGCCGTCGCGGCGTCGGATCGCGGGCGAGCGCTCCGCGGCCGACCGGGCCTCCGCCTCGCAGACACCGCCGCGCACACCCCCGGCCCGCCCCGTCGCGAGGCCGGTACGTCGTCCGCGTGTCGATGACGGGGCATCCCCGTCCGCCCCGGCGGACTCGCCCGTCACCTCGTCGGCCGGTGCGGGCGATGGCGGCGACGCCACGCCGGAGTCCGCGCCTACGCGGCGGCCGAGGCTGCGTCGTCCGGCCGGTGCTCTTCCGTGGCGGGCGATCATCGCGGTCCTCGTCCTCGCGCTCGGCGTCGGCCTCGTCGGCTGGGGCGCCTGGGGGCTCCGCGGCGGTGGCGAGGGAGCGCTCGAATCGGCCCAGCGACAGGCATCCCGTGCGGCGGGTGAGGCGGCCGAGACCGTCTTCACCTTCTCCCACGACGATCTGGACGCGCACGAGGAGAACTCCAAGGCGCTGATGACCGAGGGCTTCGCCGAGGAATTCGACAAGGTGGCGCCGTCGCTGCGCGATATCGCTCCGCAGCGCGAGTTCGAGGTGCAGGCGCAGGTACAGGACGCCGGCGCGGTGCCGTGCGGTGACGACTGCTCGACCGAGTCGGTCCAGGTGCTGGTCTTCGTCGATCAGGTGCGTCTCATCGCCGGGCAGGAGGACGAGGCGCCCACCGTCCTCGGCAATCGGGTGACGATGACGATGGTCAAGGAGCGGGGCACGTGGCTCGTCGACGAGATCCGCGCGCTCTGATCTGAGCCGCTGAGCGGTCCGTCGCGAACGGGTCCCGGACGGCGAAATCGCATGTTACCGTCGAGTTCACTTGCCGTGAGCCCGAGAGGACGACCCCCATGCGTCACCATCCAGAGCTGCTGCGCGGGCGACGCGTGCTCATCACCGGGGCGGCGCGGGGTATCGGTGCGGCGCTCGCGGAACGCCTGGCGAGCAGGGGCGCGCAGGTCGCCCTGATCGGGCTGGAACCCGAGCTCCTGGAGCAGGTGGCGACCACGACCGGTGGTATCTGGCGCGAGTGCGATGTGGCCCGGCGCGAGCAGGTCGACGCGGCGGTGGGCGACGTGGTGGAGGAGCTGGGCGGGCTCGACATCGTCGTGGCGAATGCCGGGATCGCCGGGCAGCTGCCGATCATCGGTGGAGACCCGCGGGTGATGGAGCAGACCGTCGCGGTCAACCTGCTCGGCTCCTACTACACGATGCGGGCCGCCGGACCGCATATCGCGCATCCGGGCGGATACGCGCTGGTGGTGTCGTCCGCGGCGGCGGCCGTCCAGCTGCCGCTGTTGGGCGCCTATTCGGCCTCGAAGTCCGGTGTCGAGGCACTCGGCAACACCCTGCGCAGCGAGCTGCGGCCGAGCGGAGCGCGGGCCGGGGTGGCGTACTTCGCCGAGCTCGCCACCGACATGACCGAGCGCGGTTTCTCGACCGAGGCCGCGGCGGTGCTGGGGGCGGAGGGATCCTTCTCCGGTGTCTCCCCGCTCGAGCCCGCCATCGACCGGATCGAGCGGGGGATCGCTCGCCGGGCGCGCACGATCGTGGCGCCCTGGTGGGTGGGCGGCGTGCTGCCGATCCGCATGCTCGCCCAGCCGGTCGTGGACCGCTTCGCCCAGCGAGGGCTTGCCGAGGCGTTGCGGATCGCCCGTGACGAGCGGGTCGATCTCACCACCCCGCAGCCTGGGCCGAGGTCGTGACCGCCGCACGTATCGCTCCGGGCGGACGCCGGGAGCTGGGTATCGTCAACTGGCTGATCTGCCGTGGGCTGGCGCGCGCGGCCGGGGTGCCCCAGGCCCGCGTGTTCACGACCCTCGGGCGGGCGCGGGGCACGTTCCGCGGCTGGCTGCACTATTCGGCGACGATGATGCCCTTCGGTCGGCTGACACGCTATGAGACCGAGCTCGCGATCCTGCGGGTGGCGCACGTGCGCGGTTGCGAGTACGAGCGGGACCACCATCTGCGGCTGGGGGAGCGGGCCGGTGTGACGCGGGAGCTGGCCGAGCGGGTCTTCTCGGCCCCGGACTCGCCGCTGTGGCCGGCGCGTCATCGCGCCCTGCTGGCGGCGGTGGACCGGCTCATCGGCCAGGGTGATCTCGACGATGCGCAGTGGGCCGAGCTCGCGGCGCACTTCCGTGATCGGGAGCTGATCGAGATCGTACTGCTCGTCGGCCACTACAACGCCCTCGCGACCGCACTCACCACCCTGCGCGTCGAGCGCGACCTCGCCTGACCCGCGCGAGCGACGGGATAAGGCGGAAAACGTTCGATAGTGGCCGATGTCTCGTCGTTTGTCAAGACGCCCCTTGTCATGGGCGTGGCGCATGGGCTAGACTGAATCTTCGCGCGCCCTTTGTCATGCCCTCTGCTCGATCTCGTCGGCATGACCCTGTGCGACAACACTACCGAACTGAATGAGTCATCCGCCTGCGAGTCTTCGGAAGGACTTCTCTTGGCCGCCTCGCGTACCGCCCGCACCACCCAGAACGCTTCGGCTCCGCGCCGCATCTCCTTCGCCAAAATCTCCGAGCCGCTCGAGGTCCCTGAGCTCCTGGCCCTGCAGACCGAGAGCTTCGACTGGCTCATCGGCAGCGATGCCTGGAAGGCTCGCGTCGACGCCGATCTCGGCGCCGGCCGGACCGACGTCTCGACCAAGTCCGGCCTCGAGGAGATCTTCGAGGAGATCTCCCCGATCGAGGACTTCTCGGAGACGATGAGCCTGTCGTTCCGCGATCACCGCTTCGAGCCCCCGAAGTACTCGGTGGAGGACTGCAAGGATCGCGACGTCACCTACGCGGCCCCGCTGTTCGTGACCGCCGAGTTCATGAACAACGACACCGGCGAGATCAAGTCCCAGACGGTCTTCATGGGCGAGTTCCCGCTCATGACCGATAAGGGCACCTTCATCATCAACGGCACCGAGCGTGTCGTCGTGAGCCAGCTGGTGCGTTCGCCCGGTGTCTACTTCGAGCGCACGCCGGACAAGACCTCCGATAAGGACATCTTCACGGCCAAGGTCATCCCGAGCCGCGGCGCCTGGCTCGAGTTCGAGGTCGACAAGCGCGACACCGTCGGCGTCCGCCTCGACCGCAAGCGCAAGCAGAGCGTGACGGTCCTGCTCAAGGCCCTGGGCATGAGCGAGGCCGAGATCCTCGAGCAGTTCGGCGACTACGAGTCGATCCGTCTCACCCTGGAGAAGGACAATGTCGCCGGCCAGGACGAGGCCCTGCTCGACATCTACCGCAAGCTGCGTCCGGGCGAGCCGCCGAGCAAGGAGGCCGCGCAGACGCTGTTGGAGAACTACTACTTCAACCCCAAGCGCTACGACACCGCCAAGGTCGGTCGCCACAAGATCAACAAGAAGATCGGCGCCGACGAGGCCTTCGATCAGCAGACGCTGACCATCGACGACATCGTCGCGACGATCAAGTACCTGGTCGCCCTGCACGACGGTCGCAGCGAGCTGGAGGCCCCCGCCGGCGAGATCGTCGTCGAGGCCGATGACATCGACCACTTCGGCAATCGCCGTATGCGCACGGTCGGTGAGCTGATCCAGAACCAGCTCCGCACCGGCCTGGCCCGTATGGAGCGTGTCGTGCGCGAGCGCATGACCACGCAGGACGTCGAGGCGATCACACCGCAGACGCTCATCAACATCCGTCCGATCACGGCGGCGTTGAAGGAGTTCTTCGGCACCAGCCAGCTGTCGCAGTTCATGGACCAGAACAACCCGCTGTCGGGTCTGACCCACAAGCGTCGCCTGTCGGCGCTGGGCCCGGGTGGTCTGTCCCGTGAGCGCGCCGGCCTGGAGGTCCGCGACGTGCACTCCAGCCACTACGGCCGGATGTGCCCGATCGAGACCCCTGAGGGTCCGAACATCGGCCTGATCGGCTCGCTGTCGGTGTATGCCCGGGTCAACCCGTTCGGCTTCATCGAGACGCCGTATCGGAAGGTGGTCGACGGGGTCGTCACGGATGAGATCGAGTACCTGACCGCCGACGAGGAGGACCGCCACGTCGTGGCGCAGGCCAACTCGCCGATCGACGCCGACAATCGGTTCACCGAGGCGAAGATCCTGGTCCGCCGTAAGGGCGGCGAGGTCGAGTTCGTCTCGGCCTCCGAGGTCGACTACATGGACGTCTCGCCGCGCCAGATGGTGTCGGTCGCGACGGCGATGATCCCGTTCCTCGAGCACGACGACGCCAACCGCGCCCTGATGGGTGCGAACATGCAGCGTCAGGCGGTCCCGCTGGTCCGTAGCGAGGCCCCGCTCGTGGGCACCGGTATGGAGCTGCGCGCCGCGATCGACGCCGGCGACGTGGTCGTCACCGAGAAGGCCGGTGTGGTCGAAGAAGTCTCGGCCGACTACATCACCGTGATGGCCGACGACGGCACCCGGCACACCTACCGGATGCGCAAGTTCGCCCGCTCCAACCACGGCACGTGCGCCAACCAGCGCCCGATCGTGGACGCCGGGCAGCGCGTCGAGTCCGGCCAGGTTCTCGCCGACGGGCCGTGCACCGAAAACGGTGAGATGGCGCTGGGCAAGAACCTGCTCGTGGCGGTCATGCCGTGGGAAGGCCACAACTACGAGGACGCGATCATCCTCTCCAACCGTCTGGTTGAGGAGGACGTGCTCACCTCGATTCACATCGAAGAGCATGAGATCGATGCCCGCGACACCAAGCTGGGCGCCGAGGAGATCACCCGGGACATCCCGAACGTCTCCGACGAGGTGCTGGCCGATCTCGACGAGCGCGGCATCATCCGCATCGGCGCCGAGGTCCGCGACGGCGACATCCTGGTCGGCAAGGTCACCCCGAAGGGTGAGACCGAGCTGACCCCGGAGGAGCGGCTGCTCCGCGCGATCTTCGGGGAGAAGGCGCGCGAGGTCCGCGACACGTCGCTGAAGGTGCCGCACGGTGAGTCCGGCAAGGTCATCGGCATCCGGGTGTTCTCCCGCGAGGACGACGACGAGTTGCCGGCCGGCGTCAACGAGCTGGTCCGCGTCTACGTGGCCCAGAAGCGCAAGATCTCCGACGGCGACAAGCTCGCCGGACGCCACGGCAACAAGGGCGTCATCGGCAAGATCCTGCCGGTCGAGGACATGCCGTTCCTTCCGGACGGCACCCCGGTGGACATCATCCTGAACACCCACGGTGTGCCGCGTCGTATGAACATCGGTCAGATCCTGGAAACCCACCTCGGGTGGGTGGCCAAGGCCGGCTGGAAGGTCGACGGGAATCCGGAGTGGGCAGGAAATCTGCCCGAGGATCTGCTGGAGGCCGAGCCGAACAGCATCGTCTCCACGCCGGTGTTCGACGGTGCCCGCGAAGAGGAGCTGCAGGGTCTGCTGAGCTCGACGCTGCCCAACCGTGACGGCGAGGTTCTCGTCAACGGTGACGGCAAGGCCGTGCTCTACGACGGCCGCAGCGGCGAACCGTTCCCGTACCCGGTGACGGTCGGCTACATGTACATCCTCAAGCTGCACCACCTGGTGGACGACAAGATCCACGCCCGCTCGACCGGTCCGTACTCGATGATCACCCAGCAGCCGCTGGGCGGTAAGGCGCAGTTCGGTGGTCAGCGGTTCGGTGAGATGGAGTGCTGGGCCATGCAGGCCTACGGCGCGGCGTACACGCTGCAGGAGCTCTTGACCATCAAGTCCGACGACACCGTCGGCCGGGTCAAGGTCTACGAGGCGATCGTCAAGGGCGAGAACATCCCCGAGCCGGGCATTCCCGAGTCGTTCAAGGTGCTCCTCAAGGAGCTGCAGTCGCTGTGCTTGAACGTTGAGGTGCTGTCTTCGGACGGCGCGGCAATCGAAATGCGTGACGGCGACGACGAGGACCTGGAGCGAGCTGCTGCCAACCTCGGAATCAACCTGTCCCGCAACGAATCTGCGTCCGTCGAGGATTTGGCCTAGTTACTAGCAGTACTAATCCCGAAAGGGGAAAGGGAGTTACGTGTTAGACGTCAACTTCTTCGATGAACTCCGAATCGGCCTTGCCACCGCTGACGACATTCGTCAGTGGTCCTACGGCGAGGTCAAGAAGCCGGAGACCATCAACTACCGCACATTGAAGCCGGAGAAGGACGGCCTGTTCTGCGAGAAGATCTTCGGACCGACTCGCGACTGGGAGTGCTACTGCGGCAAGTACAAGCGCGTCCGCTTCAAGGGCATCATCTGCGAGCGCTGCGGCGTCGAGGTCACTCGCGCCAAGGTGCGTCGTGAACGGATGGGCCATATCGAGCTGGCCGCGCCCGTCACGCACATCTGGTACTTCAAGGGTGTGCCGTCGCGGCTGGGTTACCTGCTCGACCTGGCGCCGAAGGATCTCGAGAAGATCATCTACTTCGCCGCCTACGTGATCACCGCGGTCGACGACGAGATGCGCCACAACGAGCTCTCCACTCTCGAAGCCGAGATGGAGGTCGAGAAGAAGGCTGTCGCCGATCAGCGTGACGCCGATCTGGAGGCCCGCGCCCAGAAGCTCGAGGCCGACCTCAAGGAGCTCGAGGAAGAGGGCGCGAAGTCCGACGTGCGCCGCAAGGTGCGCGACGGTGGCGAGCGTGAGATGCGTCAGCTGCGCGACCGGGCCCAGCGTGAGCTGGACCGGCTCGACGAGATCTGGACGACGTTCACCAAGCTGGCTCCCAAGCAGCTCATCGTCGACGAGAACCTGTACCGCGAGCTGGTCGACCGCTACGGCGAGTACTTCCAGGGCTCGATGGGTGCGGAGTCGATCCAGAAGCTCATCGAGAACTTCGACATCGACGCCGAGGCCGAGAACCTGCGTGACGTGATCCGTAACGGCAAGGGCCAGAAGAAGCTTCGTGCTCTCAAGCGTCTGAAGGTCGTCGCCGCGTTCCAGCAGTCGGGCAACTCGCCGATGGGCATGGTCCTCGACGCCGTCCCGGTGATCCCGCCGGAGCTGCGCCCGATGGTTCAGCTCGACGGTGGCCGCTTCGCGACCTCCGACCTCAACGATCTGTACCGCCGCGTCATCAACCGCAACAACCGGCTCAAGCGACTGATCGATCTGGGTGCGCCCGAGATCATCGTCAACAACGAGAAGCGCATGCTTCAGGAGTCGGTGGACGCGCTGTTCGACAACGGCCGTCGTGGCCGGCCCGTCACCGGGCCGGGCAACCGTCCGCTCAAGTCGCTGTCCGATCTGCTCAAGGGCAAGCAGGGCCGCTTCCGTCAGAACCTGCTCGGTAAGCGCGTTGACTACTCCGGCCGTTCGGTCATCGTCGTCGGCCCGCAGCTCAAGCTGCACCAGTGCGGTCTGCCCAAGCTGATGGCACTCGAGCTGTTCAAGCCGTTCGTGATGAAGCGTCTGGTCGACCTGAACCACGCGCAGAACATCAAGAGCGCCAAGCGCATGGTGGAACGTCAGCGCCCCCAGGTGTGGGATGTTCTCGAAGAGGTCATCGCCGAGCACCCGGTGCTGCTGAACCGCGCACCCACGCTGCACCGCCTCGGAATCCAGGCCTTCGAGCCGCAGCTGGTGGAGGGCAAGGCCATCCAGCTGCACCCGCTGGTGTGTGAGGCGTTCAACGCCGACTTCGACGGCGACCAGATGGCCGTGCACCTTCCGCTGTCGGCGGAGGCGCAGGCCGAGGCCCGCATCCTGATGCTGTCCTCGAACAACATCCTGTCGCCGGCGTCGGGCCGCCCGCTGGCCATGCCGCGTCTGGACATGGTCACCGGTCTGTACTTCCTGACCACCGAGATCGACGGCGACAAGGGCGAATTCGCTCCTGCCGGCAAGGATCAGGCGGAGACGGGTGTGTACAGCAGCCCGGCCGAGGCCATCATGGCGATGGACCGCGGCGCGCTGAGCGTGCGGGCCAAGATCAAGGTGCGGCTGACCAACCAGCGTCCGCCCGCCGACATCGAGGCCGAGCGGTTCCCGGACGGCTGGAACCCGGGCGACGCCTGGACCGCCGAGACCACGCTGGGCCGTGTGCTGTTCAACGAACTGCTGCCCAAGGGCTATCCGTTCGTCAACGAGCAGATGCACAAGAAGGTGCAGGCCCGGATCATCAACGATCTGGCCGAGCGCTACCCGATGATCGTCGTCGCGCAGACCG
>JAEZEJ010000098.1 GCA_023417775.1 Actinomycetes bacterium | reverse complement strand
TTCGTACCCTATGATTGGGCTTTTCTTTTTTGTAGAACTATTGCTACACAGCTTAATTTAAATGCTAATTTTTAATGTATGTTAACGTTTTTCCTAACCTGTTGATGCAGCGACTTTTACCTTCGATAATTTTGAATATGTCTGGGTTGGCTATTAAAAGTTGGAACGTTTTTTTAATCAGTTATCTCGCAATTTATTTCTAACACAAAAGCATAACTCATGAAAAGCATTCTTTTAATTGCCTTTTTAGCGATAGCAACAATAGGCTGCGACACTCCGGAAAGTTCAACAGGTACAGACACATCATCTCCTCCGATGAGCGATACGATCACAACTCAACCATCGGGAACTGATATGGACACAACTACAACTACAACTCCAACAGATACAACAACTACAACTTCGCCGAACCCAATGGATACTACAACAACTCAATAACCCTTGGGAGAACCTACTAATGAAGTAAGTTGTTAGTGGCAATTGAACAGGGAGCTTGGAATGAGGCTGTTCGAACCGGGCAGCCTTTTTTCTTTTTCAACTCTTGGTTTTTGTTTGTATAGAGTACCTTTACGGCGCCTAAAAACAAACAAACACATGTTAAAACAGATTCTCCTTGTTACCCTGGTTTCAATTGGCTTATTGTCCTGTGTAAGTTCAAAGAAGTATAAAGCGAGCCAGGTACGCTATGAAGAACTAACCAAGGAATACGCGCGGGTACAATCCGACCTTCGTAACTGTGAAGATTTTTCAGCAAGGCAGAAAGCTAACCTGCAGACCGAAATAGATGCGCTAAAGAAGGAAAATGCCTTTTTGAAAGAGAACAATTCAAACGTTCTCAACCAGTTGAAGGATCTGTCTGTTTTATCGGCAACCCAGGCTGAAAGCGTCAAAAAATCGCTTGAAAACCTCGGTGCAAAAGATGCATACATTCAGAACCTCCAGTCAGCAATGGCCCGGAAAGATTCTTTGAATATGGTTCTCGTAATGAACCTGAAAAGTGCGCTTACTGATGTCAATGACCAGGATGTAAATATTCAGGTTGAGAAAGGTGTCGTATTTATAAATATTTCCGATAAGTTGCTGTTCAAAAGCGGAAGTTCTGTAGTGTCGGACCCGGCATTGGTGGTACTTGAAAAAGTGGCAAGGGTCCTCAACGCAAATCCTACGCTTGAAATACTCGTTGAAGGTCATACTGACTCTGTGCCAATCAAAAATGCATGTGTACTTGACAACTGGGACCTGAGTGCGAAAAGAGCGACAGCAGTAACCCGTATTCTTCAGACGAATTTCAGTATTGATCCGGTTAGGATGACTGCCGGAGGTAGAGCTGAATATGCGCCGATCGTTTCAAATGAAACCAAGGAAGGCAGAGCGGCAAACAGACGTACACGAATCATCATCCTTCCGCAACTCGATCAATTCTTCAAATTGCTCGAGCAGAAAGGATAACCAAAAGCTTACTATATGTTATGGCAGGGCAGACGTCGGAGTTCAAATGTTGAGGACAGAAGAGGAATGTCGGCCGGAGGCCTCGCAATAGGCGGAGGCGTCATCGGCGTAATTGCACTTATCCTCAATCTCCTTTTAGGCGGAGGAGATGTGTCGCAACTGCCGGAATTACTTCCGGGTCAGCAATCTGGTCAGGCTTCTCCTGCTGAATCAGAAGCTGATAATCAGCGCGCCGAGTTTGTAAAAGTAGTTCTTGCAGAAACCGAAGATGTTTGGAACAACATATTCCAACAGCAGGGATCCGATTATCCGGAACCTACATTGGTTTTGTTCAGGAATATGGTGCAGTCTGCCTGCGGAACCGCCAGTTCCGCGAGTGGACCATTTTACTGCCCTGGCGACAGGAAGCTATATATCGACCTCTCCTTTTACGAAGAACTCCAATCACGTTTTCAGGCCCCGGGCGATTTTGCCATGGCCTATGTTGTAGCACACGAAGTAGGACATCATATTCAAACCGTGTTAGGAACATCTGCACGGATGGCACGCGCACGACAACAAATGAGCGAAGAGGCATATAACCGCGAGTCCGTAAAGCTGGAATTACAGGCCGATTTCTATGCTGGTGTCTGGGCTCACTATGCGAACCGCGCAAAAATTCTTGAACCGGGCGATTTTGAAGAAGCTTTGAATGCAGCGAATGCGATCGGCGACGATCGCCTTCAGCAGCAATCGCAGGGCAGGGTGGTTCCGGATGCATTTACACATGGAACTTCGGCTCAAAGAATGTATTGGTTTAAGAAAGGATTCGAAAGTGGTGATCCCTCACAGGGGGACACGTTTTCTGACCCATCACTCAACTAAGAGAGATTTTCGCCTGGAGCAGTCTCTTCATTCCCATTGTCAACCGCGCGGGTTTCCGCGCGTTTTTTATGCGTGTTGCCTCTTGTGCTGAAAAGTAATTGATACTTCGTATTTAATGAGATAGTTACATTCTGCCGCTCCAGTATTTCGCGGCTGGACTGATCACTCATCAAAACGGTTGCGAGGTCGGAAGCCATTGGCGATCCGCTAATTACATTGGCGACACGTCCATTCGAAAATTCCACGTTGAATTTGTACCCGGTTTTCCGCCCACCTCCGGCCCGCTCGAAGTCTACGCGATTAAGTTCAAATGTCTGATCACTTTCAGAAGCCCGTTTCAACATTATTTTGATTACGGGTAAATACTTCACCCACACGTTTACATACGTCATTGCGGACATGTTTAAACTCAAAGTTCGGCAATCTTGGCCGAACTGCACCTGTTTAAAAAATTGCGCCGCCTGAAACGGGCAGGCGACGCATTAAAACTGCATTATTCATGCTGTATCCGTTCTCTCAGAACGTGTACACCTTCGATCAGTTTTTCCAACTGTTCATAGAAGCAAACCAGGCTTGTTCGTTCGCGCGCTTCGATTTCAGGAAAGCCTCCGGTAACCAGGGTTTTCATTAGCTCCCACATATACCAACGCACCTGCGGTAGATGGGCAAATTGAAAAAATTCCTCTATCACCCTTTCCGGCTGTTCAATCTCATCAATAGAGAGTATGCGTGGCTTCATTTCCCACGCCTCGTGATGGTCCATCGCATTCATTTGAAGTCTTTTTGAGGTTAATACTGGATTGATACCGCGTCATCACAGTTCGTGGATGGGTAATTCTGATTTACTTCACTT
>JAEZEJ010000087.1 GCA_023417775.1 Actinomycetes bacterium | reverse complement strand
GCTCCCGTCGCGGGCCCGCGGGTTGGCAGTCACCCCCCGCGGCCAACCCGAAGGCCCCAGCTCCCCCCCGCGGAGGTGGGGCCTTCTCTTTTCGGTGAACTGATCCGCACCCCGCCCTTGATCCGGTAAGTTACCCGCGAGATACTTAAGTTACCCGGCAGTAGTACCGAATCCGCCGGACCACCCCCATCTCGTGCAAAGGACGCTGGCATGAGCCACTACAAGAGCAACCTCCGCGACGTCGAGTTCAACCTCTTCGAGCTGTTCGACCGGAGCTCGGTGCTGGGCACCGGACCCTTCGCCGAGGTCGACACCGACACGGCCAAGAGCATCCTCGCGGAGGTCGAGCGCCTCGCCCGTGAGGATCTGGCCGCCTCGTTCGCCGAAGCCGACCGCCATCCGCCGGTCTACGACCCCGACGCCAAGACCGTCACCATGAACCCGGAGTTCGCCAAGAGCTACCAGGCCTGGATGGACTCCGAGTGGTGGCGCCTCCAGCTGCCCGAGGAGCTCGGCGGACAGCCCGCCCCCTCCTCGCTCATCTGGTCCCTCGGCGAGTTCATCCTCGGCTCGAATCCCCCCATCTGGATGTACGGCGCCGGGCCGGCCTTCGCGCGCATCGTGTGGGAGAACGGCACCGAGCGCGACAAGCTGATCGCCGAGCACATCATCGAGCGCCGCTGGGGCACCACGATGGTGCTGACCGAGCCCGATGCGGGCTCGGATGTCGGCGCCGGACGCACCCGCGCCTTCCCCAATGAGGACGGCACGTGGCGCATCGAGGGCGTCAAGCGCTTCATCACCTCCGCCGAGCACGACATGAGCGAGAACATCATGCACCTCGTCCTCGCCCGCCCCCAGGGCGTCGAGGGCGTCGGCGGCCCCGGCACCAAGGGGCTGAGCCTCTTCCTCGTGCCCAAGCTGCACTTCGACCTCGAGACCGGCGAGCTCACCGGCGAGCGCAACGGCGCCTATGTGACCAATGTCGAGAAGAAGATGGGCATCAAGGTCTCGACCACCTGCGAGGTCACCTTCGGCGACGGTGAGCCGGCCATCGGATGGCTGCTCGGCGAGGTCCACAACGGCATCGACCAGATGTTCCGCGTCATCGAGAACGCCCGCATGATGGTCGGCTCGAAGGCGATCGCCACGCTCTCGACCGGCTACCTCAACGCCCTCGAGTACGCCAAGGAGCGCGTACAGGGTGCCGACCTGCTCGACCCGGCCAAGACGGCACCGCGCGTGACGATCACGCATCATCCGGATGTCCGGCGGTCGCTGATGACGCAGAAGTCCTTCGCCGAAGGCCTGCGATCGCTGATGATCTACACCGGCACCTGGCAGGACGAGATCGCGGTCAAGAAGGCCGCGGGCGAGGACGCCGCCCTCGCGGAGTCGATCAACGATTTCCTGCTGCCGATCGTCAAGGGCTACGGCTCGGAGCGCTCGTGGGTGCTGCTCGGCACCGAGGCACTGCAGACCTTCGGCGGGTCGGGCTTCCTGCAGGACTACCCGATCGAGCAGTACGTCCGCGATGCCAAGATCGACACGCTCTACGAGGGCACCACGGCGATCCAGGGCCAGGACCTGTTCTTCCGCAAGATCGTCAAGGACAACGGCCAGGCGCTGACCTTCCTCAACAACGAGATCCAGTCCTTCATCGACAGCGAGGCGGGCAACGGCCGGCTCAAGGTCGAGCGGGGGCTGCTGGCACAGGGCCTCGCGGACACCCAGGCGATCGTCGGGGCGATGTTCAACGACCTGATGGCGGCCAACCCGGCCGAGGAGACCGGCGACGCCCGCAATGTCTACAAGGTTGCGCTCAACACCACGCGCCTGGTCTACGTGCTCGGCGACCTCGTCGTCTCCTGGCTGCTGCTGCGCGGCGCCGAGGTGGCACTGGCGAAGCTCGATGCCGGAGCCTCGGGCGCGGATGTCTCCTTCTACGAGGGCAAGGTGGCCGCCGCGTCCTGGTTCGCCAAGAGCGTGCTGCCGAAGCTGGCCTCGGAGCGTCAGCTCGCCGAGTCGGTCGACCTGTCGATCATGGATCTCGACGAGTCCGTCTTCTGACCAGCTGACGCACCCTGGACCGAGATTTGCTCCCGTTTGGTCAACCTCCGACCACCCCGGTTGACCAAACGGCAGCAAATCTCGGTCCATGTGGCAAGGTGGCGCAGTGACGTCTCGTTGGTGGTACGCCGCGGCAGCCGCGATCGCGGCCGTGGGCTGGATCGTCGCGGTGGCCTTCACCGCCGGCACCTGGGATGAACTGCGCGACAGCACCGTCATCCCGTCCGGTCAGCCCTTCGACGCCGAGGGCCACGATGTCGCCGTGCTCACCGATCTCCCCCAGCCCGGCCGCGATATCAGCTGCGAGGCCGTGGGGCCCGCGGAGGAGCGCACGCCGATCCCCAGCGATGCGATCGTCGACGTCACCGTCACCACCGATGGCACGCGCTGGCACCTGATCGCCCTGATGGAGGACGGCCGGGCCGACATGACCGTCGAGTGCACGCCCGGCGACGAGCTGTCCGACAGCGCGAGCTACGGCTACGCACTGGTCAACGATCTCGACGGACGCGATCTCAGCGGCTCGCTGATCGCCTGGGGCTCGCTCGCCGCGGGACTCGCCGTCGCCGGTGTCGTCACCTGGCGCCGCCGCATCGCCTCCTGACCCCGCATCGCCTCCCCGCCTCCCCGTTCGAGAGCGCGCTCACGGCCGCGACCGAATCGCGATGCCCTAGGTTGAAGACATGAGCCTGCGGACCTATGTCGACGCGTGGCGCCACTCGATGGGCGCGATCCTCGATCTCGAACTCCTCCCCGAGGACGCGGATCGAGTCACCGACCTCCCCGGATGGTCCGTCCGCGACATCGTGGCCCACCTCGTCCACCTCGAGGATGTCCTAGCCGACGGCACCGAGACGGCCGATACCGGCGGGCCCGCGACCGTGCCCCAGGACTACACCCAGGCCGGGGTCGACGCCCTGCATGAGGTGGAGCTTCCCGATCTGCTGGCACGTCTACGCGAGGTCGTGGACCGGCGCTCCCATCAGCTGACCGTGCTGCCCGAGGATGCCGGCTCTCCCGCGCCCAGCACGCCCGCGGGGGCGCCGTGGACATGGGAGACGCTGCTGCGCAACCGCGTGATCGACGCCTGGATGCACGAACAGGATCTGCGGCGGGCGCTCAACCGTGCCGGCAATCTCGATTCCCCCGGCGCCCAGGTCACCGTCCAGAGCTTCCGCGCGGCGCTGCCCTTCGTCATCGGCAAGCGCGCCCAGGCACCCGCCGGTCATCCGGTCGCGGTCGTCGTGACCGGATCGCTGCCCTTCGCCACCACCGTGGTCGTCAACGAGGACGGTCGGGCATCCATCGACGATGACGCGACCGCGGCCACCACCCTGACCATGTCGACCGAGGCCTTCATCGTCCTCGGCGGAGGCCGGCGCAAGCCCGGACAGGTCCCGGTCGAGGTCGACGGGGACACCGAGCTCGCCCACCGGGTCCTCACCGGACTCGCGGTCACACCGTGAACCGCGCGTAGTCTCGGACCCATGAGCGAGCGAAGCGAGCGATCCATGAGGGCGGTGGCGGCATGAGCGAGCAGTGGAGCACGACCGATATCGGCGATCTCTCGGGTCGGACCGCCGTCATCACGGGCGTCACCGGAGGGCTCGGAGCCACCACGGCGCTCGGACTCGCGCGCCGCGGCGCGCGCCTCATCGTGACGGCCCGCGACACCGGCAAGGCCGATGAGACCGTGCGTGGCCTGCGGGAGGAGGCACCGGGTACCGAGATCGAGGTCGTCGAACTCGACCTGGCCCGTCTCGACCAGACCAGGTCCGCCGCCGCCGAGCTGGCGGCACGCGAGCAGCGCATCGACATCCTGGTCAACAACGCCGGAGTGATGATCCCGCCGTTCGCCCGGACCGATGACGGTTTCGAGTTGCAGATGGGGACCAATCACCTCGGTCATTTCGCGTGGACCGCCGGCCTGTGGCCGTCGTTGCGGGGTGGCTCGCGGATCGTCACCGTCTCGTCGCTCGCACATGCCAGCGCCCGCGGCATCGACCTGCGGACGCTCACCCCCGAGGGCTCTCCCCGCCGGTATCGCCGGTGGAACGCCTATGCCGAGTCCAAGCTCGCCAATCTGCTGTTCGCCCGCGAGCTCGCACGCCGCGCCGAGGCCGCCGGCCTCCCGGTGGTCAGCGTCGCGGCGCATCCGGGATATGCATCGACGAATCTGACCAAGTCCGGGCTCAATCTCCGCGGCACATCGCTGCCGGGGATCGCGATCCACCAGATCACCGGGATCATCGGACAGCCGGCGGCTCACGGCGCGCTGCCGCTGCTGCGCGCCGCCACCGATCCGACGCTGCACGGCGGCGACTACATCGGTCCCGACGGTTTCCAGCAGCTGTGCGGGCGGCATCCGCGCACGGTGGGGTCGACCCCGCTGTCCCGCGATCCGCGACTCGCCACCGCCCTCTGGTCCGCCTCGCAGAGCGCCACCGGCGTCGTCTTCGACGTCGACTGAGCGGCGAGCTCCGCCGTCGAGCCCTGCGCCTCGGCCCGTCAGTCAGGCTCGTGCTTGGACCAGCGGCTCCACTGGTCGGGGTAGTCCTCGCGCAGATAGTGGCGTGCCTTGTGCCGATAGCGCCAGATCTGGACCAGCCCGATGCCCCAGAGGACGTACTGGAAGCTCATCGCGAGCATGAACGCTCGCGGCGTATAGGTGCCGGAGGCGGGCGAGGCGAGGTCGAGGATGACCCCGATCGCGACCACCAGCACCAGGCTGGCGGTGAAGCCGCCCTGGTTGATGATGCCCGTGGCGCTGGCCAGTCGTTCGATCGGATTGGACGTGCGTCCGAGGTCGAAGCCGATCATCGACGCCGGTCCGCCCACGCCCACCACGATCACGAGGAGCACCAGGAGCCAGCCCGGGGCGCTGCCGGGCCATGCCAGCACCACGGTCCACATGAACACCATCGCCCAGACGATCGCCAGCACGAGGGAGGAGCGATGCCACTGGTACGCCCCGACGAACCACCCGAGCACCGGACCGGCCGCGATGACCGCCAGCACCATCACCGTCAGCAGGACATTCGCGAAGCCCTCACTCGTGCCCTCGCCTCGCACGAAGAACGGGAATCCCCACAGCAGGCCGAGGCAGGTGGAGCTGAACTGGGTGGTGAAATGCGACCAGAATCCCAGCCGCGTGCCCGGATGGGCCCAGGAGGCGGTGAGGCTCGCCCGGATATTGCTCCACGACAGCTTCGCCCCGCGTGCGCTGCGGCGCGTCGGTTCGTCGCGCACGACGAGCGCGACGGCCACCGCTGCGACGAGACTGACCGAGGCCGCGATCAGATACGCCGAGGTCCAGCCGAGCGTGCCGAGCGCCCAGGTCATCGGCGCCGCGGCCACGATGGCGCCGACCTGGCCGATCGGGCCCGTGATCTGCGTGATGATCGGGACACGGCGCGGCGAGAACCAGGAGTTGATGAGCCGCAGCACGCACACGAAGGTCATGGCATCGCCGATGCCGACGAAGACGCGCGCCCCGATCGCCAGCGGATAGGTGTCGGCCAGCGCGAAACCGACCTGCGCGAGGGCGAGCACGATGGTGCCCACCAACATGACCGCGCGAGGTCCGAAGCGGTCGACCAGCAGTCCCACCGGGATCTGCATCCCGGCATAGACGAGCAACTGGAGCATCGTGAAGGTCGCGAGTTGCGAGGCCGAGATGTCGAACCGATCGGAGGCGGCGAGTCCGGCGACGGCCAGTGAGGACCGGTGGAAGACGGCGAGCAGATAGGTGGTGACCGCGACGCCCCAGACGAGCATCGCCGCACGGTAGCGACGATTGCGGGGAGCCTGGTTCACCACGGCATTCTACGGAGCGCGCCCGGCCGCATCGCAGACGGCCGACTTTCTGTGATTCCGATCACTTAACCCCCGATTCGACTGGCGTGAACCCCCAGACTGACATAACGTCGGGACACGATGAGCCCAGTTCTGACGCAGACCACGACCATCCGCCCCATCACCGACGAGGACCTCGACACGATCGTCGAGATCAACCAGGATGCCCTGGAGGGTGTCGGTCCTCTCGATCGAGCCGCCACCGCAGCGCTCGTGAAGATGGCTGACGACGCGCTCGTCATGACCGATGACGGTGACATCGCCGGCTTCGTCATCACCCTTCCTCCCGGGGTCGCCTACGATTCGAGCCGCTACCGCTGGTTCGACGAGTACTTCGAGACCTCCGACTATGTCTACCTCGACCGCATCGTCGTCTCGACCGATCATCGCCGCAAGGGCGTCGCCTCCAAGCTCTACGAGGCGATCGAGGGCGAGAAGCCGATCGGCCTGGAGGTCTATGACCACAACGACGCCTCGCTCGCCTTCCACTCCGGACGCGGCTTCGAAGAGGTCGGCGTCCTGGCCGAGGGCGGCCCGGTCAACATCATGATGGTCCGCCCCGGCTCCTGACGGCTGGCCCGACCACGTCGATGGGCCGCTAGAAGGTCAGGGCCCGGCGGGGGTCGCGGAGCAGCGCGGCCACATCGGCCAGGAAGCGCGAACCCTGCTCGCCGTCGACCACCCGGTGATCGAAGCTGCAGGCGAGGGTCGTGACCCATCGCGGCACGATGCGGTCCTCCTCGTCGACCCACGGCCGACGCTCGATCGAGCCCACCGCGAGGATGCCCGACTGCCCCGGGTTGAGGATCGGCGTGCCCGCATCGACGCCGAAGACCCCCACATTGGTGATCGTGAAGGTGCCGCCGCTCATCTGTGCCGGCTGCAGTCCACCCTCGCGCGCCGTCCGCACCAGCTCGGCGATCTGTCCGGCGAGATCGGGCAGGGCGAGCGTGTCGGCATCGGGCACGACCGGCACCAGCAGCCCTCGCTCGGTGGCGGCGGCGATGCCGAGGCCCACGTGGGCGGGGAAGACGATCTCCTGCGCGCCCTCGTCCCAGCGGGCGTGGAGATCGGGCGTGCGACCCAAGGCCAGGCAGACCGCCTTGGCGACCAGCGCCGTCGGGGTCACCGTCACCTCGGCGAAGGCACGATCGGAGCGCAGCCCGTCGAGCAGCTCCATCGCGGCGCTGACATCGACGGTGACCCATTCCGTGACGTGCGGGGCGGTGAAGGCCGATGCCACCATCGCCTCGGCCGTCCGTTTGCGCACCCCGGCGATCGAGACACGCCGCTCACCGTCGGCTGGGGCAGCCCCGGGTCGCGGGTCGGCGGACGGGTGCAGCGCCTTCTCCACGTCGGCACGGGTCACGATGCCGGACGAGTCCGCCGGCGTGACGGCCCGCAGGTCGACGCCGTGATCCTTCGCGAACTTGCGCACGGGAGGTTTGGCGAGCGCGACGACCGACGCCACTCGCTCCGGCTCCACCGGCACGCTCTCGGCGGCCGGGGGCGCATCGGATCTCGGTCGACGCCGACGTCGACCACCGGGCTTCTCCTCGCGGGGACCGTAGCCGACGAGCACCGGGGTCCGAGGCTCCGCATCGGCCGCCTCGATCCGCACGATCGGCACGCCGACCGCGACCGTGTCTCCCTCGCTCGCCAGCAGCTCCCCCACGACCCCAGCGAACGGACTCGGCAGCTCGACGATGGACTTGGCCGTCTCGATGTCGACCAGCACATCGTTGACCCGCACCTCGTCCCCCGGGGCGACCCGCCAGGTGACGATATCGGCCTCGGTCAGGCCCTCGCCCACATCGGGCAGCCGGAACTCGGGCATCAGAACCCCCTCGCCGTGTCGACGGCATCGAGGATGCGATCGACCCCGGGCAGGAACTCCGATTCCACCCGGCTCGGCGGGTACGGCAGGTCGTAGCCGGTCACGCGCTGCACGGGAGCCTCGAGCGAGTAGAAGCACTCCTCGGTGATCCGCGCGCTCAGCTCGGCTCCCAGGCCGAGGGTCCGCTGTGCCTCATGGACCACGACCGCCTTGCCGGTGCGGCGCACCGAGGCGAACACCGGCTCGAGGTCCAGGGGCGACAGCGACCGCAGATCGATGACCTCGAGTTCCAGGCCCTCATCGGCGGCCGCCACCGCGGCGTCGAGGCAGGTCTTGACCATCGGCCCGTAGGCGATGACGGTCGCATCGGTGCCGGACCGCCGGACCGCCGAGGACCACAGATCGATGCCCGCATCGCCGGTATCGACCTCGCCGGACTCCCAGTACCGGCGCTTGGGCTCCATGAAGACGACGGGATCGTCGGAGGCGATCGCCTGCTGGATCATCCAGTACGCGTCATGCGGAGTGGAGCACGAGACCACTTTGAGCCCCGCCGTCAGCGCGAACTGCGCCTCAGGGCTCTCCGAGTGATGCTCGACCGCGCCGATGCCGCCGCCGAAGGGGATCCGGATGACCATCGGCACCCGGATCCGACCGGCGCTGCGGAAGTGCAGACGGGCGACCTGGGCGACGAGCTGGTCGTAGGCGGGATAGACGAAGCCGTCGAACTGGATCTCGACGACCGGCCGGAAGCCGCGTGCAGTGAGCCCCACCGCGGTGCCCATGATCCCGGCCTCGCCGAGTGGCGAGTCCATGACGCGATGGGCGCCGAAGTCCTTCTGCAGCGCGTCCGTGACCCGGAAGACACCGCCGAGACGGCCGATGTCCTCACCCATGAGCACGACCTTGTCGTCACGCTCCATGGCCACCCGCAGACCGGCGTTGATCGCCGCTCCCAGCGTCATCGTGGCAGTCATCGCGCACCTCCTTCCTCGGCGGCCTGCCAGGCGATGACATCGTCGCGCTGACGCGCGAGCTCCCCGGGCAGATCGGTGTGCACGTGCTCGAACAGGGCGGCGAGGTCGGGCTCGGGGAGCCGGCCGCACACCTCGCGCAGATGCGCTCCGAGCTGGTCGGCCTCGGCCTCGACCGCGGCGAAGAAGGCGTCCTCGGTCCCCTCCCGCTCCAGATGACGACGCACCCGGTCGATCGGATCCTTCGCCCGCCAGGTGTCGGTCTCGTGCTGCTCGCGATAGCGCGTGGGGTCGTCCGAGGTGGTGTGGGCGCCGACCCGATAGGTGACGGCCTCGATGAGAGTCGGCCCGTGCCCGCCCCGAGCGTCGTCGAGGGCCGCACGGGTCACCGCGTAACAGGCCAGCACGTCATTGCCGTCGACCCGCACCCCCTCGAAGCCGAAGCCGGACGCACGCTGGGCGATCGGGACGCGCGTCTGCCGCTCGAGCGGGACCGAGATCGCGTACTGGTTGTTCTCGCAGAAGAACACGACCGGTGCCTGATAGGACGCGGCCCAGACGAAGGCCTCGGCGACATCCCCCTGGCTGGTGGCGCCGTCGCCGAGATAGGCGATGGCCGCGGCATCGCGGTCGAGATCGCCGTGCCCGACCACGCCATCGAGCAGCAGGCCCATCGCATAGCCGGTGGCATGGAGGGTCTGGGCGCCGATGATGATCTGCGGCAGGGCGTAGTGATATTCCTGCGGGTCCCAGCCGCCGAGCTCGGTGCCGCGGAAGACACCGAGCAGCAGGGCCGGATCGATGCCGCGACAGTAGGCGACACCGTGCTGGCGATAGGTCGGGAAGGCGAAGTCCTGATCGCGGAGGGCACGGCCGGAGCCGATCTGGGCGGCCTCCTGGCCGAGGGCGGGTGGCCAGAGGCCGAGCTCCCCGTGCCGCTGGAGGGCGAAGGCCTCGGTGTCGATGCGCCGGGCGAGGACGAGATCGCGGTACCAGGACTCGATGAGCTCGCGGTCCGCGTCGAGCGGGTAGCGGGGGTCGTGGCGGCGCGTGCCATCGGGGGCGAGCAGCTGGACGAGATCGTGCTCGCCGGCGAGCGCGCCGGGTTGCGGGGTCATCGGCAGGGTCATGGGATCCTCCAATCGCCGCCCGGCGGGGTGCCGCCGGCGGTGTCTGGGGCGCTGATTCCAGGGGTGGCGGAATCGGGTGCGCCACGATGTGACCGTGCTCACATCGTGAGATCAGCGTAACCGCCGCCGCTCCGCGATGCCAGGTCCTCGTGCGCGTCTCCTCGGACCGATCCGATCTACGGTGGCACCGCGGCCGACGATCTGGTGTGATCCGGGGAGGGGTATTCGAGTCGAAGGAGCCGCGCCATGACGGCGACCTACACCTGGGATGTGTTCTCGACCCTCGATGGGTACGGGTCCTATGCGATGCCACCCGGCGAGGCCGAGTGGGGCGGCTACTGGAGCAGACAGGGCCGCGAACTCCTCGAACGGCGTTCCGAGCTCTTCGCCGCTCCCCAGCTCATGGTCTATGGGGCGACCACGTTCCGCGAGGTGGCGGGCATCTTCAGCGCGGGCGTCGATCCGCATGCCCTCGACGAATGGAATGTGCGTCTGCGCGGGACACCGGCCGTCGTCATGTCGTCGACCTTGCACGACACGCTGGGCTGGCCGGATGCGAGGATCGAGAGTGGCGATGCGATCGAGGCCGTCCGCGGGCTGAAGGAGACGTCCGAGGTTCCTCTCCGCTCGCAGGCCAGCCTGTCGCTGAACTGGTCACTGCTCGCGGCGGGCCTCGTCGACCGCATCCAGGTCACGATATTCCCGGTCGTCTCGGCCCGCACCGGGGTCAGTCCGATCTTCGCGGGAGCGGGCGACCTCGACCTCGACCTACTGGAGAGCCGCGTGCTCGACGGGCGCACCCTGGAGCTGACGTACCAGCCGAGCGCGCGCTAGCGCCATGCGGCGACCCGGCGGAGGAACTCGGCGTTGACAGCCGGATCACCGACGGTGACTCGTACGCCCTCTCCCGGGAACGGCCGCACGGACACCGGCCAGACGTGCTCGGCGAAGTCGAGGCTGTCGGCGCCGAGCGGCAGCCAGACGAAGTTGGTGTGCGATACCGGCACCTGCCAGCCGTCCGCACGCAGCGCCCCGGCCAGGGCGTCGCGCTCGGCCACGACCGCCTCGACCCGCTCGTTCAGCTGGTCGATCTCCTCCAGTGACGCCGCGACCGCGGCGATCGCGAGGTCGCTGACCGCGAACGGGGGCGTCGCCTTGCGCACGATCGCCGCCACCTCGGGATGAGCCACCAGATAGCCGACCCGTAGTCCGGCGAGGCCGTAGGCCTTGGAGAAGGTGCGCAGGACCACGACCTGGTCGTGCCGGGCGAGCGCGTCCAGTCCGGAGGCGGCGTCCAGGTCGCGCACGAACTCCAGATAGGCCTCGTCGATCACCACCAGGACCCGCGAGGGGATCCGCGCCAGGAAGGTCTCCAACTCGTCCCGCCCGACGGCCGGGCCGGTGGGGTTATTGGGCGTGCAGATCAGGACGACCCGGGTGCGCTCCGTGACGGCCTCCGCCATCGCGACGAGGTCGTGCGTGGCATCGGGGCGCAGCGGCACGGCCACCGCGGTGGCCCCCGCGAGCTCCACCCCGATCGGATAGGCCTCGAAGCTGCGCCATGCGTAGACGACCTCGTCGCCGGGATCGCAGAAGGCGGCCAGCAAGGTGAACAGCGCACCGACCGATCCCGTGCCCGCCGCCAGCCGCTCCTCATCGACGTCGAGCTGAGCGCCCACGGCCGCGTAGAGCCGGGACATGCCCGCATCGGGATAACGGTTCATCCGCGTGAGCTGGCGCGCCGCGGCCTCGACGACGCCGGGCAGAGGGGCGAACGGGTTCTCATTGCTCGACAGCTTGTGCGCCTCATCGGGCGCCGGCCTCCCGGCACGATAGGCGGGGATCCGGTCGAACACGGCACGCGGACGCGGGACGGCGGACATGGCGCCACGCTATCGGCCCTCCGCCCGCGCCGCGATGTCCGCTTCTCACCCCCGCGCCGCGCTGGGAGGCCAACCAGTCCTGGGAGGATGGGGCGATGTCGTCCCGCCCCGCCCTCGTCGGCTACGCCCTCGTGGTCACCGCTGCCGTCACCTTCGGGGTGAATGCGGGGGTGTCCCGCATCCCGGTGCAGGCGGGCCTGTCCATCGACACCTACACGACCTTCCGCCTCACCTGCGCGGCCCTCGTCTTCATCCTGCTGGCGCTGATCTTCGATCGCGGTGCCTTCCGGGTGCCGCGTGGGCGGGCGGCGGCGCTCATGGTGGCGCTCGCGATCGTCGGCGTGCTCGGCGTGCAGGCGGCCTACAACGTGACGATCAACCGGCTCCCGCTCGGCATCGCCCTGCTCCTGGAGTATCTGGCGCCTGCCCTCGTCGTGCTCTGGGTGAGATTCGTGCGACGGGAGCCGGTGCACCCGCGGCTGTACCCGGCGATCATCGTCTCGCTGATCGGGCTCGCGCTCGTCGGGCAGGTCTGGGACGGGCTGACCATCGACACCATCGGCCTCCTCGTCGGGCTGCTGTCGGCGGTCTGCCTGGCCAGCTACTTCCTGATCGGGGAGGCGCTGACCGCGACGGAGGGCGGGTCGAGTCCGCTGCACGTCGTCGTGTGGTCCTTCGGCCTGGCGGCGGTCGTGTCCAATCTGTACGAGCCGGCGTGGAATGCCGTCGACGTGCTCGGCCAGGAGTCCACGCTGCTCGGCCGGCTCGATCACCTGACGGCCCCGGTCTGGGTGGCCATGATCTACATCGTGCTGCTCGGCACCGTGACGCCCTTCTTCCTCTATCTCGCGGCGATGCAGTACATCCCGAGCACCCGCGCCTCCGTGGTCGCGATGCTGGAGCCCGTCGTGGCGCTGGTGACCGGGTGGCTCTGGTACGCCGAGGTGCTGACCCTCGCCCAGTCGATCGGCGTGTTCGTGGTGCTCACCGGCGTGGTGGTCGCCCAGACCGCCCGGCTCGCGAGCCCCGAGGAGCTTCCGCCACCGACCTGAACCCACCTCCCCACCCCCACCGCGCACCACCTCGGCGGCGGTACGTCATCAACCTCACGCCGCAGGCAGGGGTGGGGACTGGCCGACGTGATCGAGCGGTCCGAGGTTCGCCCTGCGACAATGGGCCCATGGCACGCTTCATCTCCACCTGGTTCGCGAGCAGCCTCGCGCTGGCCTTCGCCGCGCTGCTCCTCGGCGACCACATGAACATCGGCGACCCCGGTGAGACCACCGCCAATCGCGTCCTCGCGCTGGCGATCGTCGGCCTCGTGTTCACCATCGTGAACATGCTGCTCGGCCCGATCGTCAAGCTGCTCTCGCTGCCGTTCATCATCCTCACGCTGGGCCTCCTCCTCGTCGTCATCAATGCGCTGCTGCTGATGCTGACCGAGTGGATCACCGGCCAGTTCGCGATCGAGTTCTTCATCGACGGCTTCTGGTGGGCCGTCCTCGCATCGATCGTCATCTCCATCGCCCAGACCGTCGTCAACGCGATCATCGGGGAGTGAGCCGGTGACCTATCGCATCGCCGTCGTGTGCCTGGGCAATATCTGCCGCTCCCCCATGGCCCACGTCGTCCTCGAGAGCAAGCTGGACGAGGCCGGCATCGGCGACGTCGAGATCGTCTCGGCGGGCACCGGCGGCTGGCACACCGGCGATCCGATGGATGCGCGGGCCGCTCGCACGCTCACGGACGCCGGCTACGACGCCTCCCGGCACGTCGCCCGGAAGTTCACCACCGACTGGTACGCCGAGAATGATCTCCTCCTCGCCATGGACGAAAGCAACTACGCCGACATGGCCGCGCTCGCTCCGACCGTCGCCGACACCGAGCGACTGCGCATGTTCCGCAGCTTCGATCCGGCGGCCACCGAAGGGGACATCGAGGTACCCGATCCGTGGTTCGGCGGCGAAGAGGGCTTCATCGACGTGCTCGCGATGATCGAGCGCACCAGCGATGTCCTGGTCGCCGAGATTCCTCAGAGGTTCCGCCGATAGGGGTGGCGTGGCGAGCGCCGCATCCGTGGGATGCTCCGCCATCCCCCGAGGACTCCGTCCAGGGAGGTACCCCCACGGCGGAGCGAAGCCATACCGGGGTCGTCTTGCGAGGGACGCCAACGCCGCGGAGCGCCCACGGGGTGGCGCGCAGTAGCCTCCCCTACCGGCGGAACCTCTCAGCTGATCGCTTCGCGACAGAGCTGATACTGGGCCTCCGGTAACGTCGGGGGCATGGCGAGGATGGCGGGAACGGCGGCACGGGCCGAGGCACTGCTGGGTACCGCCGTCGTCTCCACCACGCCCGTCGCCGGCGGGGACATCTGCACCGCCACGCGACTCCGTCTCACCGATGGGCGCAATGCGATCATCAAGACCCGCCCCCAGGCGCCGCAGGGGCTGTTCCGCGGCGAGGCCGAGGGGCTGCGCTGGCTCGGCGAGGCCGGCGGGGTCCCGACCCCCGAGGTGCTCGGCGTCGACGACGACTGCCTGGTGATCGCCTGGATCGAGCCGGGCAAACCCTCCCAGGAGCTCGCCGAGCAGTTCGGTCGCGCCCTGGCGGTCACCCATGCCGCCGGCTCCCCCACCTTCGGTGCCGAGAGCGACGGGTACATCGGGATCGCTCCGCTCCCGAACCGGCCGCTGCCCACCTGGGAGGAGTTCTATGCCTCCCGTCGCGTGATGCCCTATGTGCGCGCCGCCGTCGATCGCGGCCACCTCACCACCGATGAGGCGGCCACGATCGAGATCGCGATGCGCAGGATCCACGCCTTCTCCGGGCCCGCCGAGCCGCCGGCACGCGTCCACGGCGATCTGTGGTCCGGCAATGTCGTCTGGGGGGCCGAAGGCGAGGTCTGGATGATCGATCCAGCCGCCCACGGCGGGCATCGCGAGGCCGATCTGGCGATGCTGGCCCTGTTCGGCGCCCCGCACCTGCAGCGGATCCTCGAGGCCTACGATGAGGCCGCTCCCCTGGCCGAGGGATGGCGTGATCGCATCGCCCTGCACCAACTGCACCCGCTGCTCGTGCACACCCTGCTCTTCGGCGGCTCCTACGGCGCCCGGGCGGCCGGGGCCGCGCAGAGCCTCCTCGACGGCACCTCCGCCTGAGGGCGGGTCGCGCCTCAGGCAGGCTCGCGGCCGCCACCGACTCCGCTTTCACGTCTTTCTCAGGCATCCCGGGCACACTGGGGTCATGCGCATCCTGGTGGTGGACGACGATCGCGCCGTCCGTGACTCCCTGCGACGGTCCCTGGAGTTCAACGGCTACACGGTCGAACTGGCCTCTGACGGAGCCGAGGCGCTCGCCCGCGTGCCCCAGGTCCAGCCCGATGCCATCGTCATGGACGTGATGATGCCGCGCCTCGACGGACTCGAGGCCACCCGGGCGCTGCGCTCGGCCGGCAATGACGTGCCGATCCTCGTGCTCACCGCCCGCGATGCCGTCACCGATCGCGTCGATGGTCTCGATGCCGGGGCCGATGACTATCTCACCAAGCCCTTCGCGCTCGAGGAGCTGCTGGCGCGCCTTCGCGCCCTGCTGCGGCGCTCGGCCCGCCCGGCCGACTCCCAGGACGAGGACGCCCCGGTCCTGCACTTCGCCGACCTCAGCCTCGACCCCAATACCCGCGAGGTGGTCCGCGCCGGGCGCAGCATCTCGTTGACGCGGACCGAGTTCGCGCTGCTCGAGCTCTTCCTGCAGCGTCCCAAGCGCGTGCTCGAACGCTCGTTCATCCTCGAGGAGGTGTGGGGATTCGACTTCCCCACCAGCGCCAACTCCCTCGAGGTCTACGTCGGCTACGTCCGCCGCAAGCTCGAGGCGGAGGGAGAGGATCGCCTCCTGCACACCGTCCGCGGTGTCGGCTATGTGCTGCGGGAGACGCCGCCGTGAGCGAGCGCAGCGAGCGAACCCGACAGGCCCTCCCGGCGGTGACGCCGTGAGCGAGCACGCTCCGAAACCTCGCGGCGTGACCGATCGCTTCCTGGACTGGCTGCACGATGCGCTCAGCCCGGTCACCTCACGGATCTCGCTGGCGGCCCGCGTCACCATCTTGACCACCGTGGCGGTCGCGCTGGTGCTGTCCGTGGTCAGTGCGGTCTTCTATGTGACCGTGCGTTCCGAGTTCATCGGCTCGGTCGACCAGACCCTCGTGAAGCGTGCCAATGACGCGGTCGACGCCGGTGTCACGGCGTCCTCGCTGAACTCCACCAATGCGGTGTCCGTGCAGCAGATGCTGAACGCGATGGGCATCCGGGTGGTCTTCGTCAACGGCGGCGATCTGCTCACCCAGAAGGTCAGCAATGTCCCCTACGGCATCCCCGAGCAGGAGGTCGCGCTGGGCACCCGATCGCAGTCGGCCCGAACCGTCGATGCCGGTGGCGAGCCCTTCCGCATCGTCTCCATCCAGACTCAGCCGGGCCAGGCCTTCGTGCTCGCGCAGTCGATGGAGTCCACCCAGCGGGCCCTCGACCGCCTCGCCGTGGTCCTGGTGCTGGCGAGCGCCGCCGGTGTCGCGATGTCCGCGATGGCCGGCTGGGCGGTGGCGAGCAACGGCCTGAGACCGGTACGACGTCTGACCGCCGCGACCGAGCGCATCGCGTCCACCGGCGAGATGGAGCCGATCGATGTGTGGGGCACCCGCAACGACGAGCTCGCCCGGCTCACGCGCTCGTTCAACACGATGCTCCGCGCGTTGGGCGAGTCGCAGACCCGCGAGCGACAGCTGATCGCCGATGCCGGTCACGAGCTACGCACCCCTCTGACCAGTCTGCGCACCAATATCGAGCTGCTGCGCCAGGTCACCGGCGATCCGGAACGTCGTCTCGACGCCGAGGCCCAGCGCGAGCTCATGGACGACGTGCGGGCCCAGCTGGACGAGTTGACCTCGCTGATCGGCGATCTGGTGGAGCTCGCCCGCGACGAGCCGCTGCATCGGGACCCCGAACCGCTCGCCCTCGACGACATCGTCGAGCAGTCCCTCACCCGCGTGCGGCTGCGCGCCCCGGGCGTCACCTGGGACGTCTCCCTGGACGGCTCCCAGGTGATCGGCGAGAGCCAGTCCCTGGAGCGCGCCGTCACCAATCTGCTCGACAATGCGGCCAAGTGGAGCCCGGCGGACGGCACGATCACCGTCCGCCTCGATGAAGGAGTCCTGTCCATCGCCGACGAGGGGCCCGGCATCGCCGAGGACGACCTGCCGCATGTGTTCCAGCGCTTCTACCGGTCGACGGCGGCACGAGCTCTGCCCGGATCGGGGCTCGGCCTGTCCATCGTGCAGCGGGCGGCGGAGCGCCACGGCGGGAGCGTGGAGGTGGCCTCGACCCTCGGCGACGGCTCGACCTTCACCCTGCGTCTTCCGGTCGCGCCCGCGGTCGGCGCCTGACACAGTAGAGGTCTTCGTCCGCTCACACCACCCTTTCATCACCGTCTCAGCAATGCGAGAGAATGTCTTGACATGACCGATTCGCAGGATCCCTTCGCCGAGCGTCCGTACACGCCTCCCGCGCAACGTCAGCCGCAACCGCCGGCGGGCGATGCCGGCGAGGACACCCCGGCTGGTCACGGTCCGATTCCCATGGGCCCGGCCACCGGCTCCTCCACCCCCGATGAGCCGCGCGAGGCCCCGGCCCCGCCGCCGCCCGGGCCGGACGCCACTCGCGGGCCCGGCGCCTACGGCACACCGCCGCCCAGGCCGGGTGACACCCGCGGCCCGGGCGAGACCGAGCACACCAGCATCCTGGGTCCTCCTCCGCCGCCCCAGGGTCCGATGCCTCCGGCGACCGGCGAGGTACCGCCGTCCAGGCGGCCCCGCCGGGGTCGTCCGATCGCCGCGGCGATCGGCGTCGTCGCCCTCGCGCTGATCGCCGGCTTCGGCGGCGGCGTCCTCGGCAACCAGCTGTCCGATGGCGGCGGCTCAACGTCGACCTCGACCGGCACGTCGATCGACACCCCCGCCTCCTCGGATCTGCCCGCCGGAACGGTCGAGCAGGTCGCTCAGAAGATCATGCCGTCGGTCGTGCAGATCAACTTCTCCGGCGGAGGTGAGGGCGGCTCGGGCTCGGGCGTCATCATCAGCGATGACGGCAAGATCATGACCAACAACCACGTGGTCGAGGCAGCGGCCGACGGAGGCACGCTCACGGTCGGGTTCAATGACGGCACGAATGCCCGCGCGACCATCGTCGGCACCGATCCGGCGACCGATATCGCGGTCATCCAGGCCGAGGGCGTCTCCGACCTGGAGCCCGCGCAGTTCGGCAACTCCGCGGACGTCCGGGTCGGCCAGGAGGTCGTCGCGATCGGCTCGCCCTTCGGTCTGGAGTCGACGGTCACGCAGGGCATCGTCTCGGCCCTCAACCGTCCGGTCTCGCCGGGCGATCAGAGCAGCAGCTCCGACACCCTGACCACCTTCCCCGCCATCCAGACCGATGCGGCGATCAACCCCGGCAACTCCGGAGGCCCGCTGGTCGACCTCGAGGGCCGGGTGATCGGCATCAACTCGGCCATCCGGTCCTCCGGCGGCGTCGAAGGCGGCTCCATCGGCCTCGGCTTCGCCATCCCCGCCGATCTGGCCCGCAATGTCAGCTCGCAGATCCTGGACGGCAAGACGGTCGAGCACGCACGCATCGGCATCACGGTGCAGAGCGCGACCGGCGATGACCAGATCACCGGCATCGGCGCACGGGTCGCCGAGGTGGAGTCGGGCGGTCCGGGCGACGAGGCCGGTCTGCGCGAGGGCGATATCGTGACCGCCGTCAACGATCACCCGGTGGCCACGAACCAGGCGCTGATCGCCACGGTCCGCAGCTATCAACCAGGGGATGAGGTGACGTTGACCATCCAGCGCGATGGCGACCAGCAGAACGTCAAGATCACCCTGGGCTCCGACGCCGGCGATCTCCAGCGCTGACGCCCGACCCCGTCGAGTGTGGGGGCACCTCCCTGTACGGAGG
>JAEZEJ010000079.1 GCA_023417775.1 Actinomycetes bacterium | reverse complement strand
TGAGACAGGGCCGGGGGTGGGGAGCGCGGGGAGGGAGGACCGGCGCCGGAAGGCGGCGATGTAGGCGAGGTGGGCGACGAGGAACGAGCTCAGCCCGGCCAGGAAGCGACCGCGGGTGCGTCCGTTGAGTGCGAGGTCGCCGGCGTAGGAGAACGCCTGCGCCACCAGCACCGCCTCGGTGCCCGGACCCCGGCCGGAGCGCAGAAGGCGGGCGGCCAGGGTCGGCATCAGCAGCGCCTTGCCGATCTTGCGCGGGGAGAGGGCGGCTCGCGCCGGGGGAGAGGGATGGGTCGTCACGGGGCACACCTCGGGCTCGGGGCGGACGCACCGGCGCACGCGCGGTGCCCCCGGCGAGTACCCCCGCCCGCGACCCCGTACGCCGAGTCGGCGCAGATGGCGGGCGCCGTACGCCGAGTCGGCGCAAATGGCGGGCGGCGTTCGCCGATCCGCCCGCCATTCGTACCGACTGGGCGCACCATTCGTGCCGACTCGGCGTGCGGGCCGGGGCGTCACGACACGGCGCGGAACGGGTCGTGCTCGGCCAGGATCTTGTCCACCCGCGCCTGGTCGAGACGCGAGACGACGTAGCGGCTCTCCTGGGCGTCGCGCACGCACTTGGCGAGGGTGAAGGAGGAGGAGACCAGGAACAGCGTCGTCATCGCCAGGAAGGCGCGGACCCACGGGTCGACGGGCAGGTACAGCACGGCGAGCACCACGCCCAGCAGCGAGACGCCGAAGGAGATGGCGGCCTGGGCGAAGAAGGCGGTGGTGTTGGTCTGGGGCGTCTTGTTGTCCATGGCTCCACCCTCGCCCGGGCGGCCGGGTGCGCACATGAGTCGGCGTACTCAGATCGGTCCCGGATCCGCGTGAGCACTCGTGAGATCCAGATCACATCGCGGTGCGTTCTCCGCTAGGTTTCCCGCCACGCGACCACCCCGAGGAGCGAGCGGCATGACCCGTTTCAACCTGTCCACCGTGTTCCGCACCGTCGCCGAGACGGTCCCTGACCACGAGCTGCTCGTGTGGCGCGACCGGCGCCTGACCTACGCCGAGGTCGACGCCCGGGTCGACGGGGTCGCGCACTTCCTCGCCGCTCAGGGCCTGGGCTGCCACGCCGAGCGCGACGGGCTCGCCGGCCACGAGTCCGGCCAGGACCACCTCGGCGTCTACCTGCGCAACGGCAACGAGTACCTCGAGGCCACCCTGGGCGCCTACCGGGCGCGGGTCGCGGCGTTCAACGTCAACTACCGCTACGTGGAGGAGGAGCTGGCCTACCTCTTCGCCGACGCCCGGACGACCGCGCTGGTCTACCACGCCGAGTTCGCCCCGATGGTCGCCGCGGTGCGCGACCGGCTGCCCGGCCTGCGGGTGCTGGTGCAGGTCGCCGACGACTCCGGCCACCCGCTGCTGCCCGGCGCGGTGGACTACGAGACGGTCGTCGCGACCCCGCCGCCCCCGGGCGGGATGCCGACGCCGTCGGGGGAGGACCTGTTCCTGCTCTACACCGGCGGGACCACGGGCATGCCCAAGGGCGTGCTGTGGCGCCAGCACGACATCTTCGTCTCCTCCATGGGCGGCACGCCGTTCGGGACCACCGAGCCGTTCGCGTCGTACGACGCCCTGGCCGAGCACGCCCGCGCTGCCGGCGGTGGGCTGTCGCTGCTGATGGTGCCGCCGTTCATGCACGGCGCCGCGCAGTGGTCGACGTTCCACGCGATCACCTCCGGCGGCAAGATCGTGCTGCTCGACGACGTGCGCACCTTCGACCCGGCCAACGCCCTGGAGCTGGCTGCCCGCGAGCGCGTCGCCTCGATCCCGACCGTCGGCGACGCGATCGCCCGGCCGCTGGTGGAGCAGATGGAGCGCGAGACCTACGACCTGTCCGGGCTCTTCGTCCTCGGCAACGGCGGCGCCCCGCTCACCCCGACCGTGCGCGAGCGGCTCTTCGCCGTCGCGCCGCACGTGATGGTCCTCGACACCGCCGGCGCCTCGGAGAGCGGCATCCAGATGAGCGCCGCCACGGCGAAGGACAACGAGGCCGAGGCGATGGTCTTCACCCCGCAGCACGACACCGGGGTGGTCGACGACCTGCTGACCCGAGCCCTCGGCCCGGGGGAGGGGGAGGGCTGGCTGGCACGCAACGGCTACGTCCCGCTCGGCTACCTCGGCGACCCCGCCAAGAGCGCCCGGACCTTCCCCGTCATCGACGGCGTGCGCTGGTCGGTGCCCGGCGACCGCGCCCGGGTCCTCGAGGACGGCCGCATCCAGCTGCTCGGGCGCGAGAGCGTCACCATCAACTCCGGCGGGGAGAAGATCTTCGTCGAGGAGGTCGAGCGCGCGATCGTGGCCCACCCGGCGGTGCGCGACGTGGTGGTCGCCGGGCGTCCCTCCGAGCGGTGGGGCAACGAGGGGGTCGCGATCGGCGAGCTCGCCGAGGGCGCCGTGGTCTCCGACGAGGAGCTGCTCGCCGAGGCCGCCCGGCACGTCGCGCGCTACAAGCTGCCCAAGGCGGTGGTGCGCGTGGAGCGGGTGCTGCGCTCGCCCGCCGGCAAGGCCGACTACCGCTGGGCGAAGGTGCAGGCCGCCGCCTCCGCGGCGGACGCGAGCGAGCAGCCGGAGCCCGCCTGAGCGGGGCCCGGGTCGACTCCGGTTCGGCTCCGCCGGCGACTCCGGGACGGCGGGCGGGGTACCGGGAAGGGTAGCCTCACCTTTCTGGAACGGTTCCAGAAAAGGTGCTTGAATCGGCTCATCACGTCGTCGAAGCAAGGAAGGACCCTCACCGTGTCCGACGTTCTCCACGCCAACGCCCCGACCCATGTCGCGCGCCCGGCGTTCACCGCCTCCGACCAGCTGGCCGACCACCTGCAGCAGATGCTGGTCGACCTCACCGACCTGCACCTGCAGGGCAAGCAGGCGCACTGGAACGTGGTCGGGCTCAACTTCCGCGACCTGCACCTGGTCCTCGACGAGGTCGTCGACGCGGCCCGCGAGTTCTCCGACACCGTCGCGGAGCGGATGCGCGCGCTCTACGTCACCCCCGACGCCCGCGCGGCCACGGTCGCCGAGCGCAGCAGCCTGCCGCCGTTCCCGGCCACCGAGGTCAACACCGCCGAGACGGTCGACCTCATCGCCACCGCGCTGTACGCCGTGGCCGGCACCGCGCGTCGCATCCACGACGACGTCGACGCCGAGGACCCCACGACCGCGGACATCCTGCACACCGTGCTCGAGCGCATCGAGCAGCTGGCCTGGATGATCGACGCCGAGAACCGCGTCGCGAACCAGTCGCTCCCGCGTCAGCGCAACGCCTGACCCACCCGTTGAGTGGGGGTACCTCCCGGACGGAGCGAAGCGAAGTCCTCGGGAGCTACCCCCACACTCAACGCGTAGGCGGGGTCAGTGGTTGCGGAGCTTCTCGATGAGCTGGTCCTTCTTCAGGTCCGAGTAGCCCTCGATGCCGAGCTCCTTGGCGCGGTCCTTCAGCTCGTCGACCGTCCAGTCGTCATAGGACCCGGCCTTGCCGCCGCGCTCGCCCACCTTCTTCTTGCCCTCATTGGCGGCCGCATTCGAGATACGTGCCGCCTTCTCCTTCGAGGCTCCTTCGTCGCGGAGCTCCTCGTACATGTCCGGGTTCTTCAGGCTCGGATTCTCCCGGTTCTCCTTGCTCGCCATCAGAACACCCCCTTTCCACCGGTCACGCCGAGCACCGTGCCCGACACGTAGCTGGCCGTCTGATCGCTCGCCAGGAATACGAAGGCCGGGGCGCACTCGGCCGGCTGGCCGGCGCGGCCGAGCGGGGTGTCCTGGCCGAACTGCTCCAGCTTCTCCGCGGGCTGCGTCGCCGGCTGGAGCGGAGTCCAGATCGGACCCGGCGCCACCGCATTGACCCGCACTCCATGCGGGCCGGCCTCCTGGGCGAAGTTGACGGTGAAGTTGTTGATCGCCGCCTTGGTCGAGGCGTAGTCGAGCAGCGAGGTCGAGGGCTCGTAGGCCTGGATCGACGACACGTTGATGACATTGCCCCGCGACTCGCGCAGGTGGGGCAGGGATGCGCGGGTCAGGACGAACATGGCCTTGAGATTCGTCGCGAGCACGCGCTCGATCTGCTCATCGCTCATATCGGCGATGCTGTCGCCGCGGGCGTACTGGAAGCCGGCATTGTTGACGAGCACGTCCAGGCCGCCGAGCTGCGACACGGTCTCGTGGACCACGTGCTCGCAGGTCGTGGAATCGCGTAGATCGGCCTCGAAAGGCAGTGCGGTGCGACCGGCGTCCTCGATCCATCGGGCGGTCTCGCGGGCGTCGTCGAACTCCTCCGGCTGGTAGGTGAAGGCGACATCGGCACCCTCGCGGGCGAAGGCGATCGCCACCGCCCGCCCGATGCCGGAGTCGCCGCCCGTGACCAGTGCGCGCTTGCCCGCGAGACGGTCGTGACCGGCATAGGTGTCCTCGCCGTGATCGGGGCGCGGGGTCATCTCGTGCGTCGTCCCCGGCGGCTCCTGCTGCTGGCGCGGGAAGCCCTGGGACAGGGCGGGTTCGGTGGTGTCGGGTGCAGGCATCGTTCAACCTTTCGTGACGTCGAGCGGCTGCTTCCTCCAGTACCCAGGCAACCACCGAACGACACCGTGCGCACGTCAGTCCACGCGCAGCACCAGCTTGCCGGTGTTCTCCCCGCGGAAGAGCCCGAGCAGGGTCTCGCCGAAGGCCGCGACGCCGCCCTCGGCGATGGTCTCGCGTGCCTCGAGGGTGCCGCCCGCGATCATCGCGCCGATGGCCTCGATCGCCTCGGGGTAGCGGTCCTCGTAGTCGAAGACGACGAAGCCCTCCATGCGAGCGCGGAAGACGAGCAGCGACATGTAGCGGCTCGGACCGGGGGGCAGCGACTCCGCGTTGTACTGGCTGATCGCGCCGCAGATGACGACGCGCGCACCACGGCGCAGATTGGCGAGGGCGGCGTCGAGGATCTCGCCGCCGACATTGTCGAAGTAGACATCGATGCCGTCAGGGGCCAGCTCGCGCAGTCGCTTGAACACCTTCTCGTTCTTGTAGTCGATCGCCTCGTCGAAGCCGATCTCGCGCAACCATGCGGTCTTCTCCTCGCCACCGGCGATGCCGATGACCCGGCACCCGCGAGCCTTGGCGATCTGCCCGGCGACACTGCCGACGGCACCCGCCGCGGCGGAGATGACCACGGTGTCGCCCTCGTGCAGGTCACCGACATCGGTCAGGCCGAAGTAGGCGGTGATGCCGGGCATGCCGAGCGCGCCGAGCCAGGTGGGGGAGTCGGCCACGTCGAGGTCGATGCGACTGACGCCGGTGCCATCGCTCAGCGCGTACTCGGTGACGCCGAAGGTTCCGGTCACCGCATCGCCCTCGGCGAAGTCCGGATGACGCGATGCGACGACCCGTCCGGTGGCCCCGGCGCGCATCACCGCGCCGATCTGGACGGGCGGCACATAGGAGCGGACATCGTTCAGCCAGCCCCGCATGGCCGGGTCGAGGGAGATGTGGTCGATCCGGACGAGGAACTGGCCGTCCTCGGGGTCGGGCAGCTCGACGGTCTCGAGCGACCAGGTGGAGGCATCGGGCAGCCCTGAGGGGCGCTGGGCGAGGGTGATCTGCTGCGTGGTGGTGGTCACGCGGCTCACTCTAAGCGCTCGCTCAGCGCCCCGTCAGCCCTGGCGGGCCTTGAGCCTCGGGTTCTGCTTGTTGATGACATAGGTGCGGCCGCGTCGGCGGACGACCTGCGAGCCGGGCTGGTTCTTCAGCGAGCGGATCGAGTTGCGGACCTTCATCGGTACTCCTTCGGGTCGACGAGTCCCGCGTGGACCGCCTTGACGAGGCGTCGCGGGACACGGACGGTCTCGCCGCCCACCCGCACGGGGACGAGGGCGACCGGTGCGGCCTTCCACTGGCTGCGGCGGTGGCGGGTGTTGCTGCGGGACATCTTGCGTTTCGGTACGGCCATGGGTCTCTCCTCGGGGTCAGGCGGCGCGTTCGATCGGTCCGAGCCAGGGCCCGAATCCGTCGTCGGGGGTGGTCCAGGTCCAGCCGCGGCGGGCGATCTCCTCGTCGGTGACGAGGCAGCGGTTGAACAGGGTGACGAGCTCGTCGACGCCGTCGTCGATCCCGGTGACGAGGAGCCGGGTGTGCGGCGTTCCCGCGGGTTGGACGAGGGCGGTGCCGACGCTCAGCTGCCCGCCGGCTCCCGACCACTCGCAGGCCTGTCCGGGCCGGGTCGGCAGCCAGAAGCAGCCGCGTGAGCGGCGGGGGCCGCCGCCGAGCTCGGCGATGTGCCGATGGAGGCGGTCCGGGTGGAAGGGGCGTTCCGAGCGCAGTTCGACGGTCCAGGCGACACCGGACTCGATCAGGCCGACCGGCCGGGTGCCGAGGGGGTCGATCCAGGTCTCGGCGGCCTCGTGGTCGCGGGTCCGACCGGGGTCGAGGGCGTAGACGAGGTGGTCGGGCACGATCCGGGCGCCGGGCCGCGCGAGGGCGGTCAGGAGCTCCTGTCCGTCGGTCGTGAGATCGCCCACGGCGAGCACCGTGTCGGCATACTCGACGAGCGAGCTGAGGGTCTCGGCGACGCTGCGACCATCCTCGGCGGAGGTGTGGATCTCGCGCTCGATCAGCAGCTCGTCACCGAGCAGGTCGTCGTCCCAGTGGGGTCCGTCGACCACGGCGATCACCTCGCTGACGCGCAGCAGGTCGCGGTAGCCCGGGTCGATGTCGATGACCCGGCAGATGCCCATGGCGTCGGCGCTGATGGGCAGGTGGGCCACGATCGAGCTCCACCGGCCGTCCTCGGCGAGCCGGGCGAGCGTCGGCAGGATGTCCTCGCGCAGGGCGCAGCTGGCGCAGGCGTGGTCGAGGTCGACCTCCTCGCGTTCGAGGACTCCGGTGTGGTCGGCGACGACCCGGGTGAGGACCTGGCGTCCGACATCGATCGTGTGGTGCACCGCGACCGCGCCGAGCGTGTCCCACGCGAGGGTGAGCACGGTGCGTTCGACGGCCTCGGCGTGGGTGCCGGTGACGACGGCGACGGGTGTGGTCACCGGCTCGCTCCGTAGCGCCGGTTGAACTTCTCGACTCGTCCCTCGGCGTCGAGCACCCGGCCGCGCCCGGTCCAGAAGGGGTGGCTGGCGGCGGAGATGTCGACATCGATGACGGGATAGGTGTGGCCGTCCAGGTCGATCGTCTCGTCGCTGGTGGCCGTCGACCGAGTGAGCAGCGTGAGGCCGCCGGCGCGGTCGCGGAACACCACGGGCCGGTAGGCGGGGTGGATGTCGCGCTTCATGGAGGACCTTTCTCGAGGCTTCGTGAGAATGATATCGTTATGGGAGTCATTCTCAACAAGGAGATCATATGTCACGCAGATGTCAGGTGACGGGGGCGGGTCCGGGCTTCGGCCACGCCGTCTCGCATTCCCACCGCCGCACCAAACGGCGATTCGATGCCAATATCCAGCGCAAGAGCTACTGGGTGCCGAGCCTGAACCGGCGGGTCACGCTGACCGTCAGCGCTCGTGGCATCAAGGTCATCGATCGTCGCGGGATCGACGCCGTCGTCACTGAGATCCGCAAGCGAGGAGAGAAGGTATGAGCTCCAAGAGTTCGGACATCCGCCCGGTGGTGAAGCTGCGGTCCACGGCGGGCACGGGCTACACCTATGTCACGCGCAAGAATCGGCGCAACGACCCCGACCGGCTGGTGCTCCGCAAGTTCGATCCGGTCATTCGGCGACATGTCGACTTTCGAGAGGAGCGCTGATGGCGAAGCGCAGCAAGATCGTCAAGAACGAGCGTCGCCGCGAGCTGGTCGAGCGGCTCGCCGAACGACGCGCCGAACTCCGGCGTGCGAGTCGGGACACCCGCCTGACGATGGCCGAGCGGATGGCGGCCTCGAAGGCGCTGGCGAAGCTGCCGCGCGACTCCGCCGCGGTCCGCTACCGTCGTCGCGACCAGGTCGACGGCCGCCCGCGCGGGCATGTCGGCAAGGCGGGTCTGTCGCGGATCCGCTTCCGCTCGGCGGCCCACGCCGGCGAGCTTCCCGGCATCACGAAGTCCTCCTGGTGAGGGCCGCCGTCTCGCCCGGCCGTCGGGGTGGGTTGGGCGAGACGGTAGAGTGGTGGCTGAACGAGTGCGCCGCGACGACGCTGGCTGACGCTCGGCCCGACGAAACTACGCAATACTGCGTGACTTGGTAGCGGGCATCCGCAACGTCTGAGAGTTCTGTGAATCACCCTTCCGGTAGCCCCGTGCTGCCCACCTTCTCTTCCTCCTTCGATCTTCCCAAGCCGCTCGTGACGGCGCTGATGCGTCAGCAGATCACGAGTCCGACCCCGGTCCAGGCCGCGGTCATCCCCGATGCGCTCGAAGGGCGCCATGTCCTCGGCCGGGCGCGCACCGGCTCGGGCAAGACGCTCGCCTTCAGCGTGCCGGTCCTGGCCCGCCTGGCCGATGGCAGCAGCCGTCGGCAGCGCCCCCGCGCGCTCATCGTCCTCCCGACGCGTGAGCTGGCCACCCAGGTCCAGGACGTCATCAAGCCGCTGGCCATCCCGCTGGGGCTGCGCGTCGTCACCGTCTATGGCGGTGTGCCGATTAACCGGCAGATCCGTGATCTGTCGCGTCCGGTCGACGTCCTCGTCGCCACCCCGGGTCGCCTCGGCGACCTGCTCGAGCGCGGCGAGCTGAGCCTCGACGATGTCGAGATCACCGTCCTCGACGAGGCCGACCACCTGTGCGACCTCGGCTTCTACAAGCCGGTCGACGCGCTGCTGTCGAAGACTCCGGCCGATGGTCAGCGCCTGCTGCTCTCGGCGACCCTCGACGGCGAGGTCGATCGTCTCGTCCGCAAGCACCTGCCGCAGCATCGTCTGCACGAGCTCGACGAGCTCGCGGGTCAGCCGGTGACGATGGAGCATCACGTGATGCTGGTCCCCGGCGACCAGCGCTCGACGATGCTGACCTCGCTGCTCGAGGCCAATCCGCGCACGATCGTGTTCACCCGCACCAAGCGGGGCGCGGCGCGGCTGGCGCGTCAGCTCACCCAGCGCGGTGTCGAGTCGGTGGACCTGCACGGCGATCTCGATCAGCGTCGCCGCGAGCGCAATCTCGCCAAGTTCACGCGCGGTGACGCGACGGCGATCGTGGCCACGGATGTCGCGGCACGAGGCATCCACATCGACGGCATCGGACTGGTCGTGCACTACGACCCGCCGGCCGAGCACAAGGCGTACCTGCACCGCTCGGGCCGTACGGCGCGAGCCGGCGAGAAGGGCACGGTCATCACCGTCGCGACGTCGGAGAACATCAAGGACGTCATCGCTCTGCAGCGCAAGGCCGGTGTCGAGGCGCGGCATCACGATGTCGCCACGGCCCCGTCGCCGATGACGGTCGATGCGCTCTCGGGCGCGGGTCGGCCCGCGCCGGTGGAGGACACCCCGGCGCGCCGGGGCACCCCCAAGCAGCAGGGTCCGGGCAATGGCGGCAACAGCCGGAACCGGAATCGCAACCGCAACCGGAATCGCAACCGGAACCGTCGCCCCGCTCAGGTCTGACTTTGGACCAACCTGGACCGAGATTTGCTCCCAATTCGTCAACCAAGAACCCCTCTGGTCGACAGATTGGGAGCACATCTCGGTCCAGCGCTTGACCGACGCACGTCGGCGGTGCGCTCTAAGCTGACCTCATGCCCGAGATGCCCGAGGTCGACGCGCTGGTCGGCTTCCTGCGCGAGCGGTGTGCGGGTGCGGTCGTCGCCGACATCGAGCTCGCCTCCTTCGCCGTGCTCAAGACCTTCGATCCGCCGACCTCGGCGTTCACGGGCCTGGCCGTCACCGATGTCGTCCGGCACGGCAAGTTCATCGATATCGATGTCGACGGCCTGCACCTGGTGATCCATCTGGCCAAGGCGGGCTGGATCCGCTGGTCCGATCAGCTCGCGGACAAGCGGCTGAAGATGGGCAACGGTCCGATCGCGATGCGGTTGCGGCTCGACGCGGGCGATGGTCCGCATCTGGGCTTCGACCTGACCGAGGCGGGCACCCGCAAGGGCCTGGCCGTCTACACGGTGCGGGATCCGCAGGAGGTGCCCGGTATCGCGGCGCTCGGCCCCGACCCGCTCGCCGAGGGTTTCGAGCTGCGTCCGCTGCTGGCCCGCAAGATGCAGGTCAAGCGGCTGCTGCGCGATCAGAAGATCATCGCCGGGATCGGCAACGCCTACAGCGACGAGATCCTGCACGCCGCGCGACTGTCGCCCTTCGCGATCGCCGAGCAGCTCGACGAGGACGAGACCGCCCGGCTCGAGTCGGCGGTGCACGACGTGCTGACCGAGGCGATGGCCGCGGCGGCGGGCAAGCCGGCCTCGGAGCTCAAGGACTCCAAGCGGTCGCGGATGCGGGTCCACGGTCGTACGGGCGAGACCTGCGATGTCTGCGGTGACACGATCGCCGAGGTGGTGTTCGCCGACTCGTCGTTGCAGTACTGCCCCACCTGTCAGACCGGGGGCAAGCCGCTCAAGAACCGCAGCACCAGCAAGTTCCTCAAGTAGTCGTCAGCCGATCGATACGAGCGAGACGGCGATCGCGGCGAAGACGAGTCCGACGCCCTGCCAGCCCGCGATCCGTTCACGCAGCAGCGATGATGCGAGCAGCACGGTCGCCGCGGGATACAGCGATGACACCACCGCGACGATCGACAGCAGACCGTGGCGCGTGCTGAGGAAGAAGGTGACCCCGGCGATCACGCTCAGCACGCCCATCGCGAGTGCGGGGCTGGCGGCGCGGTTCGGCTTCCAGGGCTGGCGGACGGCGATGGCGCTCGCCACGAGCAGGGTCAGCGAGGTCACGTAGATGACCGGGAAGTGCCACATGCCCGTCCCGTCGCCGACGTGGGCGAGGGCGGTGAAGAGGGTGCCGAAGCCAGCGCCGGCGAGCACGGCATCGAGCAGGCCGCTGCGATGCGCGGGGTCGTCGGCCGGCGGCCGCGAGATCATCGCGATGGCGGGGAAGGCGCACAGGATGCCCGCACCGGCGACGAGTCCGGGGCGGTCGCCGAGGCCGAGTCCGGTGACGACCGGGATGAGGGCGGTGCCGACGGCCGAGATCGGTGCGACGACGCTCATCCTTCCGCCGGCGAGCCCTCGGTAGAGGAACACGGTCCCGAAGCCGTTGCCGATGCCGGCGATCACGGCCATGGCGATGTCATGGGTGCTCAGTCGTCCTCCGATGGCGATGGCCATGCCGAGCATCAGCGTCAGGGAGACGCATTGCGCGAGGATCGCGACCTGCCAGGGCGATGCGCGTTTGGAGGTGGTCCCGCCGACGAAGTCCGAGACGCCATAGGCGAGCGCGGAGATGAGCGACAGGACGATGGCCACTCCCGCACACTAGCCTCACCGCGCCCCGGTCGGTGGCGACTCCGGCGCCCCTCACACCCGCCTGGGTAGTGACTCGCGCACCCCTCGCGAGCGGGGCCCGTGAGAGACACACCTCTCGCGGGCGGGGGCGGTGGGATACGCGCCTCTCGACGTCGCTGAGAGGTGCGCAATTCACCGCCCGCGAGTGTGTGGGACGGCCTCGATTGCCGGGGGATCACTAGGCTGGAGTCATGCGCAGGAACGGCAAGGACGGGATGGGCTCACGGGCGAATCGCGCCGTCGACGGCATGACTGCCCGTATCGACGGCCAGACGGCCGAGGCGTCGACCCGTGCCGCGCAGGTCATCACCCTCGCCGTGCGGCTGCTGCGTTGGCCGACGCTGGCGTTGCTGGTCCTGCCGTTGCCGTTCATCGCCGGGTTGCTGATGATCGCGATCGTGGAGGGCAGCGGCGTGCGCTGGGTGGCCCTGGGCGTCGCGGTCGTGCTGGGTCTGGTGTCCTTCGTCTTCGGGTTCCGCCGGTGGCGCATCCTGCAGGCGGTGACTGAGCCGGATCGGCTGGCGACCGAGCTCGGTATCGCGGTCAGTATGAGCGGCAAGGTCGAGGACGCCCGTGGTGCGTTGCTGCAGATCACGGGCGGAGACGGCGGGACCCGGGTGTTCTCCCGGCTGCGCGGGGTGTGGAACACCGTGGGACTGAGCGGCAAGTGGATCGACAGCGTGGGCGATCTGCCGCGGGCGCGCTACTTCTTCCCGCCGCGGATCGGCACCACCGTGACGATGGCGTTCGCCGCCGCGTGGGTGGTGCCGATCTCCTTCATTGCGTTCCTGCTGGTCGGCATCGCCGCACTCGCCAACTGACCCGGTCGGTGGTTGATAGCTCACCACGATCGTGTCGGGCCGGTGGGCGGTGAGTGATCAACCGCAGCCGCCCTGGCAGTGGTTGATGACACACCGCCTACCGGCCAGTCCGATCGCGCAGCCCCATTCAGGTCATCGGTCGATGATGGTCTGGACCGCCGGCGCGTAGAGCGCGACGATCTCCTCGACCGGGGCGGAGGCGAGCGGTTCGAAGACGGCCACATAGCGACCGATGCCGAGTCCGATCATCTGCGTCGCGACGAGTTCCGCACGCAGCTCGCTGTCCTCGCCGACCAGCGCGGATCGGATGGCCGCCACGATCACCTCCCGGGCCATCTCGATGACCGGTGGCGAGGAGTCGCCCCCGGCGATCGCGCCCCGCACGAGCGCCGCGAAGACGTCACGATGCGCATCCCAGGACGAGACGAAGGTGCGGATCAGTCGCTCCGCGAGCCCGTCGGGGCCGTCGGCGATGACTCCGGCGAGCTTGGCGGCCGGGTCGACCGGCAGCTCCATCGTCGCGACGAAGAGCTGTTCCTTGGGGCCGAAGTAGTGCGATACGAGGCTCGGGTCCACGCCCGCGTCGGCGGCCACGGCACGCACCGTCGTGCCCTGATAGCCGCGGGCCGCGAAGGCCCGGCGCGCTGATTCGAGGATCGCCGCGCGCCGATCGGTGGACTCGCCCGCGGGTGGTCGGCCGCGTCGGCGAGCGGTCACGCGGTCCTCCGCCGCAGGGTGAGGGAGGCGCCGAGCACGGCGACGAGCGCGAAGCCGATGAGCACCAGGAGGTCGCGAGCCAGCTCGCCGGAGAAGCTGTCGGAGGATGCCAGCTCGGTGAACGCATCGGTGGCGTAGCTCAGCGGCAACGCCCAGGAGATCGCATAGAGCACATCGGGCATCTGATCACGAGCCACGAGCAGCCCGCACAGCAGGATTTGCGGCACGATGACCAGCGGCATGAACTGCACGGCCTGGAACTCCGTCCTCGCGAAGGCCGAGGCGAGGAGGCCGAGGGCCGTGCCGACCACGGCGCCGAGGACGGCGAAGGCGAGCAGCGCCCAGGGCAGGGCGATGTCGAGGCCGAGTACCCAGAGCGCGAAGGCGGTGGTGAGCGCGGCCTGGACGAGCGCCGCGGCGGCGAAGGCGAGAGCGTAGCCGCCGATCAGCTCGCCGCGTCGCAGCCGGGTGGTGAGGAGGCGTTCGAGGGTGCCGGAGGTCCGCTCGCGCACCATGGTCACGGAGGTCACGAGGAACATGATGATGAAGGGGAAGAGCCCGATCATCTGGGGTCCGATGCGGTCGAACACTCCCGGCTGCGCGTCGAAGACGTAACGGAACACGAGCAGCAGGATCGACGGCATGGCCGCGATGAGCACGATGCTGCGCGGGTCGTGGGACAGCTGCTGCAGTACGCGGCGGGCGGTCGCGAGCGTGCGGGACATCAGGCGACCTCTCGTTCGGCGATGCGGAGGAAGGCCTCGTCGAGGTCGTCGGTGCCGGCATCGGCGCGCAGGCCGGCGGGTGAGTCGTCGGCGATGAGCCGTCCTTCGCGCAGCAGCAGGACGCGGTCGCAGCGGGCGGCCTCGTCCATCACGTGGCTCGACACGAGCAGAGTCGCGCCGGCGCGGGCGAGGTCGGCGAAGAGCTGCCAGAGGTCGCGTCGCAGTACCGGGTCGAGTCCCACGGTGGGCTCGTCGAGCAGGTAGACCTCGGGTTCGGCGACGAGTGCGGCGGCGAGGGACACGCGGGTGCGCTGGCCGCCGGAGAGGTCGCCGGTGAGCGAGGTGCGCTGCGGTGTGAGGTCGACGAGGTCGAGGACCTCGTCGATGCGCGCACGGCCGGCGCCGGCGAGGTCGGCGAAGTAATGCAGGTTCTGCTCGATGGTGAGGTCGGCGTAGACGGAGCTGGCCTGGGTCACGTAGCCGACGCGGGCGCGGTTGACCGGGGTGCCGGCGGGTTCGCCGAGGACGCGGACGGTGCCTGAGGCGATCTGCTGGACTCCGGCGATGCACCGGATGAGCGTGGTCTTGCCACTGCCGCTCGGGCCGAGGAGGCCGGTGATGGATCCGGCGCCGATCGCGACGTCGAGTCCGGGCAACACGGTGGACCGGCCGCGACGGACGATGAGCCGCTCCACCTCGATGCTGTTATTCATCATGTGTTGAATTGTTGCACGGCGGGTCGCTGACGACCAGTCCTGACGATTGACGATCGCCCGGGTGCACGTGTGGCGATAGCCCGTCAACCTTTCAGCGGCGTGATTCGGTTGACGAGGTACCGCCACACGCGCGCCGGCTCACTCGAGGGTGAGACCGGCGGCGGGGGCGACCTTGGCCGCGCGACGTGCGGGCAGGACGGAGGCCGCGATCCCGGCGATGGCGGCGACGGCGACGATCGCCACCAGCTGGCCGATCGGCACGGTCAGCGTCACCGCATCGGTGAGCTGGGCGATCATCACCTCGACGCCGATCCATCCGAAGAGGGTCCCGATCGCGACCCCGAGCACGGCGGCGGCTCCGGCCAGCAGGATCGCCTCGACGGTCAGCGTGGCGCGCAGCTGCCGCCGCGTGACGCCGAGGGCCCGCAGCAGCGCGTTCTCCCGGCGGCGTTCGAGCACCGACAGGCCGAGCGTGCTGCCGATGCCGACGAGGGCGATGAGCACCGCGATGCCGAGGAGCCCGACGATCACGGCGGTCATGATCGTCATCTGCAGTTCGATGAAGTGGCGGTCCTCGATGGACTGGGACAGCTGCAGGTCGAGTCCGCCGGCAACGGCGGTGAGGTCGCCCACGAGGTCATCGGTCTCGGCATCGGTCTCCGTGCCGACCCATACCGCGACGGGCACGGTGGACTCGCTCATCGATCGCATCGTCGTGACCGAGACGATCGGGGTCAGGCCATAGGAGCTGGTGGCGACATCGAGGGTGGTTCGCCGTCCGCCGGTGTCGACGGTCACCGTCTCGGGGTAGCCGAGCTCGTCCAGCAGCTCGTTCGGGATCAGGATCTCGTCGTCGCCGGGCAGCGCGCTGATGTCATGGGCGATCGAGGTGTCGCGAGGGGTGGCGGCCACCGGGGTGGGTAGGCCGTCGATCGTTGCCGTGGTGCCCGAGAGGGTGGTGGCCCCCGCGACCCCGGGTACGGCGAGCAGCCGGTCCATCGTGTCGGCGGGCAGCTCGGTGTCGGCCGACAGGACCGCGTCGACGGGGTAGCTGGTGCGGTTCTCCTCGTCGACGGTGGTGCTGGCGCTGGCCATGCCGACCACGACAGCGCTGGTGAGGGTGACACCGACGAGTAGCGCGGAGGTCGTGGTGGCGGTGCGCTTGGGATTGCGGATGGCGTTGTCGGTGGCGATCCGGGCGGTAGCGCCGGCGAGCGGTCGCGCCAGGCTTCCGGCGACCCTGATCATCGGCGGCACGATCACCGGGCCGAGGATGAGGACGCTGACGAAGCCGAGCACTCCGCCGGCGAGCATGGCGATGACATTCTGTCCCGCGACCGCGATGGTCAGGAGGGCCGCTCCGGCGATCAGCAGCACCAGACCGAGGACGATGCGCAGGATCCCGGCGGGGGTGCCGGCGCCGGAGCCCTCGGCCGGCCGCAGGGCGGCGAGCGGGCTGACGCGCGTGGTCGCGCGGGTGGGAAGCCAGGCGGCGATCACGGTGACGACGACGCCGACGGCGAACCCACCGGCGATCCATGCCGGGGTGACGCTCGCGGGGCCGAGCGGGACATCGTCGAAGATCGCCCGGATGGTGCCGATGGCGCCGTAGCCGAGCGCGAGTCCGCCGAGGATTCCTGCCAGCGCGGAGACGATGCCGATCGCCAGTGCCTCCAGCCGCACGCTGCGTCTGACCTGCGCCTGCGTGGCACCGACGCAGCGCAGCATGGCGATATCGGATGAGCGCTGCGCGAACAGGATCGAGAAGGTGTTGGCGATGACGATGGCTGCGACGGTCAATGCCACGGTGACGAATACGAGGAGCATCAGGGTGAGGGTGTCGGTGCCCTGGGTGATCTGCTGCTGCAGCTCGCGTACGTAGTCGTCGGTCGGCAGGATGCGGACATCGGGGGCTGCCGCGGTGATGACGGACCCGTCGACGCCGGACACGAGGACCGAGTCGGTCCAGAAGGTGCCGAACTGCTGGACGTCCTCCCAGAGGCCGTAGTAGGAGGCGCGGGAATTGGCTTCACCGGACTCGACGACGCCGACGACCTCGAAGGGCGTGCCGCCGAGCTCGACGGTGTCGCCGATGGCGGCGTTGTTGCTCTTGGCCGCCTGCCGGTCCACGACGATCTCGCCGGGGGCGCGCGGCCAGGAGCCGTCGTCGAGGATCTGCCAGCGCAGCGAGTCGTCATCGGCGACGACGCCGATGGTTCCGGCGTTGTCGCGGGCGTAGCCGAAGGGGGAGGCGATGCCGCCGGCGTCCTCGACCGCGCCGACGACGGCGGTGGTGGTCCCCAGGTCGTAGACATCCGTGGCGACACTCTCGGCGCCGCGGTAGGGAGTGCCGACTCCGTTGGTGAGGCCGTCCTTGGCCGAGGCGTTGAGGGCGCCGATGGTGACGATGAAGGCGACGCCGATCGCCACCGCGAGGAAGGCGGCCACGTAGCGCCGCGTGTAGAGGCGCAGCGAGGCGAGGGTGACGGTGCGCATCAGCCACGCACCCCGCGCAGGGCGTCGACGAGAGCGTCGGGGGTGGGGCGCTCGAGGCGGGCGCGGATGCGGCCGTCGGCGAGGACGAGGACATCGTCGGCATAGGAGGCGGCGTCGATCTCGTGGGTGACCATGACGACCGTCTGCCCGAACTCGCGGCAGGAGCGGCGCAGGAAGTCGAGGACCTCCCGGGAGGACTCGCTGTCGAGATTGCCGGTGGGCTCGTCGGCGAAGACGATGTCCGGGGTGGTGACGAGGGCCCGGGCGATGGCGACGCGTTGCTGCTGTCCGCCGGAGAGCTCGCTGGGCCGGTGGTCGAGGCGCTCGCGGATGCCGAGGACGTCGACGACATCGTCGAAGCGGGCGCGGGCGGCGTCGTCGACCCGGCGGCCGGAGAGGTCGATGGGGAGCCAGATGTTCTGCCGGGCGGTCAGCATCGGCAGCAGGTTGAAGGCCTGGAAGACGAAGCCGATGTGGTCGCGGCGAAAGCGGGTGAGGGCGGTGTCACCGAGGGATTCGAGGGACTGGCCGCCGACGGTGATCTCCCCGGCGGTGGGGGCGTCGAGGCCGGCCAGGCAGTGCATGAGTGTGGACTTGCCGGACCCGGAGGGCCCCATGATGGCGGTGAAGCGGCCGGCGGGGAGTTCCAGATCGACCCCGCGCAGGGCATGGACCTCGGTGCTGCCCCGGCCGTAGGTCTTGGTGAGGGCGCGGGCGCGGGCGGTGGTGCCGGTCAGGGCGGTGGGCGTGGCGGTCTGTGTCATACCCCGACACTAGGAAAAGCCTGCCGTTGCAGTCGTCAGTCGCAGGGTGGACTGTGTTGCGGCTCCGGGGCGGACACGACGCCGACGTGTCCGCCCACGGGATGACGCGGGGGTGGCTCAGCGGGCTCCGCGCTCGACGCTGGGGATCTCCGTGGGCCACTTCGAGGGGATGAGGTCGTCGATGCTGACCTCGAGGGCACGGCAGAGGGAGACGAGCGTCGTGAGCCGCGGGTTGAGGGCGGCTCCCGGACGGGCGACCCCCTTCTCGAGCTTCTGATAGGTGAAGGTGGCGATATTCGCCGCGCGGGCCACCTTCTCCTGGCTCATCTTCTTGGCGAGACGAGCCGCCTTGATGCGTGCGCCGATATCGACGGCGAATTCGTCCCAGGTGTAGTCGTTGCTCATGACGAGCCCTCTCCAGGTGGCCTTTTCAGGATGATCACTCTCAGACTACCAATGGTGTGCGGTAGTCGTCAGGCGGATGCGTCGGGATCGGGGAGGCCGGTGACGTCCTCGATCTTCCAGGGCAGGGGGAGGAGATCGCCGGGGTCGATGGCCAGTGCCGCGCAGAGGCGTTCGATGGCGTCCGCGCGAGGCGGCAGGTCGAGCGCCTCGCCCCGTTCCAGCTTGCTGTAGTGGACGGGAGACAGTCCGGCCTCGCGGGCCACGGCCTCGGGGGCGTCGCCGCGGCGGGTCCGGGCCGACTGCAGGGTCGCCGAGGTGGTGGCGGTGTGGTCGTTCCAGTCGATGATGCGCTCTGCCATCTCATGCTCCTCGTGGGTGATGTGGTGGCCATGTGGAAAAGGCCATCTCTATATGAGTCTGCACCATCACGTAACCGGACGATGATGTGCCTCATTGTAGGTGGCGGAGGGCGATGGGTCACGGGCTTCGTCCCCAGGCGTGCGCGAGACTGGTGCTGTCGTCCAGAACGGGAGAGGAGCCCTGTCGTGGTGAAGGATCTGCGGATCACGGAGGAGTTCGCCGCGGCCCTGGGGGTTCTCGAGGCCGGGGGGCATCTGTTCGTGACGGGCAAGGCCGGCACGGGCAAGTCGACTCTGGTCCGTCATTTCCTGGCCCAGACGGAGCGCAATGTGGTGGTGGCCGCGCCGACGGGGATCGCCGCGCTGAATGTCGGCGGCTACACACTGCACCGGTTGTTCGGGTTCACGCCGACGACCGGGGTGGAGGAGGTCAGGTCCGGCAGGTACTTCCCGGGGCGGTTCGCCAAGGCGCTGCGTGCCGTGGACACGTTGATCGTCGACGAGGCGTCGATGGTGCGGGCGGATGTGTTCGACATGATCGCCGCGGCCTTGGAGCGGTTCGGTCCGCGGCCCGGGGAGCCCTTCGGCGGGGTGCAGCTGGTGCTGGTGGGCGATCTGTTCCAGCTGCCGCCCGTGGTGCAGGAGGCCGAGGCGTCGTACTTCTCGTCGCGGTATGCGACCCCGTACTTCTTCTCGGCGGATGCCTTCGACCGCGAGGCCTTCCCGACGGTGGCGTTGACCCATGTCTTCCGCCAGCAGGGCGACGAGCAGCTGACGTCGATCCTCAATGCGATCCGCGAAGGGGTGCTGGTCGACCAGGCGCGCGAGGATCTGAACGCGCGGGTCGATCCGGACTTCGTGCCGCCGGAGGGCGAGTTCTGGCTGACCCTGGCGACGACCAATCGGATCGTCACGGCACGGAACCGGGAGCGGCTGGCGCTGCTACCGGGGGAGGAGATCGAGCAGGTCGCCCAGGAGTCCGGCGATCTCGGCTCCTTCGATCCGCCGACGGACCGGGTGATCCGTTACAAGGTCGGCGCCCAGGTGATGATGCTCAACAACGACCAGTCAGGGCGGTGGGTGAACGGCACCCTCGGCCGGATCGTCGAGGCGGGGCCCGATGACGAGGTCACGGTCGAGCTCGCCGACGGGACTTGGGTCGAGGTGGCGCCGCATGTGTGGGAGGTGACGCGACCGGTCGTGGAGGGCGGGTCATTGCGCCACGAGGTGATCGGCACCTACCGCCAGTTGCCGTTCAAGCTGGCGTGGGCGATCACGATCCACAAGAGCCAGGGGCAGACCCTCGACCGGTTGGTGGTGGATCTGAGTGGCGGCACCTTCGACGTGGGTCAGGTCTATGTGGCGTTGAGCCGGGCCACCTCTGCGGCGGGGTTGGTGTTGAAGCGACCGGTCTTCCCGCGGGACCTGAAGATCGACCGGCGGGTGGTGCGGTTCCTGCACGAGCCGGTGGCCGGTGGGGAGCGGCGGTTCTGCGCCTTCGAGGTGGCCTTCGTGGGCGATGAGGGGCGGATGTCGCGTCCGCGGCCGGTGGAGATCGCGGTGGCCTTCGACGATGGCACGGCGGTGAGCACGCTGGTGAATCCGGAGCGCGACCTCGCCGCGGCACGGACACATTTCGCGATCGGTGCCGATGATGTGCTGTTGGCGCCACGGCTGGCGGACGCGTGGGCGGTGCTGGCGCCGTTGCTGGAGGGTTTCACGCCGGTCGGGCCGGGGATCGACGAGGTGCTGGGCAAGATCGACTTCGAGCTGAAGCGTGGCGGCACGGTGGTGCCGATGCCGCTCGGCATCGACGTCCCGCTGACACGGGAGGAGGTGCGCGAGCTGCGTTCGGCGGATGCCGTGGTGCGTGCCGAGGCGGTCCTGGCGGCGCACCTGCGGGGTGAATCGCGGGCGTCGGCCGCGTCGGCCTTCGAGTTCGCGGAGACGGGACATGAGCCGAGCTACCTGCTGCCGCGGATCAGCCTCGCCCGCCCTCCGGGACCGGAGCGGCTGCCGACGATCTCGGCGATCGTCCAGGTGAGCACGGCTCTGGGTGGGCTGCTGCTCGATGGCGTCGACGGGGGAGCCTCGTTGGACGAGGTGCACGCGCCGGTGGTGCGGGAGGCGGTGGCTGCTCGGTTGTCGAGCGTGGCGGCATCCGCCCCGGGGCTGTCGCCGGCTCTGGTGGAGCGGCTGCGCGGGGTGGAGCGGTATCTGCGCGTGGACTTCGTCGACGATCTGGTCGCCGAGCAGGAGCAGGCACCGGCGGTGGAGGAGGTGCTGCTGGCGGGTGCCCGAGTGTGTTTCACGGGGACGGCGATGACGCCGTCCGGGCGGGTGATGTCGCGCGAGGAGATGACCGCGATCGCATCGCGGCTCGGTCTCTCCGCGGTCGACACGGTGACGAAGACGCGGTGCGATGTGCTGGTGGTGGCGGAGCTCGGCACGCAGTCGGGCAAGGCCCGCAAGGCCAAGCAGTTCGGCAAGCCGGTGCTGACCGCCGAGGAGTTCTTCGCCTGGGCGGGGGTCAGCTGAGGAGGCTGGACAGCGGCCGTTCTCCAGCGTCTCACGTGATCTGTGGACGGCTGGACTCGTTCGAGAATCTGTGGGTAGCCGACTGGAAGCGGAGGCGAAAAACAACTTGGGCGGGCACCTGACGGTGCCCGCCCAAGCCTGCTTGGTCGCGAGGAGAGTTTACTCCCCCACTGGTGACGGGAGAGGAGGGGGCCAGCCCGACGATCACTCGGGCTGGTGGAAGACGTTCTTCGTGAGGGCCTGTACGTCGCGGTCGAGGTGGCCGAGCTTGACCTCGATGGCCTCGAAGCGCGCGTCGATGGTCTCGAAGCGTGCGTGCAGGGTCGCGAACTGGGCGGTGAGCAACCGGGTGAACCAGGTGGTCATCAGGCCGATGAGTGTGAAGAAGCAGCGATCGTGCCGACGACCATGGTCCAGACCTGCGGCTCGTTCATGGTGATCACCTCTCCAGTGTGGGCTGCTGGTGCCGAGCCTGCCAAGAGATCGGTCGCTGGGCCGGAGGGAGTCCGAAGGTCGTGGACAGCGCGCTGGGAGGGCGCCCCCGTGGATGCTCGCTCAGCGACCGAGGGCGGTCAGAACGCGCTCGCGCACGATCTCCTGATTGATCCCAGCGGGGTGTAAACCTGAGTTAGTCTGCTCGGTATGCGTCGCCCCTTGATTGCTCTCGTCATTTCCGGCTTGGCATTGCTGTCTGCTTGTACCGATGACGCGCCTGAGTCGGGGAGTCGTACCGGCTCGACGGAGTCGGTCGGTGAAGACAAAAGGCTCGAACTGGCTGAAGAGAACTTCGTCGAGGAGATCTCCTCAGCTCAGCTCGAAGCCGGTACGGTCCACGTCGTCACGACCACCTCGATCGGCGGTCAGGATTTCTCCGTGGAGGCAGATGTCGCCCTGTCGGATGATCCAACCGATAGCGCGGCGGCGCTGAGTATGGGCGGCAGTGCAGGTGGTGAATCGGTGGACCTTCGGGCGATCGGCCGGATGATGTACGTGAATCTGGGTGAGGCGACTGGAGGCGAGTTCTATCGGGCCGACCTTGCTGATGGTGGCGAGGCGATAGGAAATGAGCTTGCCGGTGTGCTCGACCAAGCCGATCCTCTCGCGCAGTTCGAGGTGTTGGGGGACTCGGTCACTGCTTTCACGACCGAGGGCGACGGCGGTGAGATCGACGGTGTTTCCACGACGCGGTACATCATGGCGGTCGACCCGGCGGCCATGTACGAATCGCAGGGTCTGGATCCGGAGACGTTGGTGGAGCTTCCCAAGGCCGTCGACTATGTCCTCTACGTGGGTGTCGACCTTCTGCCTCGCCGGATGGAGGTCGAGGTCCCCGGGGTGGGCGCGTCCACGGTGGAATGGAGCAAGTGGGGCGAGAGCGTGGTAATCGAGGCACCGGATGAGGACCAGATCACCGACGAAGCCCCCGCTGGATTCGCTCAGAGCTGAGATTGGTCGGGCGGTCTGACTGCACGCCCGGATCAGTGTCGACTCCCGTGACTGTAGTCCCGCGTGTGATCTATGGCGGCGGTGGGTTCTTCGTGTGCGTCGGCGGTGGACGCGCGGTGGAGCCTAAGTGTATTGAGCAATAGTCCGAGCATCATCGCGTCCTCTGGCTTGTCGAGCGTGTCCCCGAGCGCCTCATTGAGTACGTGCAGTCGTTTGCGCACTGTTTGTGGGTGAGCCCCCAGCTGGGTTGCGATCTCTGGAGCGCTCCCGCGGGTGCTCAGGCGGACGCGCAGTGTTTCGAGGAGTTGGTCGCGGTAGCGGCCCTTGTAGCCATCGAGCGGCGCGAGCATCGAGGCGAGGAGGGGCTCCCACTGGGTCGGAGCGTTGGCGAGCCAGATGAGCTGGGTGAAGTCGCTGCATTGAAGAGGTCCAGATCCTGGTTCAGTGAGACGCAGTAGCGCACGCGTTTCGCTGCTGGCTCGTGCTACCAGGCTGATGTCTTCCACGATGGTCCAGGCCGACCGGCTGATGCCCAGGAGTGCGATCTCGGGGGTGATCTCGGCGGCGTCGCAGGCGAATGTGATGAACGGGCCCGTGTGCAGGTAGAGAGTGCCCGAGGTCGGTAGGCAGATATTCGGGTACTCGTCGGCATCGAGGGAAGCGATGAAGTAGCTGTTAGGTTGGATCCAGCCGATGGCGGTAGCGAGCTCATCGCATCGAGAGTCCCAGCAATCATTGAAGAGCGCTGAGGCGAGGGTCCGTCGGGTGTCTCCCGGGTGGGTCCGCAGCAGTTCGATGCCCTGCATATGGCCGACTCGCAGATCGTCGATGAGCGCTTCGATGAAAGAATCCACGGCTGCACGCAGGCCACCGCGCACGTCAGGGGCGATCTCGCCCTGGGTGACGAGTTGATCGACCTGGTGCAGTGCGAGTACGTGGGCGTGGGAAGCGGCAGCGATCAACGGATCGAGTGCCTCCCCGCGGTGTGCGGACTGCGCGGCGAGGTGTCGGGTGGCATCTCGGAAGCGAGGGTCGATGGGCCGGTGCTCCAAGAGGGCACAGAACTGGTGGCTAGCGAAGTTGATGAGGTTCCGAATGACGCGTCGTCGATTGCCGCTGGCGCTCGGCGCGTAGTCGTCGATGCACCGTTGGATGAGTGCGGTGCAACGTTCCGCGAATGCGGGAAGGTGCGGCTTGAGCTGTGTGCTCGCCCAGCGGAGCGCCTGAAGGCGCTTCTTGTCGAAAGGCGTGGTCGATGTCATCATCCGCCTTTCTCTCGCTGTCCCTCGCTTGTTTTGCACCATAACGGCGTTGAGGCCACGTCGGTGTTTTTTGTGGGGATCTCGTCTCGTTTTCGGATGATCATCCGAAAACTCGTGGCCGCGTGGCGCTTCTCGACGGTATTGGCTCGCTGGTCTAGAGCAGCGGGGGCGAGCACCTTCTGTTCTCGGCGAGCGTCCGAAGGTCGATTGCGAAAGATGCGATAAGCGGGCGGAGTTCGGAGATGCCGAGGTGATCCAGGCGGTCTTCGAACCACTGCGTGGAGTCCGACCGCCACGTCGCGGGTCGAAAGCGCATCTCGGCATAGCGCAGCATGAGTCGTATTCCGGAGTCGGCGATGGGCACGGGACGCAGGGTGGCGGGCATGTTGCCGTGGATGAGCGCGGTGACACGTGCCAGCGAACGGCCGGTATCGGCGTGGCTCGAGCCTAGGTCGCGGCACATCAGTTCGAGCTCAATCAATCGGTCCGTGATGTCCTGACGCAGCTGTCGGGTTTTGTCTCGTGCCGAGCGGAGAGCGAGGATCACCAGCGGCACGGTGAGTGCCAGTGTTGGTATGACGGCATCGACACCGGCCCAGGCTGCCGCGGTGATCGTCGTGCCGATGGCGAACCAGAGACAGACGCAGAGCTGCAAGACATGGGTGAGTGGTTCATCGAGTATCCAGCGGCCGGACGAGACCAGCGGAACGAGGACGGTCACGGACACCATCCCGAGCGCGAACACGAAGAGCGCAACCGTGAGACCGAGCCGCATCTTGGCGTTGGCGGTGCCTTGGGTCAGAGGCGCGGCGACACCAATTCCCGTGATCACGACGAGGTTGAGGGTGATAAATGTGAGGTATCCCCGACGGGCGTAGACGAGGGTCTTCGTCACGAAGTCGCGACCCGCGAGTAAGCCCGACGCGCCCAGCGTCACGCTCGCGGCGAGGAGGCTAGCGCTGGCCGCTAGAGGCCACTGGTACTCGCGTCCCCATCCCGGCCACCCGATGACTGCCGCTGCCCACAGACACGCCGACGCGATCCATAGCGTTGAACCGCCCCGGCGAGTCCGGAGACTCCGTTCCTTGGGAAGGATGGAGTCATGTCAGGGAGTACGTCGAAGAGGTACCCGGCCGAGCTGCGTGAGCGGGCGGTCCGGATGGTCGCTGAGATCCGGC
>JAEZEJ010000024.1 GCA_023417775.1 Actinomycetes bacterium | reverse complement strand
CCCCCGCCGGGGGGGGGGGGCGTGGGGGCCCCCCCCCCCCGCGCACATAGGCCGAGAAGTCCCGGCTCGCCTCGACCGCCGGCTCGCGGGTGACCGCGTCGACATCGGGCTCGTACATGTGCACGATGGCCTGCGACCAGCGGCGCAGATCCTGGTGATCGGCACGCGGCACGCCGAGCAGGTCGGCGATGACGAAGACCGGCATCGGCTCGGCATAGGACGCGAGGATGTCCACATGGACACCGTCGCGCAACTGCTCGCCCACTCCGTCGGGCGCGTCGAGCATGGAGGCCGCGAGCTCGGCGATCCGCGGCCGCATCCGCTCGACGTGACCGCGACCGAAGGCACCGGCGACGAGGCGGCGCAGCCGGGTGTGCGCGGGCGGCTCGTTCTCCATCATCTGGTTGCGGTGCAAGGCGTTGAACGGCTCCATCCGGTCCGCCGGCTCATGGTCCTGCCAGAGCCGGCCGAAGCGCCGATCACGCAGGACGGCGCTGACGGAGGCGTGGGTGGTGGCGAGCCACAGTTCCCACGGCTCGTGCCACACCATCGGCGCCTCGGCGCGCAGCTCGGCGAGGACCGGGTACGGATCGTCGAGGAAGCCCGGATCCGAGGGGTCGAGCCGGACGGTCATGCGATCACCGCCCGGAACAGGTGACGACCGGTGGGAAGCGTCGGCATGATGGTCCTCCTGGTCACTGCTGCAGATCCGTCTCGTCGAAGGCATCGGGAAGCACCTCGGCCATCGTCACCGGCCCGCGAGCCGTGAGCACCTGGCAGTCGGCTCCCCCATGCTCCCAGATCAGCTGACGACAGCGTCCGCACGGCATGATCGGCCGTCCATTGCCGTCGACGCAGACCACCGCCCGCAGCCGCCCGCCGCCGGTCGAATGCAGGGCCGAGATCATCCCGCACTCGGCGCACAGGGCGACCCCGTAGGCCGCATTCTCGACATTGCAGCCGAGCACCACCCGACCGTCCTCGACCAGCCCGGCCGCTCCGACTCGATAGGAGGAGTAGGGCGCATAGGCCCGCGCCATGACCTCGGTGGCATAGCGGGTGAGCGCGTCCCAGTCCACCGGCGCGGCAGCCGAGGTGAATCCGAATCCCGCGCTCATCCGGCCTGTCCCTTGCGATAGGGCTTGCCGTCCGCGGCCGGCATGCGTAGTCGTTGGGCCGCCACCGCGAGCACGAACAGCGTCAGGATGTAGGGGGTCATTCCGGTGAAGTCCGAGGGCACGGAGTCCACCGCGAGATACCAGGCGAACAGCGCGACCGCGATGCCGGCGATCACGATCGCCGTCACCCGCTCCCCGCGACGGAACTTGAGCGCCGCGTAGCCGAGCAGCAGCACCGCGAGCAGCAGCAGGATGGCGTGCACCAGCGGTCCGTTGTTGGAGAGCAGGCTGATGCCGTCGGCGTAGCCGAACATCAGCGAACTGGCCAGGACGCCGGTGGGATTCCAGTTGCCGAAGATCATCGAGGCCAGCCCGATGTAGCCGCGTCCGTTGGTCTGCCCGGTGGTGAAGGAGGACGACGCCACCATCGCCAGATAGGCGCCTCCCAGTCCGGCGAAGCCGCCGGAGATGATGACGGCGATGTACTTGTACCGGTACACGTTGACCCCGAGCGTCTCGGCAGCCTGCGGGCTCTCGCCGCAGGAGCGCAGTCGCAGCCCGAAGGAGGTGCGCCAGAGCACCCAGGCGGTGAAGGCCACGAGCAGCAGGGTCAGAATCGTCAGCAGCGACAGTCGCGTGGTGACGCCGGCGATCGCCCCGGCCACGTCCGACACGAGGAACCAGCGTTGCTCGGACACCCACCGGGCGGCCGACGAGATACCGGGGATGGTGATCTCCCGCGGAACCGCATAGCCCGAGAGATTGCGCGGTCCTCCGCCCTCGTAGTCGATGAAGAAGGTCTGCGCCAGATAGCCGACGGCACCGAGCCCGACGATATTGATCGCGACACCCGAGATGATGTGGTCGACCCCGAAGGTGACCGTCGCCAGACCATGCAGCAGACCGCCCAGCGCACCCATGGCGATCGCGCCGAGCACTCCGGCCCAGGCGCCGAAGTGATAGGCGAAGAAGGCCGCGCCCCAGGTGCCCAGGAGCATCTGGCCCTCCAAGCCGATGTTGACGATGCCGGCGCGCTCGGCCCACAGCCCCCCGAGACCGGCGAGCAGGATCGGGCAGGCGGCGATCAGCGCGAGCCGCAGCGTGCCCGGGGTCGTCATACGGTTCTGATCGGTCAGCACGCGCACGAGCGAGACGGTCACGAGCACCGCGAGGACGACGATCCAGGTCAGATAGCGCACTTGCCGGACGGCGGACGGTGCGGCGATGGAGCGGGTCATGCGCGCACCCCCTCCGTGCTGGAGCCGAGTTCTCGGGCGACCCTCTCCTGCTCGCGGCGCGCCTTCATCCGCCGCGAGATCTCGAAGGCGATGACGACCATGAGGACGACGACACCCTGGGTGATCTCGACGACATCGCGTCCCACGCCCACGCTCTGCAGCCGATTGGACTGGGTCGACAGGAAGGCGAACAGGGTCGCGCCGAAGAAGATCCCGAGGGAGGTGTTGCGGCCGAGCAGCGCGACCGCGAGGCCGGTGAAGCCGAGCCCTCGCTGGAAGTACTCGGGGATGCCGAAGGTGTGGGTGCTGCCGAAGAAGCTCGGCATCCACACCAGACCGGCGATCGCCCCGGAGATCGCCATCGTGATGAGCACCATCTTCTTGGGGTTGATGCCATTGGCGAGGGCCGCGGTCCGGGACTCGCCGGCGGTCCGCAGATCGAAGCCGAAGCGCGTCCAGCCCAGCAGGAAGGAGTAGCCGACCGCGACGATCACCGCGAGGATGGCCAGCGCCCAGACATCGGGGGCGCCGGAGAAGATGCCGAAGCCGAGGGGCTGGCTGGACGGCGGGATGGTGCCCGTGGTGAAGGTGTAGCCGCTCTTCGAGCCATAGGTCTTGACCAGATAGCCGGCGAGCGTGAGGGCCACGTAGTTCAGCATGATCGCCGAGATGACCTCGCTGACGCCGCGGGTCACGTTCAAGACGGCGGCGATCATCGCCCATCCCATGCCGGCGGCCATCGCGACGACGAGCGTGGCCAGGATGTTCAGCGGGCCGGGCACGATGCCCGCGCCGGCGAAGAACGCCCCGGCACATGCCCCGATGATGTACTGGCCCTCGACGCCGATATTGAAGATATTCATCCGGAAGCAGATCGCCGCGGCGAAGGCCGACAGGGCGATCATGGAGGCCTGGTTGATGATGATGACCAGATCGCGCTCGCCGGGCATCGAGAGCATCGCGTCGAGGAAGCCGCCGACGGGAGCCCCGGAGATCCAGACGATGGCCGCGGTGGCCAGCAACGCGGCCGCGATCGCCACGAGGGTGGGGACGATCGAGTAGGTCACCGTCTGCGTCAGCCGCCGGACGAGCTGGCTGTCGCCGCCGCGGCTCTCGCTGCGCTCGCTCATGCCGCCCCTCCTGTCATGGCCGTGCCGAGCTCCTGTGCGGTCACGTCCCGTGGGTCGAGGCGGGCGGTGAAGCGCCCGCGCAGGATGACCTCGAGACGATCGGACAGGCCGATCAGCTCATCGAGATCGGCGGAGATCAGCAACACGCCCAAGCCCTCCTGACGCGCGCGGCGGATGTGGTCCCAGATGGCGGCCTGCGCGCCGACGTCCACGCCGCGGGTGGGATGCGAGGCCAGCAGCAGGATCGGGTCACCGCTCATCTCGCGGCCGACGATGAACTTCTGCTGGTTGCCGCCCGAGAGCGCACGTGCCGTGGTGTGCACCGACGGCGTCCGGACGTCATAGGACTCGATGATCCGTTCGGCGTCCCGTCGCGCCCCGCCGGGACTGAGCAGCGGCCCGCGCACCACCGGTGCCGTGGTCTGGTGTCCGAGGATGCGGTTCTCCCACAGCGGGAAGTCGAGCACGACGCCGTGGCGGTGTCGATCCTCCGGGATGAAGCCGACCCCCCGCTCGCGGACCTTGCGCACCGACAGCCGCGTGATGTCCTCCTCGGCCAGCACGATGCTGCCCGCGCTGGCCCGCCGCATGCCCATGATGACCTCGACGAGCTCGGTCTGTCCGTTGCCCTCGACCCCGGCGATGCCGACGATCTCCCCCCGGTGGATCGTCAGGTCGAGATCCTGCAGGAGCGTGCGGCCGGTGTCGTTGACCAGGGAGATCGACCGGAGCGAGAGCACCGGCGTCTCCGTCACCGTGTCGGCACTGAGCTCCGGCGTGGGCAGTTCCGCGCCGACCATGAGCTCCGCGAGCTGCTGGCGGGTGGCCGTCGCCGGATCGGCCGTGCCGACGGTGGTACCGCGACGCATCACCGTGATGTCATCGGCGATCTGGAGCACCTCGTCGAGCTTGTGCGAGATGAACAGCACCGAGCAGCCCGAGGCGACGAGCTCGCGCAGGTTGGCGAAGAGGATGTCCACCTCCTGCGGCACGAGGACCGCCGTGGGCTCGTCGAGGATGATGAGCCGGGCCCCGCGGTAGAGCACCTTGAGGATCTCCACCCGCTGACGGGCCGCGACGCCGAGCTCGGCGACGCGGATGCCCGGGTCGATGTCGAAGCCGAACTCCGCGGAGATCTCTTTTACGCGCTGGCGCGCCTTCTCCCCGATCCCGTGCAGTTTCTCCGCGCCGAGCACGATGTTCTCGAGCACCGTGAGATTGTCGGCGAGCATGAAGTGCTGGAACACCATGCCGATACCGGCCTGGATGGCATCGGTCGGCGACGCGAATCGCCGCTCCTCGCCGTCGATGAGGATCGTGCCGTCATCGGCGCTCTGCACGCCGTAGAGGATCTTCATCAGCGTCGACTTGCCGGCGCCGTTCTCTCCGATGAGGGCATGGACGGCCCCGGACCGGATCGTGAGATCGACATCGTGATTGGCGATGACACCGGGAAAGCGTTTGGCGATCCCCCGCAGCTCCACCTGCATGCTCTGCCCCTGCTCTGACGTGGTCGTGATCGGGCGAAAGCCCGGGGTCGCACCCTCAGGCGCGACCCCGGGCCGTCGATTCAGCGTCTCACGGCTCGGCAGGAACCTCGAGGTCACCGTCGATGATCTGCTGCTTGTAGTCGTCGATCTCGGTGATGAGCTCCGCGGGGAGGAAGTCACCGGAGGTCGAGTAGTCGACACCGTCGTCACCGAGCGTGAACTCGTTGTAGCCCGACAGCGGCTCGCCGTCGAAGGCCGCCGCGATGAAGTCGTACGTCGAGACGTCGACGCGCTTGAGCATCGAGGTCAGGATGTGCGGCTGCTGCTCCGGCGAGGCGGTCAGGTACTGATCGGAGTCGACGCCGATCGCCCAGATGTCGGCGCTGGTGACCGCGTCGAAGACACCGATGCCCGAGGCGCCGGCGGCGTGGAAGATCACATCGGCGCCGTCGTTGATCAGGCCCTCGGCGGCCGCCTGGCCACCGGCCGGGTCGCCGAATCCGCGCGGATCGGACTCCTCGATGTAGGTGGTGACGACCTCGGCATCGGGGTTCGCCTCCTCGACACCCGCCTTGAACCCGGCCTCGAACTTCTGGATGAGCGGGTTGTTGACGCCGCCGACGAAGCCGACCGTGTTGCTCTCGGTGGTCTCGGCCGCCGCGACGCCGACGAGGAAGGAGCCCTCGTTCTCGGCGTAGGTGAGGTAGGCGACATTGCAGTTGACATCGTCCTCGGTGGGGTCGAAGCCGTCGATCACCGCGAAGGAGACGTTCGGGTACTCCGGGGCGACCTTGTCCACCGACTCGCTGTAGGCGAAGCCGACGCCCACGATGACGTTGTAGCCGTCGTCGGCGAAGCCGCGCAGACGCTGCTCGCGGACCTCTTCGCTCTCATCGGAGGCGGCCTCGCCCTCGGCGCCGTCGAAGCCGAACTCGCCCTGCGCCTTCTCCAGACCCGCGTAGGCGGCGTCGTTGAAGGACTGGTCGCCACGGCCGCCGACATCGTAGGCGAGTGCGACCTGGGGATCACCCTCGAGCTCGACGGCCTCGCACTGCTGCTCCTCGGCGTTGTCGCTGTCGTCATTGTCGGCTGCGGTGCCACAGGCACTCAGCACGACCGCTGCGGCGCCGACTAGCACGGCGGCCTTGGTCAGATGGCGCACTTTTCCTCCTCGTCTCGCACCAGCGCGTTCTGGCACGTCAACTGCACCTGGCCGACACTAATCGTCGCGACCGGGCGTTGGGGAGAGGAAGAGAACGATTCAACCTCCCTGACACCGATTTGTAACCTGTGTCACCGCTCCTCGGCGCATCGCCGATGAGCCCCGTCGGCCGGTACCCTGAGCCCATGGACGCCACTCCCGCCCCCATCATCGTCGGCCATGACGGTTCGGCCTTCGCCGACACGGCTCTCGCATGGGCGCTGCAGTGGGCGAACTCCACCGGTCTTCCGGTGACGGTCGCCCGCGCCTGGACCCTGCGCACCGCCCCTCGCCCGTCCAGCTGGGAGCACGGCTATGTGCCACCCGCGGCCGACTTCGAGCAGGCGGTCCGCGAACGTCTCGTGGCCGACACCCAGGCCCTCGTGGCGCGGTACCCGCAGGTCGAGATCACCTATGCGACGCCCCGCGGACCGGCGGCCAACGGACTGCTGGCGCTGGCGGAGCATGCGAGTCTGGTGGCCGTCGGGCCGCGCGGGCTCGGCGGCTTCAAGGGGCTGGTCCTCGGCTCGGTCAGCGAGGCCATCGTCCGTCACGCCCCCTGCCCGGTGGTCGTCGTCCGCGACCACGAGGATCCGGCGCGCAGCGACCGCGTCCTCGACCTGGACAGCTGAGAGGGCCTCCCGGTCAGTCCAGCGGCCGGGCGGCGACCCCGGCGAGCACTCGCGCGCCCACGCCGATCGCCTGCTCATCGACGCGCAGATTGCCCTGGTGCAGGTCGTAGGTCGGCCCATCGGGGGTCCGCGTGCCCAGGCGTCCCATGGCGCCGGGGATCGCCTCGAGGTACCACGCGAAGTCCTCGCCGCCGAGGCTCTGCGGGGTGCTCGCGGCACCCTTGACGCCCAGCGCCTCGGTGACCGCCTGACGTAGGCTCTGGGTCGCGGCGAAGTCGTTGACGACGGGCGGGACGCCGCGCGTATAGGTGATCTCGGCGGCGACGCCGAAGGGCTCGATGATATCGGCGATGAGCCCGCGCACGAACTGCTCGGCATCGTGCCAGGCGGCCGCGTCGAGCATCCTCAGCGTGCCGGTGAGCTCCCCCACCGACGGGATGACATTGGCCGCATTGCCCGCGGCGACCTGCCCCCACACCAGGCTGACGCCGGCGCGTGGATCGAAACGTCGCGACAGGACGGCCGGCATCTGCGTGATGAGGCTGCCGAGCGCATAGGTGAGGTCCTCGGTGAGGTGCGGTCGCGAGGTATGTCCGCCCCGGCCGCTGAGCACGACGTGCACGTGATCCGATGCTCCGGTGATGGAGCCCTCGCGCAGGCCGACCTGTCCCACGTCCAGGGACGGATCGCAGTGCAGCGCGTAGATCCGCGCGACCCCCTGCAGCGCGCCCTCGCGCAGCACGCGCAGCGCCCCGCCGGGCATGACCTCCTCGGCCGGCTGGAACAGCAGCCGGACCCGGGTCGGCAGCCCGTGTTCCTCGTGTGCCCGGGTCAGTGCGTGGGCCGCACCGACGAGGGCCGAGATATGCACGTCGTGGCCGCAGGCGTGGGCGATGCCGGGCTGCCGCGAGCGCCAGGGATCCTGGGTGGCGTCGAGGACGGGAAGCGCGTCGAGGTCGGCGCGCAGCGCCACGATCGGACCCTCGGAGGGGCCGACATCTGCGGTCAGGCCAGTGCCGATGTCCAGCCGCTCGTAGCGCAGCCCCAGCTTCTCCACCTGCGCGACGACCACATCGGTGGTGCGGTGCTCCTGCCACGACAGCTCGGGGAAGGCGTGCAGCTCGCGACGCAGTTCGATCAGATCGGGGGTGATCTCCTCGATGGTCTGCGCGATGACGTCGTGGACACTCACCGGCCCAGGGTACCGCTCACTGTTCGAGCGCCCGACGCAGCGAGGCCACGGTCTCGTCCGCGAGCGCGGCGAGCTTCGGCCGGACGACGAAAGGGGCGGCCAGTGCGATCGGGAATCCGAAGGAGAAGTCGGCCCGATACTGGATCTCGGTGCGGTCGTCCCCGAGGTCGCGGAGGGCGAGATCGTCGGTCGTGGTGGACCAGCGCTGTCGTCCGCGGAAGCGGATCCGCCGATCGCGCGCGTGCGTGATGGTCTCGTAGACCAGCTCGACCTGGCGGCCGAGGAACTCCGAGACATTGTCGTAGGTGGTGCCCACACCACCGTCGCCCGAGCGCCGCGTCGTGCTGATGGTGCCCGGGTCCCACTGCGTGGTGTGCGTGAAGTCGGCGAGGTAGTCGAAGACCTCGCCGATCGGCCGGTGGACCGTGAAGGTGCGTTCGACGTGCATGACAGCACGGTAGTAGCCGGATACCTCCGCCGCTCGCCCACACGGGGTCAGGGGTGCTGGTCGAGCCCGTCCTCGGTCACCTGATGGCGCAGCGGCCAGCGCGGTACGAGGCTGCGCAGGCTGACCCGGCGCACCCGCGCATAGGCCAGGCCCGCGATGCCGATGCCCAAGCCCACCGTCGCCCCGCTGATGACCAGGGCCGCGCGTCCGCCCAGATGTTCGCCGAACCAGCCGATGATTGGCGCTCCGAGCGGGACGCTGCCGAGGAAGACCATCAGATACAGCGAGACCACTCGGCCGCGCATCGACGGGGCCGAGGTCATCTGGATGAGGGCATTGGCCGTGGTGGCCGTGGTGAGGACGCTCAGGCCCACCAACGGCAGCACCGCGGCGTACGACCAGTACGTGGGCATGAGGCCCGACACCATCTGCGCCACCGAGAACACCAGCCCCGCCCCGACGATGAACCGCAGCCGCGGATGGGAACGGCGGGCGGCCAGGAGCGCGCCGGCCAGCGAGCCGATCGCCAGGATCGACCCGAGGACGCCGAACTCCCCGGCGCCCTTGCCGAAGACATCGGTGGCCATCAGCGCGGAGGTGATCTGGAAGTTCATCCCGAAGGCGCCGAGGAAGAAGACGCAGGTGAACAGCAGGAGCAGGTCCGGGCGGGATCGCACATAGCGCATCCCCTCACGCACCGCCCCGCGGCCCCGCCCGCCGAAGGGCGGCCGGTGCAACTCTGTGCCGTCCATGACCACGAGCGCCAGGAGGGCGAAACTGTAGCTCAGGGCGTTGATGATGATGACCCAGCCCGTGGCGTCGACCCCCGAACCGAGGGCGGCGATCAGCAGTCCCGCGAGGCCGGGGCCGATCAGCCGACCCGAGTTGAACGAGGCCGAGTTCAGCGACACGGCATTGGCGAGCCGCTCGACATCGACCATCTCGCTGACGAAGGACTGCCGGGCCGGTGCCTCGAAAGCGCGCGCGGCCCCGAAGACGAAGGTCAGCACGTACACATGCCAGGGCTCGACCAGTCCCGTCACGGCCAGCACACCGAGCACGCCGGCCGGCATCGCCATGCCGAGCTGCATGATCGCCAGCAGGCGGCGCTTGGACATCCGATCGGCCAGCACACCGGCGATCGGCGAGAACAGCAGTGAAGGAAGGAGTTGCAGGGCGACGGTGATGCCCAGAGCAGCACCCGAGCCGGTCAGCTGGAGGACCAGCCAGGCCTGGGCGGTGTTCTGCAGCCACGTGCCGATATTCGAGACGAGCCCGCCCATCGCGTAGATGCGATAGTTGCGGACGGACAGCGCGCTGAACGTGGGGCTCACTCCGCCTCCGCCAGCCGCGTCAGGATCGGTGTCGCCTCTCGCAACAGTCGCCGATCGGCCTCGCCGAGACCGGCGAGACGCTCCTCCAGCCACGCATCCCGCCGCTCGCGCTCGTCGGCGAGGATACGGTCCCCGCCGACGGAGAGCTCGATGAGGAACTGCCGGCCGTCGTTCGGATCGGGAGAGCGCGAGACGTAGCCGCACTCGACGAGGAAGTTCAAGGTGCGGGTGATCGACGGCGGTCGCACCCGCTCGACGGCCGCGATGGCGCTGGGCGTGGCGGGACCGATCTCGGCGATCACTCCCAGCACGGATAACTGCGTCGGCGTCAGGGTGGACTGCCGCTCCTGACGCAGCCGGCGGTTGAGACGTGCGACCGAGAGGGCGAGTCGTTGCGAGTCGGTCGGCATCTCTTTAGCCTAGCTCATTACTTACGCTAAATACATGTGCCATCGGTCTCCAGGATCGGGCTCGGACCGCGAGCGACCACTAGGCTGATGGTCGTGTTCTCGGACTGGAAACGGCGCCGCGCCGCTCGACGCGTCAAGGCGGGCGATGGGCACCCCCTCCAGCCCTATCGCTGGTGGCAGCCGCTGTCGCGAGCGCTGCTGCACATCGACCTGCCCGATGAGGACGGTGAGATGCACGCGTGGTCCGTGGACGTGCGGCTCTGGGGAGATGACGACGGCGAGGTGCTCGCACAGCTGTACCGGGACGGCCGGCATCACGCCCAGTCCACGCTGCCGGCCACCTTCTCGGTGCCTGGCGGCGCGATCGAGGTGGTCACGAGCCAGTTCGGCCTCAAACGCTGCCACTTCGTCGCCGCGGACGGCTCGGAACGTCAGCTGGCGCCCGATCCGGCGTCCGCGGAGGGGCGACGCGCGCGACTGGAGCGCCGGCACCCGTTCGTAGGACGGGCGATCGGTCTGACCTCGATCGTCGTGCTGCTCATCGCCGTGGTGCTCGGCATCCCCCAGATCGTCGACCAGGTCTCGCACATCCCGCCGGTCGCGGAGCACCTCGGCACCTTCACCTCGCCATTCGTCCTGCCCGCCTGGCTGAACATCGCGCTCCTGGTCGCGACCCTGGTGGCCAGCACCGAGCGGGCACTGCGCCTGCGCAACCACTGGCTCCTCGACGGAGGACTCTTCGATGGCGACGACTAGGGCGTGTCACTCGAAGGGAGTCGGATCCCCCGCGCCCACCCGCACGATCTCGGCGACACCCTCGGACAGGTCGACCACCGTGGTGGGCTCCGCCGGGACATCCTCGCCGGCGTCGATGATGGCATCGACCCGGCCGTCGAGCTCCTCGTTGATCTCCCACGCGGCCGTCATGGCGTTCTCCTGACCCGGGAGGATCAGCGTCGTCGACACCAGCGGCTCACCGAGCGCCTCCACCAGCGCCAGGCTGATCCGGTGATCGGGGATGCGGACGCCGACGGTCTTCTTCTTCGCCTGGAGGAGCCGGCGCGGCACCTCGCGGGTCGCGGGCAGGATGAAGGTGTAGGACCCGGGGGTCGCCGCCTTGACCGCGCGGAACACGGCATTGTCGACGTGCACCATCTGCCCGAGCTGGGAGAAGTCTCGGCAGACGAGGGTGAAGTGGTGCTTGGCGTCGAGATCGCGGATGGACCGGATCCGGTCCAGCGCCTCGGCATTGCCGAGCTGCGCGCCGAGCGCGTACCCGGAGTCGGTCGGATAGGCGATCAACCCTCCATCGGCGAGAACCGCCACCGCCTGGTCGACGGTTCGCTGCTGCGGGGTGACCGGGTGAATGTCGATGAAGCGTGCCATGGGACGAATCTAGCCGTTCGGGGCGACGTCCGCCGCCGAGCCGAGGTGACGCCGGACCGAGAGACGGCGCCACCTCGGCCCGGCGGGCGATCAGGTGAAGATGCTGACACCGCCGGGGCCCACGAGCAGGGCGACGACGATGAGGATGATGCCCATCACGATGTCGCGCTGCAGCAGACGGATGATGCCGATAATGCCGATGATCACCGAGGCGATCCACAAGATGGTGGCCCACATGGTCGCTATCCCTTCGTCGAGCTTGGAACCGATTGACGCGTCCAGCATCGCCCCGTTCTCGACGGTCCGCCATTCGGACAGTGCGATGGCGGCGCAGCTCCCGACCTAGGCTGAAGCCCTCATGAATGCCACACCGCTAACCCTGGCCGAGCGGCGCGAGCGGCAGCTCGCCCACGACCGAGCCCGTGAGCAGCACCGCGCCGAGCGCCCCGGGCTGCTCGCGCCGAAGCGTTCCACTGAGGAACTGCGGACGATCGCGGGCGAGGCACAGACGCGGTTCGCCGAGGCGGACACCGGCTCGGTGCTCGCCTGGGTGGCCGAGGAGTTCGGGTACCGCACGGCGGTCGCCTGCTCGATGGCCGACGCGGTCCTCCCCCATGTCGTCGCCCGCCATCTCCCCTGGGTCGACACCCTCTTCCTGGAGACCGGCTATCACTTCGCCGAGACGATCGGCACCCGCGACGCGGTCGAGTCGCAGCTGGAGCTCAGCATCGTCGATGTCACCGCGCGGCAGACCGTCGCGGAGCAGGATGCCGAATACGGCCCACGCCTGTACGAGCGCGATCCGGGCCTGTGCTGCCAGTTGCGCAAGGTCGAGCCGCTCCAGCGCACCCTCGGCGAGTACGAGGTGTGGATCACCGGTGTCCGCCGGGACGAGGCGCCGACCCGCGCGAACACGCCCTTCGTCACCTGGGACGACAAGAACGGCCTGGTGAAGGTCAATCCGCTGGCCGCCTGGTCCTGGGACGACCTCTTGGGCTATGCCGCCGAACACGATGTCATCGTCAATCCACTCGTGAACGACGGCTATCCCTCGATCGGCTGCGCCCCCTGTACCCGCCGCGTGGCGCCCGGGGAGGATCCCCGCTCCGGACGCTGGGCCGGCCTGGACAAGACCGAGTGCGGACTGCACACCTGAGAGACGAGACCATGACCCTCACACCTTCCCGCGAGCTCAGCCAGCTGCAATGGCTGGAGTCCGAGTCGATCCACATCATCCGCGAGGTCGCCGCCGAGTTCGAGCGTCCGGTGATCCTGTTCTCCGGCGGCAAGGACTCCGTCGTGATGCTGCACCTGGCGGTCAAGGCCTTCTGGCCCGCGCCGGTGCCCTTCGCGGTCCTGCACGTCGACACCGGCCACAACTTCCCCGAGGTGTTGCAGTTCCGCGACGAGACCGCCGAGCGGCTCGGCCTGCGCCTGGAGGTGGCCCGCGTCCAGGACTACATCGACGACGGCCGCCTGCGCGAGCGCGCGGACGGCACTCGCAACCCGCTGCAGACGCAGCCGCTGCTCGATGCCATCTCCGAGCATCGCTTCGATGCCGTCTTCGGCGGCGGGCGTCGCGACGAGGAGAAGGCCCGAGCCAAGGAGCGGGTGTTCAGCCTGCGTGACGAGTTCGGCCAGTGGGACCCGCGCAATCAGCGTCCCGAGCTGTGGAATCTCTACAACGGCCGCCACACCCCCGGCCAGCACGTGCGGGTCTTCCCGCTCAGCAACTGGACCGAGCTGGACATCTGGCAGTACATCGGCGCGGAGAAGATCGAACTGCCGGGCCTGTACTACGCCCACGACCGCGAGGTCTTCGAGCGCGACGGCATGCTGCTGGCAGTGGGCCCCCACTCCGAGCCCCGCCAGGGTGCGACGGTGACCACGCGGCAGGTGCGCTACCGCACGGTCGGCGACATGTCCTGCACGGGCGCGGTCGCCAGCCCGGCCTCGACCGTCGAGGATGTCATCGCCGAGGTCGCTGCCACCCGGGTCACCGAGCGGGGCGCGACGCGCGCCGACGACCGGATCTCCGAGGCGGCCATGGAGGATCGCAAGAAGGAAGGCTACTTCTGATGAGCACTCTGCTGCGACTGGCGACGGCCGGTTCGGTCGATGACGGCAAGTCGACCCTCGTCGGGCGACTGCTCTTCGACTCCAAGTCGGTGCTCGCCGATCAGTTCGACGCGGTCGAGCGGGTGAGCCGCGACCGCGGCCTCGCCGCCGCCGATCTCGCGCTGTTGACCGATGGCCTGCGCTCCGAGCGCGAGCAGGGCATCACCATCGACGTGGCCTACCGCTACTTCGCGACCGCGCACCGCACCTTCATCCTGGCCGACTGCCCCGGCCATGTGCAGTACACGCGTAACACCGTCACCGGGGCGAGCACGGCCGATGTCGTCGTCGTGCTCGTCGACGTCCGTGGCGGCCTGCAGGAGCAGACGCGCCGCCATCTGGCCGTCGCCTCGCTGCTGCGCGTCCCGCACGTGGTCGTCGTCATCAACAAGATCGACCTCGTCGACTACGACCAGGACGTCTACGACTCCGTCGCCGCCGACGTGGTCGCCGCGGCGCGCGACCTCGGCATGCCCGATGTCACCACCATCCCGGTCTCGGCATTGGCCGGGGACAATGTCGTCACCCGCTCGGACCGCACCCCGTGGTACGGCGGGCCCAGCGTCCTGGAGCATCTCGAGGAGCTGTCGCCCAAGGGCGCTCCGGACAGCGAGCCGCTGCGTCTCCCCGTGCAGCTCGTCATCCGGCCGCAGAGCGCCGCCGACGAGCGCTTCCGCGACTACCGCGGCTACGCCGGGCAGATCGCCTCGGGCGTGGTGCGGGTCGGCGACGAGATCGCCGCACTGCCGAGCGGTCGTACCAGCCGGGTCATCGGCATCGACCAGGCCGGGCAGGAGCTCGACGAGGCCTTCGCACCGCAGTCCGTGACCCTGCGGCTCGCCGACGACATCGACATCAGCAGGGGCGATCTGATCGCTTCCGCCGAGGATCGTCCCGAGCTCACCCAGGACATCGATGGCACCCTCGCCTGGCTCTCCGATGCGCCCCTGCGCCCAGGGTCCAAGGTCCTCGTCAAGCACGGGACCCGCACGGTGCAGGCGCTGGTGAAGACGGTCTCCGGTCGCCTCGACCTCGACAGCGCATCGGTGCTGCCTGCGGACTCCCTGGAGCTGAACGACATCGGTCACGTCACGCTGCGCCTCGCGGCCACCGTCCCGGCCGAGCCCTATCTCGCATCGCGCAGCACGGGTGCCTTCCTCATCGTCGATCCGCATGATGGCAACACGCTCGCGGCCGGGATGGTGGGCGACGCCCTGCTCGCCACCGCGGGCGTCTGACGGTGACGGACGCGCTCTTCCCGCTGTCGCTGCGGATCACCGGACGTCGTGTCGTCGTGGTCGGCGGCGGGCACGTGGCGACCCGCCGGATCGCGTCGCTGGTGGACGCCGGAGCAGACATCGTCGTGATCGCGCCCGAGGTGACCGAGTCGCTGGCCGCGACGATCACGCGGGAGTCGCTCACCTGGCGGCGTCGGGGTTACCAGGCAGGTGACCTCGCCGGGGCGTGGCTCGTGCAGACGGCGACCGCCGAACCCGCCATCGACGACCTGGTCGCGCGGGACGCCGAGGAGGCGCGGATCTGGTGCCTCAAGGGCGGCGATCCCGAGCATGCCACTGCCTGGACACCCGCCACCGGCCGCGTCGACGACATCACGCTGGCCGTCAACGCCGGCGGCGACGCCCGACGTGCCGCGATGCTGCGCAACGGCCTCGTGGCCGCGATCGAGACGGGCGAGCTCCCGTTACGGCATCGCACCCACCACCCCGGCGGCAAGGTCGCCCTGGTGGGAGGCGGCCCGGGCGATCCGGGTCTGCTGACGGCCCGGGCACGGAGGCTGTTGGCCGAGGCCGATGTCGTCATCACCGATCGGCTGGCGCCGCTCGCCGTCCTCGATGAGCTGGACCCCGATGTCGAGGTGATCGATGTCGGCAAGATGCCGGATCGCCACCCGATCCCGCAACATGAGATCAACCGGCTGATCGTGGATCGAGCACAGGCGGGCAAGGTCGTGGTCCGGCTCAAGGGCGGCGACCCCTATGTATTCGGCCGCGGCGGCGAGGAGCTGCTCGCCTGTCGCGAGGCCGGGATCGAGCCCGAGGTCGTGCCGGGCATCACGAGCGCGATCGCCGTGGCGGCGGCCGCCGGCATCCCCGTCACCCATCGCGGTGTGGCTCGCGGGTTCAGCGTGGTCACGGGACACGAACAGCTCGGCGAGTTGCCGGCCCGCGGCGATCACACGCTGGTGCTCCTCATGGGCGTGCGGAGACTGCCTGCGACCACCGCCGAGCTCGTGGCGAACGGCCACGAGGCCTCCACCCCCGCGGCCGTCGTCGAGCGGGGGTGCACGCCTCAGCAGCGTGTCACGGTCGGCACCCTGGGCACGATCGCCGAGCGCGCGGCCGAGGCCGGGGCGGGTTCACCCGCGATCGTCGTCATCGGCGATGTCGTCGGCGTCTTGGACGGCTGAGCCTCGACGCGTCAGGCTTCCGAGCCCTCGTCGAGGTGGGCGAAGCCCTCCCGGAAGGCGGAGCGCAGGAAGCGCTCGGGCCACTGATCGAGCAGCGAGTCCGGCACGTCGACCTCATCGGAGGCGAGTCCGGGCGCGTACCGCCGCCGGATCTCGTCCGCGACAGCGCGGAGCCGCTGCTCCTGTCGATCGACGAAGTCGCGGTCGACCGCCGCCCCGTGGCCCGGCACGATCGTGTCCCCGGCCCTCATCTCGCGCATCAGGGAGCGCAGCGCGGCGGGCCAGGCGAGGGGGTAGGACCCCGATCCGAACATCGGCGGACCCGACTCCTCGATCACGTCGCCGAGGAACCAGGTCCGGCAGTCCGGGATGAGGACGGCGAGGTCGGTGTCGGTGTGCCCGGGATCGATCGGGATGAGCTCGAGCGCCCGGCCGCCGAGGTCGACCTCGAGAGCCGATCGGATGAGCACCGATGGCGGTGTGAGCTCGACACCGTCCCACTCCTTGTCCGGCTCACGCAGCGGATCCGCGAGCACGGCCGCGAGCCGGGGGCCCTCGTGCGCCGCGAAGTGGGCAGGGATCCGGTGGTGCCCGTAGACCGGGATGCCCAGGGCGGCGAATACCTGATTGCCGAAGACGTGATCGTAGTGCGCGTGGGTGTTGATCGCCGCGACCACCGGGAGCTGGAAGGCCTCGCTCACGTCGCGCAGGATCGCGCCGGCCTCCCCCAGGGTGCCACCGGTGTCGACCACGGTCGCCCCGGCCGGTCCGAGGACCACGCCCACCGACAGATCCAGAGGCGGGTAGCGACGCTGGAACACCCCGTCGCCGACCTGGGTCCACCCGCGATCCGATGACATCGGCACACCGTAGCGCACCGGGGACTCCGGATGCCCTCAACCGTCACCCACGCGATCGCGCCTCGCACACTAGGCTGTCCCGGTGGGCGCGAAGGAACTGAGTTTTCAGACGACCATCGGTGTCGAGGTCAAGGGCGAGATGTGGAGTTGCATCGAGATCCCCGGCTCCGCCGATTTCTTCGGCACGGGCAGGACCGTCAGGGTCGACGCGCGCATCGACGATGTCCAACTGGAGAACATCGGAGCGATGGTCACGGGTACCGGCGGGCACATGGTGTCCCTCAGCGCCAAGATCCGCAAACGCCTCGGCAAGGACCTGGGAGACGGCGTCGACGTCACCATCACGACGAGGTAGGACCGCCGACGAGCCAGCGGGCGAGCCGACGCTCCCCGCGCTGCATCATCACCGCATGTGAGGCCACGAAGAGCGGGCGAGCCAGTGGATCGGCCCAGCGCATCCACGCCCGGGTCGCAACGACATCCCAGTCGATCAGCAGCACCGTGGTCGCCTGGGGTGCGGGCACGAAGCGCACCACTGCTCTCCCCCGCAGGTCGCCGTCCGCGGAGAAGGTCAGCTGCTCGGGCCGGTCGATGCGCAGGTCGGTGACCGTGAACCGCAGCCGGTAGCCGATGCCCGTGTCGGCCTCCAGCCGGAGCTCGCCCTCGGCCTGGCCGATCGCCCGCACCGACCCCCACCACGGCAGCGGATCCTCGGAGTGGAGCAGCGCCACCAGGGTGTCCCACAGCTCCTCGCGTCCCACGGGCAGCACCCATCGCGAACGGAAGGCATAAGGACGCGCTCGCACGCGGATCAGACCCGCGAGGTGCGATTGCGGTAGACCCACCAGAGGCCGACGATCGGGAGGACCAGCGGCACGAAGGCGTACTGGATGCCGAAGGTCGACCACACCGTGGCATCGGGGAACAACGCCGCGTCGAAGACCGTGAGCAGCCCCACGATGATCACACCCACGAGCTCGAAGCCGATCGTCCACGTCGCGAGGCGCTGGCGATTGGTGGCGAGCGCATAGGTGGCCACGATGTAGACCAGTCCGGCGACGGCGGACAACGCATAGGCGAACGGCGCCTCGTCCGCCTTGGTGGCGAGTTGGTACAGCGACCGCGCCGAGGCCGACAGAGCGAATACGGCGTACACGGCCACGACGACGCGGCCGAATCCGTGCGAGGTGTGAGTGTCAGTCGCCATGATGAGCCCAGCCTATTGGCCCACGCCTCCCCATCTCGGACGAGGTCGGCTCCGGTCCCCCGCTTCCATGGGTCCGGGCGGTGAGTGGTCAACCACCCGCATCGTCGGCCCCGCCGACGTGGTTGATGACCCACCGCGATCATGACCGCCTCGATATCGGTGCACCATCACCCACCGGGGCACCCTCGGTGGGTGATGACCCACCGACATCGCGCGGTGCCGGGTGTCGGTGAGCAGTCAACCGCCGCGTCGGCCGCCCCGATGACACGGATGGTTGACCACTCACCGCCCAGGTCAGGACGGGCGGGGATCAGAAGACGGCGCCGCCGCCGGTCCAGATGCCCTGGAGACGGAACATGAGGGCCGCCACGGTGATCATCGCGATCGCGACGACCCCGGTCCCCCATCGCGAACGCTCGACCACGCCCCAGAAGACCGCGATCGGCGGCACCAGGACGACGGTCGCGAGATAGGAGAAGAAGAGCACGGCATCGACATCGTGGTCGCGCGCGTTGTAGGCGACGATCGATCCGATGAGGATGCCGATCAGGGCGACTTGGAGCACGGCGAGCGCGTAGAACAGCGGATTGCTGAAGCGGTAGCCGCGCCAGCTGTGCCAGGCGGCGTAGAGCCCGATCACCAGGGCGTAGGCGCTGGTCAGGTAGACCACGAGCGAGCTCATGCCGCCCCTTTCAGCTGTCGATCGTCTTCAGTCTTCCACGTCGGGGAGCTCACCCGGCCGTCGCGGGTCAGTCCACGGCGGCGAAGGCATCGGGCGGCGGACAGGCGCACATGAGGTTCCGGTCGCCATAGGCCTGGTCGATCCGCCCCACCGGCGGCCAGTACTTGTCCTGGGTCCTACCGGACGGGAAGACCCCCTCGGCGATGTCATAGCCGTGCGACCAGTCCAACAGCTCGCGGGCCGCATGCGGCGCATTCGCGAGGGGCGAGGCACCGTCGGGATACTCCCCCGCCGCCACCTTGTCGATCTCCGCGCGGATCGCCACCATGGCATCGCAGAAGCGGTCGAGCTCCGCGAGATCCTCGGACTCGGTCGGCTCCACCATCAGGGTGCCCGCGACCGGGAAGCTCATGGTCGGCGCGTGGAATCCGTAGTCGATGAGTCGCTTGGCGACATCGTCGATCGTGACACCGGCCGGCCCGGCGACCGACTTCACATCGAGGATGCACTCGTGGGCGACGAGCCCGTTCTCCCCGGTGTAGAGCACCGGGAACGCGTCACGCAGGCGGGCGGCCACATAGTTCGCCGCGAGCACCGCCACCGAGGTCGCATCGGTGAGGCCTCGGGGCCCCATCATCGCGATATAGGCATACGGGATCGGCAGGATGCCGGCCGACCCGTACGGCGCGGCCGAGATCGCGCCGTGGTCCGCGCGGCGATCGACATCGGGGTGCAGCGGATGGGTCGGCAGGAAGGGCACGAGATGCTCGGCGACAGCCACCGGCCCGACTCCCGGGCCACCGCCGCCGTGCGGGATGCAGAAGGTCTTGTGCAGGTTCAGATGCGACACATCTCCGCCGAAGTCGCCCGGACGCGCATGTCCGAGCAGCGCGTTGAGATTGGCGCCGTCGACATACACCTGACCGCCCACGCCGTGCACGACATCGCACAGCTCGGTGATGCCGTGCTCGTAGACCCCGTGCGTGGACGGATAGGTCACCATGATGGCCGCGATCTCGTCCGCGTGCCGCTCGCAGATCGCGCGCAGGTCGTCCAGGTCCACCTCACCCGCCTCGGAGGCGGCCACGATCACCACACGCATCCCCGCCATCACGGCCGAAGCCGCATTGGTCCCGTGCGCCGAGCTGGGGATCAGGCAGATATCACGCTGCGTCTCCCCCCTGCTGCGGTGATAGGAGCGGATCGCCAGCAGACCGGCGAGCTCCCCCTGGGAGCCGGCATTCGGCTGCACGGATACCGCGGCGTACCCGGTCACCTCGGTGAGCCACTCCTCGAGGGTCTCGATCAGCTCGATCATCCCGGCAGCCGCCTCCGCGGGCACGAAGGGGTGGAGGTCGGCGAACCCGGGCCAGCTGATCGGCTCCATCTCGGTGGTGGCGTTCAGTTTCATCGTGCAGGAGCCGAGCGGGATCATCCCGCGGTCCAGGGCGTAGTCACGGTCGCTCAGCCGGCGGAGGTACCGCAGCAGCTGAGTCTCGCTGCGGTGCTCGGTGAAGACCGGATGCGTGAGGATCTCGTCGTGGCGGATGAGCGGCTCGGGCAGGTAGGTGTGCCCGCTCAGCAGTTCACGCCGCGCGATGCCGAAGGCGTCGAGGACCCGGTTCACGTGCTCCAGCGTCGTGACCTGCGAGCAGGCGATCTGAACGTGGTCGTCATCGACGGGCCAGAGGTGCAGATCCTCAGCTCGCGCCGCGGCCACGATCTGCGTCGCCCGGCCGGGGACATGCGCGACGACGGTGTCGAAGAACTCCGTATGCGTGGTCTCGACTCCCCCGTCGGCCAGGGCGTCGTGGAGGGTCGCGGCGTGCTGATGGACCGACAGAGCGATGGCGCGCAGTCCCTCGGCCCCGTGGTACACCGCGTACATGCCCGCGACGACCGCCAACAGCACCTGGGCCGTGCAGATATTGGAGGTCGCCTTCTCACGGCGGATGTGCTGCTCGCGGGTCTGCAGTGCGAGCCGGTAGGCCGGCTGACCGGCGGAATCGACCGAGACGCCGACGAGCCGTCCGGGGAGCTGGCGCTCCAGGCCCTCGCGGACGGCCATGAAGGCGGCGTGCGGGCCTCCGTAGAACATCGGCACGCCGAATCTCTGGGCGGAGCCCACGACGATGTCCGCTCCGAGCTCACCGGGCGACCGCAGGGCGACGAGGGCGAGCGGGTCGGCGACGACGACCGCCAGCCCGCCGGCCCCGTGCACCGCCTCGATCGCCGGGGTGGGGTCGGTGAGCTGACCGTCGGCCGCCGGATAGGCGATCACCACACCCGCCGCGTCGTCGAGCGAGCCGGTGCCGGCAACGAGGTCTTCCTCGATCAGCTCGATGCCGATGGCCTCCGCGCGGGTGCGCAGCACCGCCAGGGTCTGCGGGGCGAGACGAGCGTCGATCACGATCGGACGCAGGTCCTTGCCACGGGAGGCCCGCCGGATCACGGTGAGCGCCTCGCCGGCGGCCGTGCCCTCGTCCAGCAGGGAGGCGTTCGCGGTCGGCAGGCCGGTCAGATCGCTCACCATGGTCTGGAAGTTCAGCAGCGCCTCGAGGCGTCCCTGCGAGATCTCCGGCTGATAGGGCGTGTAGGCCGTGTACCAGGCCGGGTCCTCCAGGACATTGCGGCGGATCACCGCGGGAGTCTCGGTGGGGTGATAGCCGAGGCCGATCATCGCCGTGCCGGGAGTGTTCTTGGCGGCCAGGGCCCGCAGTCGGGCGATCGCCTCGGCTTCACCGATCGCCGGTGGGAGCCGGAGCTCGCCAGCACCGGCGATGGAGCGCGGCAGGGCGGCGGACATCAGCTCGTCGAGGGAGTCGAAGCCGACCCGCTGAGCCATCGCGAGCTGGTCGGAGGGGCGTGGGCCGAGATGGCGGGAAGCGAACGGCGCGGACGTCACGAGGAACTCCTGGGTCGGCGGTCAGAGCGCCTCCCCCTCTGTCGCATCGCTTCAGAGGTGCCTCGATCACGTGGTCCGGGTGCCTGAGAGGTTCCGGGGAGGAATTGCCCCTTCGGCGCCGCACACGAAGGAACGGACTCTCCCACGCGCGTCTACAGCGCCTCGAGTCTAGGACATCGAGGAGTGGGGCTGTCAGCTGGACTTGCGGGCGCGTCGCGCGGCGAGCTCGTCGGTGATGTCGGCAGCGGCCTCGGCGCGCTCGGTAGGCAGCTCGAGGAGGGTGCCCTCGATCTCCTTCCAGACGCCGCCGATCGCGATGCCGAAGACGCCCTGTCCGCCCTGCAGGAGGTCGATGACCTCGTCGGCGGAACGGCACTCGTAGACGCTCGCGCCGTCGCTCATCAAGGTGACCTGGGTGAGGTCGTCGGTGCCGCGCTGGCGGAGGTGATCGATCGCCGTGCGAATCTGCTGCAGCGAGACCCCCGCGTCCAGGAGGCGCTTGATGATCTTGAGCAGCAGCACGTCCTTGAAGGAGTACAGCCGCGCGGTGCCCGACCCGGTGGCATCGCGGACGGTGGGGACGACGAGACCGGTGCGCGCCCAGTAGTCGAGCTGGCGGTAGGTGATACCGGCCGCATTGCAGGCCGTCGGGCCGCGGAAGCCCGTGTCCTGCGGCAGCGGCGCGAGGTCGTCGTTGAACAGCAGTCCCTGGTCGCCCGCGCGCTGACGCGCCTCAGCGGAGTCATCTCCGTGGGTCGGATCGATCATCGTGCGCCTTCCTGCGTGGCCGTGAGGGGAAGTCTACCGCGTGGAACGACACTCGTGTACTTCCACGTGCACCCTCAAGTTAAGGGTGAAGGTCTGCTCGCGTCCACGACCGGCGCGGCGTGTCGCGGACTCTTCGGGGCTCAGCCCTCGAAGTCCTCCGGATCCACCGACTCAAGGAACTCCCGGAACCGCTCCACCTGCGCCTCCTCGTCCTCGTCCTGAGCGATGCCGGCCTGATCGAGGACGTCCTCGGCACCGAGGATCGACGCGCCCACCCGCAGGGCCAGCGCGATGGCATCGCTCGGGCGTGCCGAGACGAGGGCTCCGGAGGCGAAGACCAGCTCCGCGAAGAACACGCCGTCGCGCACATCGACGATCCGGACCTCGTCGATGTCATCGCCCAGCGCGTCGATCACCGTGGCGAGCAGTTCGTGGGTCAGCGGCCGCGGCGATGCCGTGCCCTGCTGGGCCTGGGCGATCGCCGCCGCCTCGACCGCACCGATCCAGATCGGCAGATAGCGATCGCCGTCGAGCTCGCGCAGCAGGACGAGCGGCTGACTCGTCGGCATCTCGACCCGGACGCCGATGACCTCGAGTTCGCGCATGGCTCAGCCTCGCAGCTCCCCGCGTACCAGGACGGCGTGCAGCCGCACCATCGTGGCCGCGAGCTCGGCGACCTGTGCCGCCGCATTGGGATTCGATCGCGAACCCCGCGGTATCGCCTGGTCGAGCAGGGCGGCCTCGCGATCGGCGGCCGCCCGGAAGCCGCGCAGATGCCGGGGTTCGATGCCCAGGCCGGTCATCGTGCCGACCAGAGCGGCGACCTGCAGATCGTCGCGGCTGTAGAAGCGCTGATGCGGACGGCGACGGATCAACTGGAAGTCCTCGATCTCCGTCAGCACCGTCTCATCGATGCCCGCGGCCTCCAGGAGCTCCTCGCGGGTCAGTCGCGTCGACCCCCGCCCCTCGGTGAAGGTGTCGACGGTCGGCAGACCGTCCTCTCCGACCGCGACCTCCGGCACGAACAGCGTCGGGGCGTCGAACTCCGGCATCGCACCGCGATCGATCTCGTCGAGCACCTGACGGATGTGGCCGAGCGGCCAGAACTTCTCCTTCTGCATCCGCAGCACGAAGCGCAACCGCTCGACATCGTCATAGGAGTACTTGCGGTAGCCCGCGGCGGTGCGCTCGGGCTCGACCAGGCCCTCGGTCTCCAGGTAACGCAGCTTGCTGAGCGTCAGCTCGGGGAAGTCGGGCCGCAGCTCCTCGAGGACCTTGCCGATCCCCAGTCGCGCCGGCCGTTCGCCGAGGGCTTCGCTCACGCCGAGCCGTCCTGGGACGAGCCCGGGAAGTAGATGAGCCGGTACTTGCCGATCTGGACCTCGTCACCACCGTTGAGCGCGATATCGCCGTCGATGCGGTCACGATTCACATAGGTGCCGTTGAGGCTGCCGAGGTCGGAGACCACATAGCCCTGCTCACGACGCGTGAACACCGCGTGCCGACGCGAGACGCTGATGTCGTCGAGGAAGATATCGCTCGACGGATGCCGGCCGACCGAGACCTGCTCGGCATCGAGCAGGAAACGCGAACCGGCATCGGGGCCCCGCTGGACCAGCAGCATCGCGCTGCCAGCGGGAAGGCTCTCGACAGCGGAGATATCGGAGGCCGACATCTCCTCGGTGTCGGCGTCGATCGCCGGGAACATGTTCGTGTCGTCGTCGGCACCACCCGGCGTGGACATCGATCACCAACTCCTCTTCAGTCTCAAGGTCACCTTCACCGTCAGGCTCCAACCTAGCAGGAGCACCAGGCCCGCGACAGAGCCCGCGAGCACCATAGACGGCGGCGCTCAGCCCGCGATATGGGCGGCGTATCCGGAGGCGTCCAGCAACCCGGCCGTGGCATCCCCCGCGACCCGGATCCGCAGCAGCCATCCCTCGCCATAGGGATCGCTGTTGATGATCTCCGGAGCGGCCTCCAGGGCGTCATTGCGCTCGACGACCTCACCGTCGACGGGCGAGAACACATCGGAGACGGACTTGGTCGACTCCAGCTCGCCGATCACGGAGCCGGCACCCACGGCATCCCCCTCGGCGGGCAGCTCGACGAAAACGATGTCGCCCAGCTGATCCTGCGCATAGGCCGTCACGCCGACCGTCGCGATATCGCCGTCGAGACGGACCCATTCGTGCTCGCGGCTGTAGTGCAGGTCCTCTGGAATCACGGTGTCTCCTCCGGGTCGGTCGAGGCTGATCGGGCGTACTGCGCTTCGGTGGCGTCGGCCAGGGCGGTGATCGTCAGACGGTCACGACGCTCGACCGTCACCGTACCGCCCTCGGCCTCCACCCGGTCGGCGAGCCCGCCGCGGAAGAACACCGCCTCGTCGAGGGTGTGCGGGTCCCCGATCGCCTCGATGACGAAAGGCGACTCCAGCAGCCGGCCCCCGACGCGGATGCCGTCGCGATCGTCGAGGAAGTACGTATTGGCGACGACGCGTGCGGTGCCGTTCAGCGCCAGCACCTCCGCTCCCGCGTCCCGCAGCTCCTCGATCGCGTCCAGCAGCACCGCCGCGGTCACGACATCTCGTCCACCGGCGATGTCGACGGAGATGCCCGGCCCGGCCGCCGGGGCCGTGCCCGCGAGGATCGCGAGCTCGTCGGCGCGCTTGCGGGCCGCCTCCTCGGCCTGCTCCTCGCTGGCGGTGGAGTCCCGCAGCTCGTCGCGGGTGGCCGTCAACTCGGTGATCTGCCGCGAGAGACGCTGGTTCGACGCATCGAGGGACTTCAACAGCTCGCCGAGCTCGGCCCCGCGGACGCCCGCGAAGTCCCGCTGCTCGTCTTCACGCCACTGCGCGACGATCGCGAAGGCCAATGCGCCCACCAGCACCGCGATCAGCAGCTGCATCGGGCGGGTCAGCCGACGGCGACGCTCACGCATGGAAGATCTGCCGCCTGATCGCCGCGGCATTGGCGAAGATCCGGATGCCGAGCACCACGATCACGCCGGTCGACAGCTGCGAGCCCACGCCCAGCTGGTCGCCGAGGAACACCATCGCGGCCGCGATCAGCACATTGGACACGAAGGAGACGACGAAGACCCGATCATCGAAGCGCTTCTCGCCCATGGCCCGAGCGGCGCCGACCACCGCATCGAGCGCGGCGATGATCGCGATCGGCACATAGGGCTGCAGCGGCGCGGGCACCGTGGGCTGCAGCACCAGGCCGGCCACGATGCCGATCGCCAGACCGATGACGGGGATCACGGGGCCTCCTCCAGCTTCATCGCCTGGTTCAGACGCAGGCGGGTGTCGGGGGCGGCCGGGAGACTCAGTGCCTCCGACTCGTCGATCCGCCACGCGACGCCGGCCTCGGCGGACCGGTGCTCCCAGTGGCGCCCCGAGGGATTCGCCCGCAATCGCTCACCCATGCTCGGCGGCCCGATCGCCGTGATCTCATAGGGCTCGTTGATCGGCCGGAAGTTGACCGTCACCGACTCCCCCGCCCAGCGGATCGCCGTAGTACTGCCCAGCCGCTGATCGTTGATCGCGACGGCCTCGGCCCCCGCGTACCAGAGGCCGTTGGCGAGCAGCTGCAGATCCTGGTCGGTGATCTGACCTCCCACGCCGTCACCCGAGGACGCCGTCACCGTGAGACCCGGCCCTTCGACCGGCGCCGCGGCAGCCACGATGCCGAGCGAGGAGCCGTCGGCCCCGGTGGGGTCCCCGGCCGCCTGCAGCTCCTCGACCTCGGCGGTGAGATCGTCGATCCGCGCCCGCTGGCTCGCCACCAGGGTCTCGCGGTTCTCGATATCGCCGATCACGGCCGCCCGCTCGAGATCGCTCGCCGGCTGTCCGACGCGGGTCTGCACCGCTGCCGTGGCGACCAGGAGGCCCAGGGCCATCATGGTGACCGCCGACAGCGCCCGCGCGCGGCGGGGTGGCCGGTCGTGCGGCGTGTAGTACTCGTCCTCGAGGGCAGTGTCCCAGATCCTGTCGAGCAGCGACTCGGCTTCCTCCGGACCTGACCGCCCGCCCGCGCTCATGTCGAGCGCACCGCTGGTGTGGTCGACATCAGATGGCGCAGCTGGAAGGTGTAGAGGATGCCGGCCCACCAGTACAGACCGACGCCCCAGATGGTGAAGGCCCAGCCGAACACATTGGCGAGATCGGCGACGACCCCGACGCCGTCACCGAGCAGCAGCAGCGGGAAGGCATACAGCAGCCCGGCGGTCGCGGCCTTGCCGAGGAAATGGACCGGGAGCGCGCTGTAGCCGCGGGTGCGCAGGAACGGGATCAGCGAGAACAGCAGCACATCGCGCAGCGGGAGGATGATCGCCAGCCACCAGGGGATGATCTCGCGCAAGCCGAGACCCACCACGACGGCGAGGATGTAGAGCCGGTCCGCGACCGGATCGAGGATGGCACCCAGTTTCGAGGTCTGTCCGAGAGACCGGGCGATCTTGCCGTCGAGATAGTCGGTGATGCCCGAGATGACCAGGACCGCCAACGCGGCGACGTCCCATTCGGGGCCCAGCACGAGCCAGAGGAATACCGGAACCAGGGCGATGCGCACGAAGCTCAGGAGATTGGGAACGGTGAAGATCCGCTCGCCGCTGCGCTCGGTCACCTGCCCTCCTTCTCTCAACTCGCCGGTACCTGCGAACAGCCTAGGGTATCGGGCCTCGCGCGAGCCGCTCACGCCGCCCGCGCATCCCGATCTTGCGCCTCGCGGAAGGACTGAGAGACTGAGGGTGTTACTTCCCCTAGAACGCTCTGACGCGAGCCACCGACCGGCTCGCGCAATAGAAGGAGGACGCGTGGCTGAGTACATTTTGCCGGATCTGCCGTATGACTATGGGGCATTGGATCCGCATATCTCGGGCAAGATCATGGAGCTGCATCACGATAAGCACCATCAGAACTACGTCAATGGCCTGAACACCGCGATCGAGAAGCTCGAAGAGGCCCGCGCGAACGAGAAGTTCGACACGGTCAACATGCTGGAGAAGAACCTCGCGTTCAATCTCGGCGGCCACATCAACCACTCGATCTTCTGGAAGAACCTGTCCCCGGACGGCGGGGACAAGCCCACCGGCGAGCTGGCCGCGGCGATCGAGGACAACTTCGGCTCCTTCGACGCCTACCGGGCCCAGTTCGAGCAGGTCGCGCTCGGGATCCAGGGCTCGGGCTGGGCGATCACCGCCTGGGACACGCTGGGACAGCGGCTGGTCATCGTGCAGTTGTATGACCAGCAGTCCAATATCCCCGCGACGCTGATCCCGATCTCCCAGCTCGACATGTGGGAGCACGCCTTCTACCTGGACTACCTCAACGTCAAGGGCGACTACGTCAAGGCCTTCTGGAATATCGCCAACTGGGCCGACGCCCAGGAACG